>NZ_JAIZ01000337.1:7638-9612 GCF_000710465.2 Kitasatospora sp. MBT63 | reverse complement strand
CCGGTACCGCTCGCGGACGTGCTGGGAGTCGATCACCGGGCCGCGCGCGCAGCGCCGCAGCAGGGTGCTCTTGCCGCTGCCGGGCAGGCCGGAGACCACCACCAGGTCGTCCGGCGGGTAGTGCAGGGCCACCGGCACCGGCCCCTCGCGCAGGTCGTGCAGCCCGCGCGGGCGCAGCGCCCCACGCGGACCGGGCCGGCCGCCGGTGCGGCCGGGCGCCGGAGCGGGCCTGACGGATTCGCGCACCGCCCCTCCTTCGGTACCCGGGTCCCCTCCCCGCGGGAAAGGCTTTCCCAAGAGAGGGTAATGGCCGGGGACCGCGGCGTTGCGGCCCGTGACAGGGCTGTGGCCTGCGCCGACGGTTTCCGGACGGTTCCGTGACCGGCCGCGGCGGCCGCCGCGCCGCCTTCGTGCACGCAGCACCCCCGCTCCCGAGCCCGCGGCGCGGGGGCGCGGCCGGAGCCGCCGCGCGCCGGAGCCGCCGCGCTGTGACCCGGCTGTGGCCGTTCCGGGACGTACCGGGCGATCTTGCCGGGCCGATCCGTGGCATCCTGAGGCGCTACACCGGAGCCGCGGAATCGCGGGGGGACAGGAGTTGTACGGGATGAGGTTCTGCTTCCTGGTCGAGGAGCACTACCGGAACGACGGCATGCCGCTCGACGTGGTGCGCCGGCTGACCGAGTGGGGCCACCGGGTCGACGTCCTGCGGCCGGGCGGCTCGCTGCTCGACCTCGGCGCCCTGGTGCGGTCCGGACAGCACGACGCCTGGGTGCTCAAGACGGTCTCCGGCGGCCCCGGGCTCGGCCTGCTGGAGGCCGCCGCCGGGCTCGGCCTGACCACCGTCAACGACGCCCGCGCGATCCGACCGGTCCGGGACAAGGCCCAGGCCGCCGTGATCGCCGCCCACCACGGCCTGCCCGTGCCGCAGACCTGGGCGGCGGCCGACCCCGCCGAGTTCGCGCTGATACCGCAGCAGCACTACCCGCTGGTGGTCAAGCCCGCCGACGGCAGCTCCGGGCGCGCCGTCCACCTGGTCGAACGCCCCGACCAACTGCCCACACTCGCCGCCGACCTGGCGGGGGAGGGGCTGCTGATCGCGCAGCCGTACATCGCCAACCCCGGCCTCGACCTCAAGGTCTACTGCGCCGGCGGCGAGCTGTTCGCCACCGAACGGACCTCCCCGCTGCACCCGCACCACCCGCACCGGGAACGGCCGGTGGCGCTCAGCGCCGAGGTCGCCGCGGTGGCCGCGCAGGTCGGCGAGGTGTTCGGCCTCGACCTGTACGGCGTCGATGTGCTGCTCGGCCCCGACGGACCGGTGGTGGTCGACGTCAACGACTTCCCGAGCTTCCGGCAGGTGCCCGACGCCGTCGACACCGTGGCCGGCGCGGTGGTCCGGCTGGCCCGCAGCGGCTCCGCCTGGCCCTCCGTCCCCGGCGCCCGGCTGGTGCCCTCCTCCGCCGCGCTCGGCGGCGGCCGGTGAGGATCGGCCTGATCACCCCGGCCCCCGACCACCCGCTGCTCACCGCCACCACCGCCCTGCTGCACGCGGCCGGCCACACGGTGGAGGTGACGGCGCCCGACGCGGACCGCCCCGCCGACCCGGCCGACGTCTACCTGCTCAAGGCCCGCACCCCCGCCGCACTGGCCCTCGCGGCGGCCCTGGAACAGCTCGGCGTGCCCGTCCTCAACTCCTCGGCCGCCACCGCCTTCTGCCAGGACCGGCTGGCGATGGCCGACCAGGCCGGGCGGGCCGGACTGCCGTTCGCGCCGACCCGCAGCGCCACCCTCGCCGTCCTCGCCGCCGACTGGCCGGCCCACGGCGGGCCGCTGGTGGTCAAGAGCCGCCACAGCCGCCGCGGCGACCTGGTCGCCCGGGTCACCACCGGCGCCGAGGCCGCCCGGCTGGCCGCCCGGTGGTTGCAGGAGCCGGTGGTGGTCCAGGACCTGGCACCCGGCGACGGCTGGGACCAC
>NZ_JAIZ01000337.1:0-7560 GCF_000710465.2 Kitasatospora sp. MBT63 | reverse complement strand
TCTGGGTGGTCGACGGCGAGCCCTTCGCCGAGCTGCGCCGCTCCGAGCTGGCGGACGGCGGCCCGCTGCCGCACCGCCGGGTGGAGCGGCTGCCCGCCGGGTACGCCGACCTGGCACTGGCGGTCGGCCGGACCTTCGGGCTCGACGTCTACGGCGTGGACGTGCTGGACGTGGCGGGCGGACCGCTGATCGTCGACGTCAACGCCTTCCCCGGCATCCGCGGGCAGCGGGGCGCCCCGGCGGCGCTGGCCGCGCTGGCCACCGAGGTCGCGGCCGGGCGCCGGCACCCGGCGCCCGGGCCGCGGGTCCCGGCGGGGCGTCAACCGGGGGCGTGAACCGGGGCGCAGAAGGTTCACCCGAACGTTGAGCCTCGGCAAGGTGCCGGGCGCGCCCAGCGGGGAAGGGCTCCTGACGACCCGCCGGGCGCAGCGCCCGGACGCCCCCGGACCGAGGACGACAGATGCCCCTGCAGCACTACGGTGTCCTGGCAGCCACCCTCGTCGCGAGACGCCGCGAAGGTGCCACCGACACCCCCCACTACCAGCTGCACCTGCGCGACGCCGGGGGCACCGACTACCGGGCCGCCGTCAACGTGCTCTCCGACCAGGCCCCGTCCGAGCTGCTCTTCGTGGTCGACGAGGACTTCCGGCACCCGCTCCTGGCGCAGCTCCCGGCGCCCGCGTCCGGCTGGCGCGAGCTGTCCGCGCAGGACGGCGGCGGGGGCCTGGACTTCGTCCGCGGCGGCCTGTTCGACCGCGCCGCGCTGCGGGTCCTGCCGCCGGAGCTGCCCGGCGAGGACAACGACCTCGCCGACCTGCTCGACCGCCACGTGCTGCGGGCGCTCGCCGACACCGCCGCCACGGTGTACGTCTTCGGGCAGCGCTGGCCCACCGAGGCGCACCTGCCGGACAAGGTCTTCGGCTTCCTGCCGGGCAACGGCGTGCACGACATCCACATGAACCAGGGCAACGACCCGGGCCACCGCCGGGACGACGGCGTCCGCCAGGACGGCGCGCTGCTGCTGCACATCCCGGCCGAGTCGCGCTGGGTCGCGGTCTTCCTCGCCTTCCAGTCCCAGTCCTGGCACACCGACGACACCACCGGCCACGCCCTGCCGGGCGTCCCCGACCCGCGCCCCGGCGACCCCGGACCGGCCGACCCCGGACCGGGCGCGCCCGGGCAGGCGCTGCGGATCCTGGCCGCGCTGGTCAACCCGGCGGGCCCGGACGGCCGGGCGGAGACGGTCACCGTGGTCAACGACTCCCCGGCCGCCGTCGACCTGGCGCACTGGCAGCTCGCCGACGCCCAGCACCGCCGGGTCGGCCTGCCGGCCCAGCGGCTCGAACCGGGTGCCACCCTCACCGTCCCCACCGGTGACGGCCTGCAGCTCGGCAACAAGGGCGGCCGGATCACCCTGCTCGACCCGGCCGGACACACCGTCCACGACGTCACCTACACCGCCCAGCAGGCCGCCCGGGAGGGCGCCGCGATCACCTTCCGGAGCTGATGCCGGCCCTGACCCCGGGTCGGTGGAGCGCGGCTTGCTGACGTTACGTCAACACCCTAGGCGCGGCGGGCCGGCGTGTGGATAATCGTCGCGTTACCTGCGGGTAGCCGAACGGAGATCATCACATTCCATCGTCACCCACCATCCCGGGGTCGGCCATGCTGAAACTCCTCACCCGTACGCTCGCCGTCCTCGCGGCGCTTGCCACCCTGATCGCCCTCCCCGGCGGCGCCGTGGGTGCCGCCGGGCCGGTGGGCGGGGCGGCGGCCGCCGACCGGTCGGTGCCGCTCACCGGTGCCGCCCTGGCGGCCTCCTGGACCGGCCCGCTCAGCACCAGCGGCCGGTACGTCGTCGACGCGACGGGCGGCCGCTTCAAGCTCCGCTCCGGCAACTGGGAGGGTGCCCAAGGCAGTTGGACCGGCAGCGGGGACATCGCCGACCCGGCCTCGCACGAGCACGGCGAGCCGTCGAACAGCATGCCGCTCGGCCTGGACCGCGCGCCGGTCGCCCGGATCCTCGCCGACTTCCACGCCCTGGGGATCAACAGCATCCGGCTGCCGTTCTCCAACGCCCTGATCCACGACACCACGCCGGTGCCCGACACCGCCGTCGCCGCCAACCCGCAGCTGCGCGGCAAGACCCCGCTGCAGGTCTTCGACGCGGTCGTCGCCGCGCTCACCGCGGACGGCTTCGCGGTCATCCTCAACGACCACACCACCACCGCCCGCTGGTGCTGCGGCCTGGACGGCAACGAACGCTGGAACAGCGGCCAGTCCACCGAACAGTGGATCGCCGACTGGGTGTTCATGGCCGAGCGCTACCGCGCCGACAAGCGGGTGGTCGGCGCCGACCTGCGCAACGAGGTCCGCCGCGACACCTGGGACGACCCCAACTGGGGCTGGGGCGACGCCCACGACGAGTACGCCGCCTTCGAAGCCGCCGGAAACCGGATCCTGCAGACCGACCCCGATCTGCTGATCGTGATGGAGGGCATCAACTGGCAGGGCATCCCGCTCGACGGCCTGCCGCACGGCCGGCCGATGCTCACCGCGGTGCAGAACCTCTCCAACACCCTGATCCGCTCCGACAAGCTGGTCTACGCGGCGCACTTCTACGCCTACACCGGCCCCAACCACAGCGGTGCCACCGGCCTCGGCGAGACCCACGACCCGCGCTACCAGGACCTCACCCCCGCCCAGCTCGCCCAGGTGGTCGACCAGGAGGCCCTGTTCGTCACCCGCACCGGGCAGCACTTCACCGCACCCGTGTGGATCAGCGAGTTCGGCGCGGGCGGCCGTGGCTCCACCGACCCCAAGGAACAGGCCTGGTTCCACACCTTCACCGACATCCTGCTGGCCGCCGACGCCGACTTCGCGATCTGGCCGCTGGTCGGCTGGACCCGCGACGGCGCACCGCTGGACAGCTGGGCGCTGCTCTCGTACGACCCGAACGGCGCCAGGCTCGGCATCGACGATCCCGGGGACTGGCGGGCCGCCGACTGGCACCGGCTGGTCGGCACCCCCGGCCGCAGCGGGCCGGTGGCGCCCACCCCGCGCTGGAACATGCTCGACCTCGACCACGCCGACCAGGACACCTCGGCCCGGATGCTGGCCCTCCCCGACTGGGACCGCGGCGCCCGCAAGGGCAGCTGCCCCGACACCCAGCGGCTGACCGGCCTCGGCCGCAGCGACGGCCGCGGCCTGTGCACCGACGCCGGCGGCCCCGCCCGCACCGGCTCGGCGTACCAGGTGGTCTCCGACGAGCGGTACGTGACCGGCGGTGACTGGGCGCCCGGCTACAACAAGCTGCAGTGCCCCGACGGCACCTTCGCCACCGGGTACAGCGTGCGCGGCAGCGCGATGGGCTCGCTGCTGTGCGCCACCGCCGCGTCCGCACTGCCCACCGGCGGCCGGCTCGTCTGGTTCGACCACGGAGACAACCGGCCCGCCACCGGCGGCTCCACCGGCAGCGACTGGGCACCCGGCTACTACAAGGGGCAGTGCGCCGACGACGAGTACCTGGCCGGCGTCGCCTATACCTGGCGCTGGGTCCACGGCGGCGTCCCGGACGTGCTGCTCTGCCGCCCGCTCGCGGCCGGCGCCCGCAGCCGCTGACCGCGCCGTCACCGGCCCGTCACCGGCCCCGCCGACCGGCAGCCGCCGGCCCCGCGCGGGGCCGGCGGCCGAGCCCTCGAAGAGCCACCCGAACGGACGTATGGTGGCTGGACACGCCGCGTACGACCCGACCGTCTGCCCGGCGCAGCTTGGGACCGGCCTGACGCGCCCCTCATCCCGTCCGGCCACAGCGCGGACCACGTCCGGCCGGGGCGCAGCCCCCGCCCGGGCGAGGGCGCAGGACACGGGATCAGCGCGGACGACGGAGGCGGCCGATGGCCGATCCGAAGGCATTCCTCACCACCCCGCGCACTCTGCGCGAACGCCGCGCACCGCGGGAGCGGGTCCAGGACTGGGCCGAGGTGAACGCCGAACGGGGACTGCTGCCGATCGTCGGCGGCCAGGCCGACCGCTGCATGGACTGCGGCATCCCGTTCTGCCACCGGGCCTGCCCGCTCGGCAACCTCATCCCGGACTGGAACGTCCTGGTGTCGCACGCCGACTGGGAGAGCGCCGCCAACCGCCTGCACGCCACCAACAACTTCCCCGAGTTCACCGGCCGGCTCTGCCCCGCCCCCTGCGAGAGCGCCTGCGTGCTCGCCGTCGCCGGCGGCGACGCGGTCACCATCAAGAACGTCGAGGCCGCCATCGCCGACCAGGCCTGGGCCCTCGGCCTGGCCGCCCCACGCCCGCCCGAGTACCTCTCCGGGCGCACCGTCGCCGTGGTCGGCTCCGGCCCGGCCGGCCTGGCCGCCGCCCAGCAGCTCACCCGGGCCGGCCACCAGACCACCGTCTACGAGCGGGCCGACCGGCTCGGCGGACTGCTGCGCTACGGCATCCCCTCCTTCCGGCTGGAGAAGCACCACCTGGACCGGCGGATCGACCAGCTGCGCGCCGAGGGCACCCTGTTCCGCACCGGCGTCGAGATCGGCACCGACCTGACCGCCGCCGACCTGCGGGCCCGCCACGACGCGGTGGTGGTCGCGGTCGGTGCGACCGCCTGGCGCGAGCTGCCGGTCCCGGGCCGGGAGCTGGCGGGCGTCCACCAGGCCATGGAGTACCTGCCGCTGGCCAACCGGGTGGTCGAGGGCGACCTCGCCGACTCACCGCTGTCCGCGGCCGGCCGGCAGGTGGTGATCGTCGGCGGCGGCGACACTGCCGCCGACTGCCTCGGCACGGCACTGCGCCAGCACGCCGCCCGGGTCACCCAGCTCGACATCAACCCGCAGCCCGGCGACGCCCGCTCCGCCGCCCAGCCCTGGCCGGTCCACCCCAAGGTCCACCGGCTGACCGCCTCGCACGAGGAGGCGGTGGCCCTGTCCGGCGACCCGCGCATCTACTCCGCCGTCACCGTCAGCTTCGAGAGCGACCGGCTCGGCCGGGTCCGCGCCCTGCGGCTGGCCGAGGCCGAACCGGCCGACCGCCGCCCCCGCCCCGGCACCGGCCGGACCCTCCCGGCCGAGCTGGTGCTGCTCGCCCTGGGCTTCCGCGGCCCGCAGCCCGACAGCCCGCTGATCGGCCAGCTCGGCCTCACCCTCGACGCGGACGGCCGGCTGGCCAGGGACCGCGGCTACGCCGCCGGGCCGGACGGGGTCTTCGTGGCAGGCGACGCGGGCCGAGGCCAGTCGCTGATCGTCTGGGCCATCGCCGAGGGCCGCTCGGTCGCCGCCGCCGTTGACCGCTACCTCACCGGCTCCACCGCCCTCCCGGACCCGGTGGCCGCCACCGACCGCCCGATCGCCGCCACCGACACCCCGCCCGACCGCTGACGCCCGCGGCGCCGGGAGCGGGTGCCGTTCGGGTCGTGCCCGGGGTGCGTGGCCCTGGTGGTTGACCCGTCCCCTGGCGGGCCCGCGCGGCCGCTGACGGCCGCCGCGGAGCGGTCCCGCGCGGACCAGTCCGGGCCGTCATGCGCGCGTAACCGGCCCGCATCAGCGGCGACAACCGGCCCGGTTAGGCTCGAGCGGCAGCACCCGGACGCGAGGAGGACCGTGCCCCGAGCAGAGCGCCGCCGCACACCCGACTGGCTGGCCCACCCGCTGCGCTGGCAGCGCGGCCCCGTCCCGTGGAGCGCGATGGCCCGCGGCGCCCTCGGCATGGGACCGCTGCTCGGCGCCGGACTGGCCGCCGGCCGTCCCGAGGTGGGACTGCTCGCCGGACTCGGTGCGCTCTTCGCCGGGATCAACGACCGGTCCGGTACCCGACGGGTGGCCGCCGTCCAGGCCGGCGTACCCGCCCTCGGCGGCGCGCTCGGCCTGCTGCTCGGCTTCGCGACCGGCTGGTGGGCGCTGCCGCTGCTGCTGACGGTCGGACTGCTCTGTGGCGCCGCCAGCGTCGCCGGTCCGGTCTGCTCGGCGGCCGCCCTGCAACTGCTGGTCCTCACCGCGGTCGGCAGCGGCATGTCGATCGCGCTGCCCGGCTGGACCAGAGCGGCCTGGTTCCTCGCGGGAGCCGGCTGGCTGATGCTGCTGCGCCTGCTCTCCACCGTGCGCCCCGGGCGCCCGGCGGCCGGCGAACGCCTCGCGGTGGCCGCCGTCTTCGACGCCCTCGCCGACGCGCTGGACGCAGTCGGCACCCCCGCCGCCGAACCCGCCCGCCGCCGCCTGACGGCCGCCCTCGACCGGGCCGACCAGGCCCTGCGGCTGCGCCGCGTGCTCCCGCTGCCGGCCCGGGCCGCCACCCGTACCGAGGTGGCCACGCTGGCCGCCCGGCTGGCCGCCGCGGCCGCCCTGTGCGAGGCGAGCGTCGCCCTGCTCTGGGAGGGCGAGCGGCTGCCGGAGCGGATCCCCACCGGCCCCCGCCGCCTGGCCGCCGCCGTCCGCGCGGGCAGGAACCCCGGTGTCCTGCCCGCCCCGAACTCCGACACCCCGGCCCGGACCGCCTTCGACCGGGCCGTGCTGCAGGCCGGTCTGGTCTTCGCCGGCACACCCGCTCCCGACCGCCCGACCCCGCGCCGGGGACCGCGCGGCATCCACCCGGCGAGCCCGGCAGGCCGCGAGTACGGCGCCCGGGTTGCCGTCTGCGTCACCGCCAGTACGGCCGCCGCCCTGCTGCTCCACACCGAGCACTGGTTCTGGCTGCCGGCCACCGCCGCGTTCCTGGTCAAACCCGACTTCGGGCCGCTGTTCTCGCGGGTCGTCAACCGCTTCGCCGGCACCGCGCTCGGGGTGGTGCTGTTCGCCGCGCTGACCGCCGCCACCGACCGGCCCTGGCTGCCCGTGGCGACCGTCGCCGTGGCCGGAGCCCTGCTGCCGCTCGCCGCCCGGCACTTCGCCCTGCAGACCGCCGCGGTGACCGTCACCGTCCTGGCCTTCGTCTCCGCCGCCGGTGACCGCCAGGCCGCCGTCTCCCGGCTCGCCGACACGGCACTGGCCTGCGCCATCGTCCTGCTCGCCGGCCATCTGCCGAGGCTCACCGACACCCGGGCCCGGGTCGGCCACCGCTCGGCGCAGGCCCTGCGCCGCACCCGCAGCTACCTCGACCACGTCCTGACCGACGCCCCCGGTCCGCAGACCCGCACCGAGCTGCGCCGCTCCGCCTACCACGCGCTCGCGGAGGCCAGGACCGCGGCCGAGGGCGCCGCCGCGGAGCTCACCGCCGGGCCCGCTCTCGACTGGCTGAAGGTCACCGAGGGCGCCGAGCGGATCGCCGACGCCGCCACGGCCTGCGCCGTCCGGATCGAACACGGCTCCCCGCGGCCGGCCGGCCCGGCGGCCCGTCAGGTCACCGCGGCCCTCGACGCGATGGCCGACGCCCTGGAGAACGGCGCCCGGCACCCCACCTCCGCCCCCGACGCCGCCGCCCCCGACGCCGCAGCCCCCGGAGCCCACGGCCCGGCCCTCACCGGACCGGACTGCCGCACCCTGGACGACATCCTCACCGAGCTCCACCGCATCCGGACCCTCGCCACCGCGGCCTGACCACCACCCCCGCCCCCGG
>NZ_JAIZ01000336.1 GCF_000710465.2 Kitasatospora sp. MBT63 | reverse complement strand
GGCCGGACACCCGCCCGCCCCGCCCGCTGACCCCTGCCCCTCTGCAGAAAGGCACCCATGCGCCTCGTCTTCGCCGGCACCCCCGAGGTCGCCGTTCCCGCCCTGGACGCCCTGCTGGCCTCGGACCGGCACGAGGTGGTCGCGGTGGTCACCCGCCCCGACGCCGCGTCCGGCCGCGGGCGCAGGCTGGTCGCCAGCCCGGTCGCCCAGCGCGCCGAGGAGGCCGGGATCGAGGTCCTCAAGCCGGCCAGGCCGAGCGAGCCCGCGTTCATGGCCCGGCTGGCCGAACTGGCGCCGGACTGCTGCCCGGTGGTCGCGTACGGCGCGCTGATCCGCCCCGGCGCGCTGGAGATCCCCGTGCACGGCTGGGTCAACCTGCACTTCTCGCTGCTGCCCGCGTGGCGCGGCGCCGCCCCCGTGCAGCACGCGGTGCTGGCCGGCGACGAGGTGACCGGCGCGTCCACCTTCCTGATCGAGCAGGGGCTGGACTCCGGTCCGGTGTTCGGCGTGGTCACCGAGGAGATCCGCCCGGCCGACACCAGCGGCGAACTGCTCACCCGGCTCTCGCACTCCGGTGCCCGGCTGCTGACCGCCACCATGGACGGCATCGCGGACGGCTCGCTGCGGCCCGTCGCGCAGCCCGTCGACGGCGTCACCCTGGCCCCGAAGATCAACGTCGAGGACGCCCGGATCGAGTGGTCCCACCCGGCGCTGCGGGTCGACCGGCTGGTCCGCGGCTGCGCCCCCGCGCCCGGTGCCTGGACCACCTTCCGCGGCGAGCGGCTCAAGGTGTCCGGCCCGGTGACGCTGCTGACCGGGAGCTCGGAGCTGGCCCCCGGCGAGCTCGCCGTGAGCAAGAACAGCGTCCGGGTCGGCACCGGCAGCCACGAGGTCGAGCTGGGCGAGGTCCAGCCGCAGGGCAAGAAGCCGATGCGGGCGGCAGACTGGGCCCGTGGGGTCCGGATCGAGTCCGGCGAACTGCTGGGCCGGTGACACCGCGGCCCCGGTCCGCCCGTCCACCCCGAAACCCCGTCCGCCCCGAAACCGTCCGATCCGTTGATTCCGTAGCACCTTGAGGCACCAGTGACCACCCCCAGCGCCAAGCGCGCCCCCCGCCCGCACCGCCGCCCGAAGAAGGACCCGGCCCGGATCGTCGCCTTCCGCGCGCTGCGCGCCGTCGACGAGCGGGACGCGTACGCCAACCTGATCCTGCCCTCGCTGCTGCGCGAGGCCGAGCAGAAGGGGATGGACCGCCGCGACGCGGCCCTCGCCACCGAGCTCGTCTACGGCACGCTGCGGATGCAGGGCAGCTACGACGCGATCATCGCCGCCTGCGTCGACCGCCCGCTGCGCGAGGTCGACCCGCCGGTGCTGGACGTGCTCTCGCTCGGCGCGCACCAGCTGCTCGCCACCCGCATCCCCAGCCACGCCGCCGTCTCCGCCACCGTGGAGCTGGCCCGGGTGGTGCTCGGCGACGGCCGGGCCAAGTTCGTCAACGCCGTCCTGCGCAAGATCAGCGCCCAGGACCTGGACGCCTGGCTGCAGCAGGTCGCCCCGCCGTACGACCAGGACGCCGAGGACCACCTCGCCGTGCTGCACTCGCACCCGCGCTGGGTGGTCTCCTCGCTGTGGGACTCGCTCGGCCGCTGGCAGCCGGACGCAAGCGGGCGCAGCGCGATGGAGGAACTGCTCGCGGCCGACAACGCGCGCCCCGAGGTCACCCTGATCGCCCGCCCCGGCCGCGCCACGGTCGAGGAGATCGCCGCCGCGCTGCCCGAGGCCGAACCCGGCCGCTGGTCCCCGTACGCGCTGCGGCTCGCCGAGGGCGGCGACCCGGCCGGGATCGACGCCGTGAAGGAGAACCGGGCCGGTGTCCAGGACGAGGGCAGCCAGCTGGTCGCCCTCGCCCTGGCCGCCGCCCCGCTGGAGGGCAGCGACCGGCTCTGGCTGGACGGCTGCGCGGGCCCCGGCGGCAAGGCCGCCCTGCTCGGCGCCCTCGCCGCGCAGCGCGGCGCGGCCCTGGTCGCCTCCGAGAAGCAGCCGCACCGGGCCCGGCTGGTGGCCCGCGCCCTGGACGGCAACCCCGGCCCGTACACCGTGATCGCCGCCGACGGCACCAGGCCCGCCTGGCGCGAGGGCTCCTTCGACCGGACCCTGGTCGACGTCCCCTGCTCGGGTCTCGGCGCGCTGCGCCGCCGCCCCGAGGCGCGCTGGCGGCGCCGGCCGGAGGACATCGCGGGCTTCGGGCCGCTCCAGCGGGACCTGCTGCGCACCGCGATCCGGGCCACCCGGGCGGGTGGCGTGGTCGGGTACGCCACCTGTTCGCCGCACCTGGCCGAGACCCGGGCCGTGGTCGACGACGTGCTGCGCGAGGAACCCGGTGTGGAGTGGATCGACGCCCGGCCGCTGCTGCCCGGACTCCCCGCGCTCGGCGACGGCCCGGACGTCCAGCTCTGGCCGCACCTGCACGGCACCGACGCGATGTACCTGGCCCTGCTGCGCCGCACCGGCTGACCCGCGGCCGGGCCGCCACCGCGGTGGCGGCCCGGCCGTAGCACCGGCGCCGGCGGGTCACTGCCGGGCGGTGGTCTCCGGGGTGATGGTGTAGATCTCCACCTCGCCGAGGTAGACCAAATCCTCGACGTACTCGGCGAGGTCGTCGTAGAGCAGGTTCTCGGTCCAGGTCCGGTGGTCGAGGATCCACTCGGCGAGGGCCGTGCGGTCGCCGCCGGCGACCAGCCGGTCGAGTTCGGCCTTGGCGGTGCCCGCCTCCTCGGCGGTGATCGACCCGTGCTCGCCGGCCTCCGCGCGGGCGAGGGTGGCGTCGATCTCCTCGCCGTAGCGCAGCACGGTCTGCAGGGCCAGGGCGCGCTTCATGTCCGCGGCGGACAGGATGCCGAACGGGTGCGAGGCGTACGTGCCGTCGGGCAGCTTGAGGGTGTTCTCGCGCTCGAAGTCGCCGCCCTCGGCCTGCGGGTCGGAGTTGACGAAGGCCACCCGGCTGCCCGGGGGAGCGGACGCCAGCAGCTGCCGGTCGGTGACGTCGGCGACCGGCTCCTGCGCCCTGGAACGGTCGGTGGCGGGGGTGCGCAGCCGGTACGGGGAGCCGAACGCCTTCTTGAACCAGAGCTTGTGGTGGCTCAGCCCGGTCGACCCGTGGTCCTTGAGGGTGAACGGCTGCCGCGCCGCCCGGTCGAACTCCGCCCGGCCGACCGCCGCCGCCCACGCACCGAGCTGCACGGCCTGCACGAAGGTGGCGCAGTCGAGCGTCCAGCCACCGGAGTTGTCCACCAGGTCGCGCACCGCGTCGTACGGGGACCTGCCGTCGCGCAGCTTCAGGTAGGCGTCGTCGCCGTGGCCCTGCTGCACCCAGTTCAGCCGGTTGAAGGCCTTGTCCCGGCCGGAGTTCTCGAACTCCGGGCCCCCGGCGAGGAGCCTGCGGGCGGTGAGGTCCACCTGCGCCCGGTACGCGTAGGCGTAGACGCTCCGGCCGGTGAGACATCCGCCGAGGCCGAGCAGCACCGCGTCCACCGAGGCGAACACCGTCCGTCCGGCCTGCGCCAGCTCCGGCAGGGCGGCGACGTAGCCGTCGTGCCAGACCACGCCGATCGCCTCGTCGTCCGCCAACTCCCGGAGCTTCGCGAGCAGTTCCTGTCCCGTGTACTGCTGACCCGCAACCGTGTACACCGATGGTCCCCCCATCCGTTCGAACCTGCCGATTCCCCCGTGCTGGACATTAGTGACACTCCGTCAGCCTGTCCACGAATCCGGCACACCCCCGTCGCCGATCGGTACTGGACAAAGCAGCCGGTGCGGCAGAGGCTGACGGACATGGAGTTCACCCACCTCGGCCGTACCGGCCTGACCGTGTCCCGCCTGTGCCTCGGCACCATGAACTTCGGCCCGCACACCGAAGAGGCCGACGCGCACGAGATCATGGACACCGCCCACGAACAGGGCATCAACTTCTTCGACACCGCCAACGTCTACGGCTGGGGTGAGAACAAGGGCCGTACCGAGGAGATCATCGGCAGCTGGTTCGCCAAGGGCGGCGGCCGCCGCGAGCGGACCGTGATCGCCACCAAGCTCTACGGCGACATGGGGGAGTGGCCCAACGAGGGCCGGCTCTCGGCGCTCAACATCCGCCGCGCGGTCGACGCCAGCCTGCGCCGCCTGCAGACCGACCACATCGACCTGTACCAGATGCACCACGTCGACCGGGCCACGCCGTGGGACGAGATCTGGCAGGCGATGGAGGTGCTGGTCGCCCAGGGCAAGATCATTTATGTCGGCTCGAGCAACTTCGCCGGCTGGCACATCGCCCGCGCCCAGGAGACGGCCAAGGCCCGCAACTTCCTCGGCCTGACCAGCGAGCAGTCGATCTACAACCTGCTGGAGCGCAACGTCGAGCTGGAGGTGATCCCGGCCGCCCAGGAGTACGGCCTCGGCCTGATCCCGTGGTCCCCGCTGCACGGCGGACTGCTCGGCGGCGTGCTGCGCAAGGAGGCCCAGGGCGTGCGCCGCTCCACCGGCCGCTCCGCCGAGACGCTGGAGTCCAAGCGCCCGCAGCTCCAGGCGTACGAGGACCTGGCCGCCGAACTCGGCCACGAGCCCGGCGACGTGGCGCTGGCCTGGCTGCTCGCCCGGCCCGCCGTCACCGCCCCGATCGTCGGCCCGCGCACCCTGGACCAGCTGCACGCGGCCGTCCGGGCGCTGGACGTGACGCTCGACCAGAAGACCCTCGACCGGCTGGACGAGATCTTCCCGGGCCGCCGTACCGCCCCGGAGGACTACGCCTGGTAGCCGACCGGGCCCGGTACCGGCCGCCGGGTCCGCCCGGCGGCCGGCACCACCGGGAGCACCCCGCCCGGTCGCGCCCGCCCGGCGGGGCCGCCGCACCCCGGCGCACCGGCCCCGCTGCGCGGTTACCGGGCATCGGCGCCCGGACGCGTCAGGATGGCGGGGTGAAGCCGATCATCAATCAGGTCCCGTACTACTCCCAGTGGGAGTCGCCCGAGCTGGTGCCGGACATCCTGGCGGGCACCGTCCGGGCCGGTGACGACCCGCTGTGGGAACGCTCCGGCGCGGCCGGCGAGGACGAGTACGAGTACTGGTCCTGGCGGATCTGCGGGATGGCCTGCCTGCGGATGGCCCTCGACTTCTGGTGGGGCGTCGCCCCCGCCTCGATCCGGCTGGCCGAGGAGTGCCTGGCCGCCGGGGCGTACGTCCGCCACCCGGACGGCCGGCTCGACGGGCTGCTGCACCGGCCGTTCGCCGAGTACGTGCGCACCCGGTGGGGCCTGTACGCCGACGCCCGCTCCCCGCTGCCGGCCGAGGAACTCGCCGGGCAGATCGCCGAGGGCCGGCTGCTGATGCTCTCGGTGCACCCGAGCATCCGCACCCTCGACCCCGAACCACCCCGGCAGGGCGGCCACCTGGTGCTCGCGGTCGGCGCGAACGACGACGAACTGCTGATCCACAACCCGTCCGGCTTCCCGGACGGGTCGCAGCAGTACGCCCGGGTGCCCTGGGCGGACCTGCCGCGGTTCTACGCCGGGCGGGGCATCCTGCTGGGCCCGCCCCGCCGCGGCCGGGTCAGCGCAGGCACCGGACGGCGGACCGCGGCGCCGGGCCACTGAGCCGGGTCACTGGGCCCGGTCACTGGGCGGGCCCACTGGGTCGCCCCCGCGCGGAGCGGGCGGACGGATCAGCTGCCGACCGGCAGGCCGATCGGGTTGAGCTGCGGGAGCTCGGCCCGGCAGGCGGTGGAGATCGGACGCAGGGTGGTGGCCAGTTCGTCGAGCTCGGCCCGCCGGAAATCGGCCCAGACCCGGGCGGCCGCCAGGTCGGTGGCCGCCTCCAGGGCCTGGTGGCGGGCCCGGCCCTCGGCGCTGAGCGAGCCGTCCGCCTCGAGCCAGCCGCGCTCGGTCAGCCGGGCGGTGGCCGCCTCCCACTCCTGGTCCGTCCAGCCGCGGTACGGCTGCATTACCTCGCGGCGGATGTCCAGGGCGCAGCGCACCACCAGCGCCTCGCAGCCGTCCAGCCCCTCGGTGACCAGCGCGGCCACGTGGCCGTCACCGCGGTGCTCGCGCAGCACGGTGGTGGCGTGCCAGAGCCGGCCCAGCCGGCCCTCGGGACGCGGCAGGGCGGCGTTGGCGGCGGCCAGCACCCGCCCGCAGCAGTCCAGGCCGTCCACCGCCCGCTCCAGCAGCTCCACCGAGCGGTCGATCAGGTGCGGCTTCACCGGCTCCAGGACCCGCGCCAGCGCCGCCTCCGCCCCCGAGACCCGGGCCGCCAGCGCGGCCTGAGGGGTGGCCCGCCCCCAGACGTCCGGCAGCGCCCGCTCGACCATGCCGGGCGCGAAGTTGAAGAAGGCCGCGATCACCGGCGCCGCGTCCACCGGCCCGAGCGGCGCCGACCGCCCGGCGAAGTAGCCGCGCCAACTGCCCCGCAGCCCCGCCGCCTCGTACGCCGCCCGGCCCTCGGGCGAGAAGTAGGTCAGGGCGTGGACCGGCTCGAAGAGCCACCACAGGGCACGGGCAGGGTGAGCCAGCTCGGCCATCGGACACCTCTCTCGGAACGGACCGCGGTGGTCGCGGCCCTGGCACGCGTCGGGTGCGACGCGGGTCGCGGGACCGGGCCGCCGCCCGCCCGGGGCCGCGTACGCGAGATGATGTCCCCCAGAAGGCAGCGACGACCGCCCGCACCGAGTTGTGAAGGTACCCTCAAATGGCTCAGATCAACCCCAGCATCCTCTCCGCCGACTTCGCCCGCCTGGCCGAGGAGGCCGAGGCGGTCCGAGGCGCCGACTGGCTGCACGTGGACGTCATGGACAACCACTTCGTCCCCAACCTCACGCTCGGCGTCCCGGTCGTGGAGTCGCTCGCCCGGGCGACCGGCACCCCGCTGGACTGCCACCTGATGATCGAGCAGCCCGACCGCTGGGCACCGCAGTACGTCGAGGCGGGCGCGGGCTCCGTCACCTTCCACGTCGAGGCCGCCGCCGCACCCGTCCGGCTGGCCCGCGAGATCCGCGCCAAGGGCGCCCGGGCGTCGATGGCGCTGCGCCCCGCCACCCCGATCGAGCCGTACGAGGACCTGCTGCCCGAGCTCGACATGGTGCTGATCATGACGGTCGAGCCCGGCTTCGGCGGCCAGGCCTTCCTGGACATCATGCTGCCCAAGATCCGCCGCACCCGGGAGCTGATCGACAAGCACGGCCTGGACCTGTGGCTCCAGGTCGACGGCGGCGTCTCCGCGAGCACCATCGAGCGCTGCGCCGAGGCCGGCGCGGACGTCTTCGTCGCGGGCTCCGCGGTGTACGGGGCCGAGGACCCGGCCGAGGCCGTGCGCGCCCTGCGGGCCCAGGCCGAGGCCGTGACCGCCACCGCCCCCTGGGCCTGCCGCCACTGACGGCCCGTCGGTCCCGGGCCCGCGGCACCGGCCGTGGGGTGCGGGACGCGGGACGCGGCCGCGTGGGGTGGCCGCGTGGGGTGGCCGACCGCCGTCGAGATGCCAAGGGGGAGCCGTGCACGAGCAGGGATCACAGACCGAACCGCGACCGGACCTGGAGCCCGGGTCGGATTCGGCCGCACCGGTACCCGGGCCGCGGCGCCGGGGGCTGCTGCGGGCCGCCGTCGGGCTGGGCGGCCTGGCGGTGGCCGGCGGCGCCGTGGGCACGGCGATGGCGGCGGACCTGCTGCCGGGCGGGGTACGGCTGCGCCGGGCGCTCGGTCTGACCGGGCCCGACGGTACGGTGCCGCAGGTCACGGCCGGGCCCGTGCACGGCGTGGACCTGCGCTCCGCGGCCCGCGGCCGCACCGTCCGGATGATCACCATGCTGCCGCCCGGCGGCCGGCCCGCCGCCGAACTGCCGGTCTGCGTGGTGCTGCACGGACGCGGCGGCGACGCGCAGGCGATGGCCGACCTCGGTCTGCCGCAGTTCCTGGCCGCCGCGGCGGCGGGCACCGCGCCGTTCGCGCTGGTGGCCGTCGACGGCGGGGACGCCACCTACTGGCACGAGCGCACGCCCGGCGACGACCCGCAGCGGATGCTGCGCTCCGAACTGCCGGCCGCCCTCGCGGCGCAGGGCCTGCGCCCGCCCGGCGCCGCGCTCGGCATCTCGATGGGCGGCTCCGGCGCGCTGCGGTACGCCCGCGACCGGGGTACGGAGTTCGGCCCGGTCGCGCTGCTCAGCCCGGCGCTGTTCCGGAGCTGGCCGGACGCCCGGACCGTCGACGGCTTCCGCGACGAGGCCGACTGGCGCGAGCACGAGCCGCTGCTGCACCTCGACCGGCCGCACGGGCGCCCGCTCGGGGTCTGGTGCGGTACCGAGGACCCGTTCTGCCCGGCCGCCCGTACGCTGACCGCCCGGGCGGCGGTGGCGCGCTTCCCGCACGGCGAGCACACCGAGGGCTTCTGGCGCCGGGTCGCGCCCGAGGTGCTGTCGTTCCTCGGGCTCGCCCTGGGGCGGGGCTGACCGGCGCACCGGACCGGGGCGTGCGGCGAGAAGCGCCGGGGCGCCCGGCGGCGGGTGCTTCGCGTTCGGCCGGCGCGGGCGGATGATCGACCTCGACCGGTCCGGGTGACCGGCCGCAGCACACGACGACGGCGATGGAGCCCGGATGAGCAACCTCGACCTCAGGCCCACCCCCACCACGTGCGGCCGGGAAGCCGCCGGCGGCCCGGTGAAGGACCTGCTCACCGCCCGGACGGTACCGCTCGGCGAGTCGACGGTGGTACGGCGGCTGCTGCCGAACCTCGGGCGGCGGATGGTCGGCGCCTGGTGCTTCGTCGACCACTACGGCCCCGACGACATCGCCGACGAACCCGGCATGCAGGTCCCCCCGCACCCCCACATGGGCCTGCAGACCGTCAGCTGGCTCCACCAGGGCGAGATCCTGCACCGCGACAGCCTCGGCAGCCTGCAGACCGTCCGCCCCCGCGAACTCGGCCTGATGACCGCCGGCCACGCCATCTCGCACTCCGAGGAGTCCCCCCGCCGGCACTCCCGCCTCCTGCACGGCGCCCAGCTCTGGGTCGCCCTCCCCGACACCCACCGGCACACCGCCCCCGCCTTCGAACACCACCCCGATCTGCCCGTCGTCACCGCCCCCGGCCTCACCGCCCACCTCATCCTCGGCACCCTCGACGGCGCCACCTCCCCCGGCACCACCCACACCCCCCTCGTCGGCGCCGACCTCACCCTCCGCGAGGGCACCCGCCACCGGCTGCCCCTCGAGCCCGACTTCGAGTACGCCGTCCTCACCATGAGCGGCCGCACCGAGGTCGACGGCGTCCCCCTCGACCCCGGATCCATGCTCTACCTCGGCTGCGGCCGCGCCGAACTCCCGCTCCACGCAGACAGCGACAGCTCGCTCCTGCTCCTGGGCGGGGAACCGTTCCAGGAGAAGATCATCATGTGGTGGAACTTCATCGGCCGGACCGGAGAGGAGATCCGGCAGGCGCAGCAGCAGTGGACGGCCGGCACCCGCTTCGGCGAGGTGCACGGCTACGACGGCGACCGGCTGCCGGCCCCGCAGTTGCCCGCGACGCCCCTCAAGCCCCGGGGCCGCGCCCGCTGATCCGGCGCCCCGCCGCTGGCGGCCGCCGCCGCACCGGCCCG
>NZ_JAIZ01000335.1:13569-18452 GCF_000710465.2 Kitasatospora sp. MBT63 | reverse complement strand
CGGCAGCGGCGGGACGGCGGCCACGGACGGCTTCGGGGACTGCGGCCGCCCGGAGTGCGAGGGCTTCACCGTGGGCAGCCCGGCCTCGTACGGCTGGGCGGGCGGCCGGTTCACGGGGACGTTCGGCTGCAGCGCCGGCACGACGGGGGGCCGCGGCGGGAGCGGTTCGGGCGTCATGCCGTACACCCAGGCGACCGCGAGGGCGGACGCCGCACCGAGCCCTGCCAGCGTCACCAGCCGGGCCCTCCTCCCGCCGGAACGCGCGTTGCGCCGCACCGCCCGGAGGCCGCGGGCGCTCAGCCGCAGCACCAGGTAGACCAGTCCGAGGGACGGCAGCAGCAGCATGACGCAGCCGATCGCCCCGAGCAGGAAGCTCGCCGCGGCGCCTTCGGCGAGCGCCCGGTAGGTGCCTGCGAGCTGGTCGGTGAGGGACCGGACGCTGGTGGAGAGGAGCCGGGGGAGGTTCCACAGGGCGTAGGCGATCTCGCCGACGAGCAGCGGGACCATGGTGACCACCCAGCCCGTCACGATGATCCGCGACGAGCGTTTCATTCCGGCGATCTCCGGCGGCACCGGACGGCCGGGGACCATGCTCCGCAGAATCGGGCCGACCTTGCCGAAGAGGTCGGGCACGCCCGCCAGGTCGGCCAGGATGTAGTAACCGTCGAGGCGCAGCGCCGGCAGCAGCTGTTCGAGGATCTCGTAATGCGTCAGGTACACGGCCGTCAGGAAGAATTCCTGTCCGGTGCCGAAATAGGCGGCGAAGAGAATCGTCATGAAGACGACGTTGAAGTAGACGCCGCCGAGATCGGTCCGTAGTCGTCCGCCGCGTTTGAGCCGGTAGACGTCGGTGACGTCGGTGTACATCGCCGGCCATACCAGGTAGATGCCGCAGCCGATACAGCCGGGACTTCCACCGCTGTAGCGGCAGCCCGAGGCGTGGCCGAATTCGTGGAACACCGTCGACAGCACGGTGAGGGCGAATACCAGCAGCAGGAGAACGGGCTGCTCGAGGGTGTGCAGCACGGGCTCCATCGCCCCGTGGAGGGCAAAGAGCCAGTAGTCCGCGGCGGCGGCGGACAGCAGGACGAGCGCGACGGCGGGTGGCCGGTGGAGCCAGGAGAACGCGGCGGCCACCGCGGCCACCGTGGGCCGGCGCAGCAGGACCCGGTGGAACTTGAGGGTGAGGAGGAGGTCGGTCGCCGGGAGGTCCACCGGTCTCGTCGGGCCGTGCCCGGTGGCGGTGATGCCCAGCGGGTCGAGCTTCTCCTCGACGAGGTAGGCGATGTTCCCGGTGCTGACCTCGTTGCCGAACCGGCCGCTCACGTGGTGGGCGATCGCCTCGTGGGAGCGTGACCCGTCGATCGCGCACACCACCAGGTAGAGCAGCCGGCTGAGCTGGATCACCTGGCCGTCGGGCCGTCTGACCAGGTAGCGGGGTTCGGTGAACCCGGAGTCCTGGTACTCGCCGAGGAGTTCGGTGCCGGCCGGGAGCCGCGGCGGTGGCACTGCGGCGGGTTCTGGCACTGCGACGGCGGGCGGGGGCCGGCGGTGCCGGGCCGGTGAGGGGCTGCGGGCGGGTGAGGGGCTGCGGGTGGGGGGCGGTCGGCCGCCGGGGCCGCTTCCGTGGTCGGTCACGTTACCTTCCTGGCTGACCGTCGTTGACCTGGAAGAAGGCGTTCCCGGCGACGATTCTGGCGTCGCCGGGAACGCTCATCCATCCGGGAGGGTCAGGTCACGGCCGGGTTCGCCGTCCGGTCGGCCGCCGGTCCCGGCGCCCTGCCGGGACGGTTCTGCCGCCGCCCGCGCCTCCCGCGGATGTCACCGGGTGGTACTGCCGGCCGGTGTCACTGGCTGATGTTGATGACCTGCTTCGCCTCGGAGTTCGCCAGCGAGTCACGGGAGTGGTCGTTGACCGCGAGCGAGTTGTTCTCGGCGTGCACCGTCGCGGTGTGCTTGGTGACGGTGGTGGTCTTGTGCAGGTTGAAGCTGAAGCGGCTCAGCGCCTCGCGCTTCGGGAGCAGCTCGGCGGTCTCGGACTGGAGCTGCGACAGGTTGATCATTTCTATTCTCTTCCTTCGTGGCATTCAGGATGAGGCCGATTCGCTGGCGCGTTACCGGCCCCGCCAGGCGGCTGCCTGACGGGGCGAGACATTACGAGAAGGCCGCGACGGAATGCAAGGAACCGGCTACGCTGCGTAGTCAATTCCCGCGATCGAGCCCTCGATATGCGCCGGAATTCGACACCGGGACGCAGTTGAATCGAGTCGACAGGCCTTTCGAACGCGCGCTTCTTCGTATCCGAGGCATTTCCCAACAGGGAACTTCGGGAACATCACCCGGTCGGAGCAGGGCTCGAGCGGGCATTCGACCGGACGGCCCTCGCATTCGGGCCGTTTCGAATACCTCTCCCCCGCCGGGGTGATAGCGTGCTCACCCTCGCGCGGCGCTGCGGGCGCCACCGGCGGCCCGACCGGCCGCGGTCCGGGGCGTCCCCGTGCGCTGAACAACGACCGGTCGGCGCCGAGGACACTGGCGGCGCCCGGGAATCCGACGGCGCCTCACGACCCGGCCGCGGGCGTCAACGCCCGTCGCGGCACCACAGGTCGCCGCACCACATGTCGCGGCGCTAGAGCCCGTCCGACAAATGATCACTTGGTGGGTTCTCGGAGCCGGCGGATGAGTGAGGCGAGGACGAGGCCTGCGCGGTAGCGGGTGGCGCGTTCGTCGAAGCGGGCGGGCCCGACCTCGCCGCTGGGCGGACAGCGACCGCGAGCAGCGTGGACGACCAGTACGTGGCCGGGAACGTCAACGACGGGAGCCGGGCCGGCTACCCGTGGAGCGGCAACGGCGTGCTCCCGCAGTGGGTCCAGGCGGACCTGGGCAGTGCGGCCACGATGGACCAGGTGGCGCTCAAGCTGCCGACCGACCGGGGAGCCGCGGCGAGACACTGACGGCGCCCGACTCGACGGACGGCGGTGCCTTCTCGCCGCTCGCAGCCTCGGCGACCTGGCCTTCGACCCGGCCTCCGGCGGAACGCAGTACCTCAGATGGCGGCCCCATCAGAACCCGGCATGACCTTCGAGTGAATCTCGTCAGCGTTCGGGTGAGGGCCGCGACCGCCCGGACGGCTCAGCCTGGCGGAGTTCATGGGCGACCGGTTCGCTT
Organism: Kitasatospora sp. MBT63; assembly: GCF_000710465.2. Lineage (GTDB taxonomy): Bacteria > Actinomycetota > Actinomycetes > Streptomycetales > Streptomycetaceae > Kitasatospora. Next base: position 15,284 of record NZ_JAIZ01000335.1, on the reverse strand, counting down.
ACGTCCCAAGGGGAAGCGGTCCATCGGCCGCCCTCCGAAGTGACAGGTGCCGGCACCGCGCGGGCCGGCTCCGACGTGCTCAACTACCGCCCAGAAGCGGGCAGCAGGCCCGACGTGTCCGAGGAGGACTCCATGCTCCATGCCCTGCGCACCAAGCGCACGCTCGCCCTCGTCCTGGCCGGGGCCGCGCTCGGCGCAGCCGCCGCGATGAGCGCTCCGGCCCTGGCGGACGGTCAGAACCCGGACGGCGCGCAGCGCACGGGCCGGGCCGTATCGATCCCGTGGCTCACCGTCAAGGCCGGCGACCACACCCCCCCAGGGCAGCGCATCGCAGGAGTTGGGCAACTCCTTCGGCACCCGGGCGGCGTTCAACGACCAGTGGAACGAGAAGCCCCTCGGCACGCTCTACTCCACCTGCAGCAAGGTCGAGGCCGGCCCCGACCAGCTGCTCTGCAGCAGCGTCGTCAAGTACAGCCCGGACAACCTGGTCACCCTGTCCGTGGTCGTGCCCGCCGACGAAGCGGCTGCCAAGGAGTTCATCGGCACTGTCACCGGTGGCACGGGCGTCTACCAGGGGGTCACCGGTGCTGCCGTCTTCGAGCTCAAGGACGGCAACTACCAGGTGACCTTCCCCTGAGCCGCTGACTCTGCTGCCGCCTGGGTAGCTCCTGCACCCGTCGGCGGTCCCAGTGCGGACGGCCCGTCGGGCCGCCGGGTGGTGGTCGGGGACCGCGTCCAGCTCGATGCCGTGCTCCAGCAGCGCCTTCACCGAGCAGCGCACCGTGCTGAACCCGCCCACGGAGTCGTTGACCCAACGCACCCCCTCGTCGCCGGTGCCCGTGGAGCCGGTCCCGGCGACCTCGCCGAAGGTGATGTCCGCCGAGCGGGGGGTGCAGGTCAGCTCGACACTGGTCGGCCGGTCCCAAGGGCGGGCCGGCCACGCCCCGGCCTCACTCGCCCTCCGGCTCCGCGAACCCGCCAGGTGGCCATCTGTCAGGCACGCTCTACACGTCGCGGCGCGAGACCGCCGCATAGGCGGCCGCCAGGAGTGCGGCCGTCAGCGCCGCCAGGAAGCCGAGCTGCTGCCAGCCGTTCACCTCCGGGTCCAGCCCGTTGCCGAACAGCGAGGCCGAGATGCTCACCGGGGAGTAGGTGATCAGGAACCGGCCCACGGTTTCCCCGGCGAAGAGCCCGACGATGGTCGGCAGCAGGACGAAGCCGATCATCGCGCTGATGGCGCCCGCGCTGTGCCGCAGCAGGGCACCGACGGCCAGCGCCATCAGTCCGATGACGGCCAGGTAGAGGCCGCCGCCGAGGACGGTGCGCAGGACCGCGTCGGCGGGCTGGGCACCGGCCCGGCCGCCGAGCACGGCGAGCGCGACGAGGGTGAAGGTGCCGATCGCCGCGGTGCCGAGGGCCAGCGCGAGGGCGGAGAAGACCAGTGCCTTGGCGGTGAGGATCCGGGCGCGCCGCGGGCAGGCGGTCAGTGTGCTGCGGATCATCCCGGTGCCGTACTCGGAGCTGATGGTGAGGACACCGAGCGTGATGACCGGGATCTGGCCGACCATGAACCCGCCGAGGCCGAGGCCGAGGATGTCGTCGCCGGGACGGGTGTTGTCCTGGGAGAACGCGACGGCCAGCGCCCCGACGCCGGCGACCAGGACGAACATCACGCCCAGGGACCAGACCGTGGACCGCAGACTGCGGATCTTCGT
>NZ_JAIZ01000335.1:4403-13487 GCF_000710465.2 Kitasatospora sp. MBT63 | reverse complement strand
GGCCGAGGCGGGCGGGCCGTATCGGGACGGGGGAGGTGAAGCGCGGGGCCGCGGGGGCGGGGTGGGTGGTGCTGGACACGGGTCAGACCTCGCTCGGGTGACGGTGGTGGTGGGAGTGGGGGTCGGCGGCCGGGCCTTCGCGGGCGTCGGGGCCGGCGGGCGGGGGCGTCCACGCCGGGCCCGAGCGGTACTCCACCGAGTGCTGGGTCAGCCGCATGTACGCCTCCTCCAACGAGGCGTGGTGCGGCGACAGTTCGTACAGCCGGACGCCGTGCAGGTGCGCCAGGTCGCTGATCCGGGGCAGGTCGAGGCCGGTGACCTTGAGGGCGCCGTCCCGCTCCGGTTCGGTACCCGCGCCCGCGTCGGCCAGCGCCCGGGCGAGCAGGTCCCGCCCGGCGGCGTCGGGGGTGCGGACCCGGGCGTAGCCGGCCGAGTGGTGGGCGATGAACTCCCCGACGGGCATGTCCGCGAGGAGCCGGCCCTGGCCGATCACGATCAGGTGGTCGGCGGTGATCGCCATCTCGCTCATCAGGTGCGAGGAGACGAACACCGTCCGGCCCTCGGCCGCCAGGGCGCGCATCAGGGTGCGGACCCAGTGGATGCCCTCCGGGTCGAGGCCGTTGACGGGTTCGTCGAAGAGCAGCACCTCGGGATCGCCGAGCAGCGCGGCGGCGATGCCGAGCCGCTGGCCCATGCCCAGCGAGAAGCCCTTGGTGCGGCGCCGGGCCACCTCCGTCAGGCCGACGATGTCCAGTACCTCCGCCACCCGCCGCCGTGGCACGCCCGCCAACTGGGCGATGCAGAGCAGGTGGTGGTACGCGTCGCGGCCGCCGTGCACCGCGCGCGCGTCGAGCAGGGCGCCGACCGTGCGGGCGGCGTTCGGCAGTTCGCGGTACGGCTGCCCGTCGATGGTGACGGTTCCCGAGGTCGGCGTGTCCAGGCCCAGGATCATCCGCATGGTGGTCGACTTGCCGGACCCGTTCGGTCCGAGGAAGCCGGTGACGACCCCGGGCCGGACCTGGAAGGACAGTTGGTCGACGGCGGTGGTGGAGCCGTACCGTTTGGTGAGGCCGCGCGCCTCGATCATGTAGGACGTCCTTGCTGTGTCGATGTGGTCCGCGGGTGCCCGGGTAGGGGGTGGTACGGGCTCCTGCGGGGCCCGTACCGGTGCGTAGGGGCCCGTCCGCGAAGGACGATCATGGCGACGCGGCGGTTGCACCGGCCGGCCCGGCACCGGTGGGCCGGGGCCCGGCGTCCCGCACCCGGCCGCGTCAACTCCGGTCCGTGGCGTCATCCTTCGGAGTAGGACGCCGGGCGGCACCGTTCGGAGGGTGGCGCGGTCACCGGCCGCGGGCCGGCGCATCGTGGTCGTACGATCCCCTCCCCCGGCGGCTGCGCCCGGCATCGGCCCCGCCGCCGGGCCGGCGCGCCGGGCCTGCGGCAGGGGCGCCCGCCGGCTCCTCCCGGCGCGCGCGTACGGGTGAACACCGGGGCTCGCGCCGGCCGACCACTGCCTATGATCCACTTCTTGTGACGGAGAGTCAGATCGATCAAGCTGCAGTCGACACCACCGAGGTGGTGATCCTGGGGGCCGGACCGGCCGGGCTGGTGCTCGGCAACCTGCTGCAGGCCGCCGGGGTCGGGTGCGTGGTGCTGGAACGCGCCGGCCGGGAGCAGCTCCGGGCCCGGCAGCGGGCCGGGTTCCTCGCCGCGAACACGGTGCGGATCCTGGAGCGGCACGGCCTCGCCGACGGCCTGCACCGGCGTGGACGCACCCACGCCACCTGCGAGTTCCGCACCGAGGACGGCCGGTTCCGGCTGCACTACGGCGCGCTGGGCAGCGGGGAGGCGCACACCGTCCATCCGCAGCACCTGCTGGTGGACGATCTGTTGACGGTCTATCAGGCCAGGGGCGGCCAGGTGCGTTTCGGCACCGAGGCGGTGGCCGTGCAGGGGATGGACGGCACCAGGCCCACCGTCACCGTGCGCGACGCCGATGGGCGACCGGGCCACTGGCGGGGCCGGTACGTCGCCGGTTGCGACGGCCGGCACGGCGCCGCCCGGCGCTCCCTGCCCCCGGGCGCGGTCCGCCGCCACCACCTGGACCACGGTGTCTCCTGGCTCGGGCTGCTCGCCGAGGCGCCGCCGAGTCTGGACGCCGTCGCCTACGCGGTGCACGGGCGGGGCTTCGCCGGGCACATGGCGCGGACCCCCGAACTCACCCGCTACTACCTGCAGTGCGAGCACGGCAGTTCGCCCGGCGACCGCACCGACGAGCAGATCTGGGACGAACTGGCGCTGCGGATGCGCGCCGCGGAGTTCGGGCCGCTGCGCCGGGGCCGCTTCGTCGACCGCTCGGTGGTCCAGCTGGAGTCCGACGTCCTCGAACCCCTGTGCCACGGCGCGCTCTTCCTGGCCGGCGACGCCGCGAGCCTGATCACCCCGTCCGCGGCCAAGGGCGCCAACCTCGCGGTGCTGGAGGCCGAGCTCCTCGGCCTGGCCCTGGTCGACGACCTGCGGCACGGCGCCCCGGAGGGGCTGGCCCGGTACTCGGCCCGGTGCCTGGACCACATCTGGCGCGCGCAGGAGTTCTCGCGCTGGATGGTCCGGCTGCTGCACGCGGCCCCGGCCGCGGACGACCCGCCGTTCCAGGAGCGGCTGCGCCGTTCCCGTCTCGCCTCGCTGCGCACCTCGCGCAGCTGCCAGGACTGGTTCGCCGAACAGTACGTCGGCGTCTGACACCCGTTCCGTCCGCACACCGAAACCCCGAACCCTCGAACCCCCTTGGAGGAGACCGCGATGACCGCGCCGAGCCCGACGGCCGCCAGCACGCTCCCGGACGCCGCCCGCTTACGCGAGACGGTCGACTTCGTCCGGGAGCAGGACGCCGCCGCCCTGTTGCCGCTGCTGCTGCCCGGTCTGGACGCCGTGGAGCTGCAGGCCCTGGTGGACCGCTGCCGCTTCTCGCACGCCGCGCTGCTGGTCTTCCCGTCGGACCCGCAGGAGCTGCGAGGCCTGCTGGCCGGCTGCGGGCTGGCCGGGGACGTGCCACCGCGGCCCAGCGTGGTGGTCCGTGACCGGCTGGCCGCGCGGCACCGTCGCGATGCCGCCGGGCTCGAGGTGCACATCCTGCGCCCGCCCGTGACCGGGAGGGACGGGGAGCGGCGGACGGTGGAGCTGTTCACGCTGGTCGTGCCGCCGGGCTCGGAGCTCGCCGACGTCGCCGAGCACGAACGCGCCCGGGAGCACGAGGCGCACCTGGCCTTCGAGGTCGAACGGCCGGACCCGCTGCTCCTGCGCGGCATGTGCGCGCTGTTCGCCCGGCACGGTGCGCTGGCCGACGGCGGCGGGTACAACCCGCACGAGGACGGCACGGTGTTCTACTTCACCGCGCCCGCCGGGGCGAAGGCCGGGTACCGGCGGATGGAGCTGTACGCGCCAGGTGACCACCGGGACGTCCTCGCCGCCCACCTGGTGGAGCACCGCGCCCGCCGGTCTGCCGAAACGCTCCTGCGCCTGATGACCGGGGCGTGGACCACGCAGGCGCTGGCCGTCTTCGCCGAGTTGCGGGTGCCCGACGCGATGGCCCCGGAGACGGTCACCGACGCCGGGACGCTGGCGCGGGCCGTCGGCGCGGACCCGGAGAGCCTGACGACGCTGCTGCGCTACCTCGCGATGCTGGGCGTGGTGGCGGGCGAGCGGGACGGCTTCCGGCTCACCGGGCTCGGCGCGCTGCTGCGGGCCGACGCCCCGGAGTCGATGCGGCCGCTGGCGCTCATGTACGGCGGCCCGTTCTACCGGTCGTTCGGCGCGCTCGGGCACACGGTACGGACCGGGGAGGCCGCGTTCGACCACCTCTTCGGCGAGAACCACTTCGACCACTTCGCCCGCCACCCCGAACTCGCGGACATGTTCGACCGGGCGATGGCGGCCGGCGCCCGGATGTTCGAGCCGCTCGCCGCCCACCCGGTCATCACGGCCGCGGCGGAACGGCCCGGGCCCGCCACCGTCGTCGACGTCGCGGGCGGCAACGGGGCCCTGCTCGGCCGGATCCTCACCGCACACCCGCGGCTGCACGGTGTCCTGCTCGAACGTCCGCACGTCGTCGAGGCCGCCCGCCGGTCGCTCGACGCCGCCGGGGTCGGCGGGCGCTGCACCTACCGGGCGGGCGACTTCGCGGCCGTGCCGCCCGGCGGCGACGTGTACGTCCTGTCCCGGATCCTGCACGACTGGGACGACGAGCGGTGCCGCGAGATCCTTCGGCACTGCGCCCGGGCCATGCCCGCCGGGGCCGATCTGCTGGTCGTCGAGCGGGTGCTGCCCGCCGACGACTCGGTGTCGCTCGCGACCGCCTGGGACCTCCACATGCGGTGCAACGTCGGTGGCCGTGAACGCCGCGCCGACCACTACAACCGGCTGCTCGCCGACGCGGGGCTCGCCCTCGTGGGCTGCGCGCCGCTGCCGCTGGAGGGCAGCGTGCTGCACGCGCGCAAGGCCGGCCCGGCGCCCGCGCCGACACGGCCCGGCCGGTAGCCGGCGCCGCCGCCCCGGCCCCGGCTACCGGCCCGGGCGGGGCACGGCGGCCGTCGAACCGGCGGTGACCAGCCCCGATTCATAGGCGGCGATGACCGCCTGGGCCCGGTCGCGGACCGCCAGTTTGTCGAAGATGCCGGTGATGTGGTTCTTGACCGTGGAGGCGCTGATGTCCAGCGCGCGGGCGATCCCGGCGTTGTCCAGGCCGGTGGCCATCAGCCGCCACACCTCGACCTCGCGGGGCGTGAGTCCGTCCACGCCGGTGAGGACGGGCGGCGCGCCGCGGGGCGCCCGGACGTAGGTGGAGATCAGCCGGGTCAGCAGGCGCGGTGCGACGACGGCCTCCCCGGCGTGGACGGTGCGGATCGCCGCGCCGAGCTCCTCCGGGGAGCTGTCCTTGGGCAGGAAGCCGTACGCCCCGGCCCGCAGGGCGCCGACCACGTACTCGTCGAGGTCGAAGGTGCTCAGGGCCAGGACCCGGCAGCCCGGCACGGCCTCGGCCAGCTGTTCGGTCGCGCCGACGCCGTCCAGCACGGGCATCCGGATGTCCATCACCACGACGTCGGGCCGCAGTCGGCGGGCGAGGGCGACGGCCTGCGCACCGTCCCCGGCCTCGCCCACCACCTCGAAGGCCGGGTCGGGCGAGAGGATCAGCGACAGGCCGCGCCGCACCAGCGGCTGGTCGTCGGCGATCAGCACCCTGATCCCCGGTGGTGTCGTCCCGGGCGCGCTCACCGGCGGGCCCCTTCGTACTCGACGTCGTCCTCGACGGCCGCTTCGACCGCTCCGACCGCTTCGGCCGTCTCCTCGGCGCCGACCGGCAGTTCGGCCGTCACGGCGAATCCCCCGCCGGGCCGCGGGCCGGCGCGAAGGGTGCCGCCGTGCAGGGCGACCCGCTCTCGCATCCCGATCAGGCCGTACCCGCTGGGGCCGCTCGGCGTTCCGTCCTGCGCGGGTGCGCCGCCGCCGTCGTCCTGCACCTCGACGGTGACGCGGTCCGCGCGGTAGGTCAGCCGGACGCAGGTGGGGGCGCAGCCCGCGTACTTGCGGGCATTGGTGAGGGCCTCCTGGACGATCCGGAACACCGTGAGGCCGACGGTCGGCGGCAGCGGGCGCGGCGGCCCGTCGACGGTGAGCTCGGTCGGCAGTCCGGCCCGCCGGGATTCGGCCACCAGCCGGCCGAGGTCGTCGGCGCCGGGCTGGGGCCGCGCGGGTTCGGTCTCCGGTTCGTCGCCCGCCCGCAGCACGTCGAGGAGTTGGCGCATCTCGCGCAGCGCGAGCCGCCCGGAGGACTCCAGGGTGACGAGGGCCTCGCGGACCACCTCCGGCCGCGCGAGATTGGCCCTGGCCCCGCCCGCCATCAGCTGCATGGTGGTGATGTGGTGGGCCACGATGTCGTGCAACTCCCGGGCGATGCGGCGGCGTTCGTCGGCGACGGCGCGGTCGGCGAGGAGCCTGCGGTTGGCGGCCACCTCCCGCTGCCAGCGGTTCACCGCCAGCGCGGCACCCACCACGAGCAGGGTGGACAGCGGCGTGGACACGGCGAGCTGCCAGGACGGCGTCCGCCCGGCGCACTGGCTCGCCAGCGTCACCGCGGCCGTCGCGGCGGCGGCGACCGCCGTCACCCCGCCGGGGCGGGCCCGGGCGACCGCGTACAGCGCGACGACCAGGACGGCACCGAAGTGGGTGGGCAGCGGTACGGTCAGGGTGGCCGCCGCGTCCAGCGCCACCACGGCGGCGAGCGCCGCCACCGGGTGGCTGCGCCTGGCGAGCAGCGGCACGGCCGCCAGGCCGACGAGGAGGAAGCCCGTCACGCTCACTTCGGGCCGGCCACCGGGGTCGGCGAAGAACACGTAGCTCAGCAGGTTGAGCGCGCAGGCCCCGGCGGTCACCAGCGGGTCGCTGCGCGACCACGACGGCTCGGCGGCGTCCCCGTCCGGCTGCGGCCGGAGGTCACCGGGCGTGCCGTGCGCGCCGCCGGAGGGGTCCGCTCCCCCGGTGTCCGGCCCTCCGGCCGTGGTCTGTCTCCCGGCCATGGCCGTGCCCCCTCGTCGCGTCGGCTCGTCGTGTCGCCGGGCCCGTCCGGGTCCCGTCCCCGGGACAGGGTTGCACATCGGCCGAGGTCGCAGCGGTGGCGGCGGAGGTTCGCAGCCGTTCGGCGGGGGTCGGGCCGGGGTCGGACCAGGAGCAGGGTCCTGGTCCGGCGCGGGGGGGAGGACCCAGGGCCCCGGTCCGGATCATCCGCTGCCCCGACGCCCGCCGGCCACCCGCGGTGATGGTCTGGGAACCGGCCGGGAACCCCTGGCCGGCCCGCTCCCGACACCGTCCGCCGGAGGACACGTGATCCGCGCCCTGACCCGATATTCGACCCGGCACCCCTGGAAGGTCATCGCCCTGTGGGCGGTGCTGGGTGTCGCGCTGGCCGGCCTGGCCCCGATGCTGATCGCCCGCGTCACCGAACACCAGACCGGGAACTTCCTGCCCCGCGGCTACGACTCGGCGGCCGCGCTGCGGATCGCCGAGGAGCGGTTCGGGGTGGATCCCGATGCCACCACGGTGACGGTGCTGGTCGCCCGCTCCGACGGCCGGGCGCTGGGCGCGGCCGACCGGACGGCGATCGAGGCCGGGGCCGCGGAGCTGGCGCGGCGCCGGGTGGTGATGCCCCGTGCGGACGACCAGCCGAGCTTCCTGGTCCCGGACCGCTCCCAGACGCCCCGGGTGGTACCGGCGATGACGGCGCCCGACCTGAGCTTCGGACTGCTCTCGGTCCAGCTGGCCGGCAGTCCCGCCGATCCGGGTGTCCAGGGCGTCTACCGGACGTTCCGGGACGGCGCCCGGGCGTACTTCGCCGAGGCGGGGATGCGCACCGGGTTCACCGGTCCGCTCGCCGACACGGTCGACCGCGCCGACGACAACCGGACCGCCACCATCGTCGGCGGCGCCCTGGTGACCGGGTTGATCGTGCTGCTGAACGTACTGGTGTTCCGCAGCGTGCTGGCCGCCGTACTGCCGTTGCTCGCGGTCGCGATGATCGGCGGGGTCGCGGGCGCCGCCGTCGCGGGCGCCGCCGTGCTGACCGGGCGCAAGCTGGACCCGGGCACCCCGGGGCTGATCAACGTGGTCCTGCTCGGCATCGGCATCGACTACCTGCTGTTCCTGCTGTTCCGCTTCCGCGAGCAGCTGCGCGCCCGGCCCGAGCAGCCCGCCCGGGAGGCCGCCGCACAGGTCGCGCGGCGGGTGGGCACCGCGATCACCTCCGCCGCGCTGACCATCGTGGCCGCGTTCGCCACCCTCGGTCTGGCGACCTTCGGGCAGTTCCGCTCGCTGGGGCCCGCCATCGCCGTCGCGGTGCTGGTGATGCTGCTCGGCAGCCTCACCCTGTTCCCCGCGCTGCTCGCGGCGGCCGGGCGCAAGATGTTCTGGCCGTCCCGCTCCCTGCACCGGGAGGTCCGCGACGGCCGGGCCGCCCGCCTCGGCGCGCTGGTCACCCGCCGGCCGGTGGCCGCGGTGGCCGCCTCGCTCGCCCTGCTCGGCGTGCTCACGGCCGGGTTGACAGGTATCCGGATGGACTACGGCCAGGGCGGCTCCGGCGGGCGGACCGCCGCGGCGGCGACCGCCGCCGAGATCGCCCGCTCGCTGCCGGCCGGGGTGTCGGACCCGACCAGTGTCCTGCTCACCGCCACCGACGGCGCCGAGCTGACCGCCGCCCGGCTCGACGGCCTGTCCCGGGCGCTGCGCGAGGTCGAGGGGGTGGGCCAGGTCGCCCCGGCCGTGCTGAACGGGGATCACCGGGCCGCCCGGATCGACCTCTACCCGACCGTCGACCCGCAGAGCCAGCAGGCCCGGGACCTGGTCACCGGGCCGATCCGGGCCGTGGTCGCCCGGCACACGCCCGCCGGGACGGCCGGTCACGTGGGCGGGACGGCGGCGGTCCTCGCCGACGTGTCGACGGCCGTCGACCACGACCTGGCCGTCGTCCTCCCGGTCGCGGCCGCACTGATCGGGCTGATCCTGCTGCTGCTCCTCCGCAGCCTGCTCGCGCCGGTGGTGCTGCTGCTGTCCGTCGGGCTCGGCTTCGCCGCCACCCTGGGGGCGGCCACCCTGCTGTTCCAGCACGCCCTGGGCGGGCCGGGGGTGAGCTTCACCCTGCCGCTGGTGCTGTTCCTGTTCGTGGTGGCGCTGGGTACGGACTACAACATCCTGATCACCGACCGGATCCGGGAGGAGATGCGGCGACCGGGTCCGGCCCGCGCGGCGGTGGCCAGGGCCGTCCGCCATACGGCGCCGGCGGTCGCGACGGCCGGGCTGGTGCTGGCCGGGTCGTTCGCCACGCTCGCCACCAACCCCGGCAGTGAGCAGGTCGCGTTCGCGATGGCGCTCGGCATCCTGCTCTCGGCGCTGGTCCTGTCGCTGGTGCTGGTACCGGCGCTGGCCGCGCTGCTCGGCCGTGGCCTGTGGTGGCCGGTCCGCCCGCGGCCCGCGGTGGGCGCCGATCCGGCGGGGCGTACGGCCGCGCCCGCGGAGCCCGACCGGGTCACGGCGGCCTGAGGA
>NZ_JAIZ01000335.1:0-4307 GCF_000710465.2 Kitasatospora sp. MBT63 | reverse complement strand
GGACGGGTGGCTCCCGTCCGGCGCGCCGCGGCGACCTCGGTGACCTCGGTGACGACGGGTCAGCAGACGATGGTGATCGAGAACGGCCGGTCGCTGTCGACGGCCGCGCTGCCGGCACTGGACGGTGTCGCGGTGCGGATGAAGAGCGTGTTGGAGCTCACCTTGCCGACCAGGACGGACGAGCTGCCCGGGCCGGGGTCGCTGCCGCCGTTGGTGTTGACGGTGCCCAGCAGTGCGCACTCGCCCAGGTTGGCCGTGGTGGTGATGTTGTAGCGGCCGTTGCCGAAGTGGCTGACGCCGGTGACGCCGGAGCCGCCGAGCAGTGCCCCGGCGGCGCTGACCTTGGCCCAGGCCGTGGTGGTGGCCGTGCTGCCCGTCGGCGCCTGCGGAGCGGCGGACGCGGACGACACGGCGAGCGTGCCGCCGATCGCGAGCGCCACCGCGGCGGCCGCGAGAGCCGGTTTCCTGAATCCGTTCACGGTTGTCTCCCTGCCGAAGAAGGACTCGGTACGGGTGAACCCGCCCCGGGCAGGGGCTCACCGGGCAGAAGCCTTCCCTGTCACGGCCGGTTGCGGGAGAGCGCCTGGCACGGTCGCCCCAGGACGACGGACCGTCGGGGCCGGGCCCGTGCTCCCGATGGGGGATTTCTCCTCCCACTTTTTGACGCGTACGCATCATTTCAACGGGGGTGGGTAGGGCAGCCCGAACCCCTCCCCCGGGCCTGGCGGGCGCGGTGACGTGGCTGCGCGCACGCGCCGCGGGCCAGGTGCCGCCGATCAGGCCATGGGCCGCGGGCGGCCGCCGGTCCCCGCAGCGGTCACGGGAGGGCCGCTGCGGGGGTGCGCCGACGGGGGGGTCAGCCGCGGCCGAGCAGGGCGCCGCCGTTGATCTGGAGGATCTGGCCGGTGACGAACCCGGCCTCGGGCGAGGCGAGGTAGCCGGTCATGGCGGCGATCTCGGCTGCCTGCCCGGCCTTGCCGACCAGGGTCTGGGAGATCCGGGCCGCGTGGCCGGCCGGGGTCATCCGGTCGCCGAAGAACTCGGTGGCCTCGATGTAGCCGGGCGCGATGATGTTGGCGGTGATGCCCGCGGCGCCGAGCGCGGTGGCCTGTTCGGCGTTCCACGGGTGGAGCGCCGCCTTCGCGCCGCCGTACGTCCCCGGTCCGCGCAGGGCGGCGATCGAGGACAGCGTGACGATCCGGGCGCCCGGCCGGGTGAGCTGCGGGAGCAGCGCCTCGGTGAGCAGGACCGTCGGCAGGACGTTGCCCTCGAAGTTGGCCCGCCACTGCTCGGCGTACCCCGCCAGGGTGTCGGGCTGGTCGAGGCCGTAGAAGCCGCCGGCGTTGTTGACCAGGACGTCGACGGTGCGGCCGCCTTCGGCCAGTTGGGCGGCGACCTGTTCGACCTGCTGCGGGTCGCTGAGGTCGGCGGCCCGGTGGGTGAGCCGTTTGGCGTCGAGTTCCGCGTTGACCGCGTCGGCGGCCGCCGCGAGGGTCGCCTCTCGGCGGCCGAGGATCAGGACGTCGTCGCCGGCCTTGGCGAAGTGTTCGGCGATCGCCCGGCCGATGCCGCTGCCGCCACCGGATACCACTACGAGTCGGGACATCCCGGACTCTCCTTCCTAGCAGGGCCCGATCGAGGGGCACGGGTCCGAGGCCTGCTGCCGGTGCACGACCGGCTGTGAGGAGCCGGGCTGGGACACGATGGTGACGGTCGCCACCAGCGCGATGACCAACATCACGAGCCTGGTCGGGTTCATTCCGCTAATTCCCCTTGTATCCGCATCTGTTCACTGCTCCGGTCGAGTGTGGGTCGGACCGCCGCGCGAGCGGTCCTCGACCGGTCCTCAGTGTGCCCTCCGGTTACATCGGTTGTGCATCGGCGCTCCGCGGCGGCGGCCAGCACCAGTGCGATCATGGTCAGACCGAACCCGAACAGGCCCATCAGGGCGATGATTCCGGCGTGCAGCGCGACGGCTCCCGGGACGGCGGCCCGGCGGGCGCCGGCGGGCAGCAGCATGCCGGCGGCGAGGGCGAGTTCGAGGGCGATGACCGACCAGCCCAGCAGCCGCACCGACCAGCCGTGGCCGACCAGCGGGTCGGTCCACGGGCGCAGCGCCGCCGGGGCGCCCCAGTAGTGGCTGTGCAGGGTGTAGTACATCGCGGTGCCCTGGCGCCACACGGGGTCGAGCAGTTTGGAGAGGCCGGCCTGCCCGTAGATGATCAGGATCTGGGCGCGGAGCAGGAGATGGGCGGCGTAGCCGGCGCCGCGCCACTGCGGCGGGAGGGCGCCGGGGGTGCGCCGCCAGTGCCAGCGGCGGGTGTCGCCGAGCAGGATCACGGCCAGCAGCAGGGTGGCGATGCGGGCGGCCATGTCGCCGCCGTCGGCGAGGCCGGTGGCGGTGGTGAGGCTGAACGTGAGGTACCAGTGCGGCAGGCAGGTCCAGCGGGGCCGGTAGCCGGAGGCGATGACGGCGAGCCCGAGGGCGGCGACGGCCCGACGGGCCGTCATGGTGCCGTCGGCCGGGCCGAGACACCACAGGCCGAGTGCGCGGGAGCCGTCGCAGTACGGGGCGAGGGGGCCGTAGCCGCCGTGGGCGAAGAGCGCGGCGTCGGGGGTGCACAGCAGGGTGAGCAGTTGGGTGAGGGCGAGCAGGCTGCGGCCGGCCGCGATGCCGGGGCCGGGTGCGAAGCCGGCCAGGCCGGTGGCGAGCCGCCGGCCGAGCGCGGTGGACGGGGGTCTCATGGGCACTCCACCCGCAGGATCGCGGCGTCGTCGATCCGCCAGTGGCCGGCGTCGGGGGTGCCCCAGCGGGCCAGCGTCTCGCGGGTGAGGGCGATCGGCCCGCAGAGGGTGGGGTGGGCGGCGGGGTTGCGGACGGCCGACGCTGTGGGCGGTGTGGCCGTGGCGGGCAGCGGGGTGCAGTCGGCGAGGGTGGCGGCGTGGCACGGCTGCCAGGCGGTGGCCGGCAGGAGGTCGGCGAGGGCTTCGATCTCGCGGGCCTGGGTGCGGGGCGAGCGGTCGGGTCCCCAGCGGGTGGTGAGCGGGGCCTGCGGGGTGGTCAGGGCGGCGGTCCAGCCGGCCGGGCCGGCCCGGTAGGCGGCCAGCTCGGGGGCGTACTGGCCGTTGTCGAAGAGGTTCCAGCCCTGGGGCCACAGCAGCCAGGCCGCGTCGTGCGGGCGGGAGCCGGGGGCGGCGCCGCCGCTGCCGGGCGGGAGTTGGGCCAGCAGGGCGAGCAGCAGGACGGCCGTGAGCAGCGCGGCGGTCTGCCGGAACGCGCGTTCGGCGGTGGTCCGGGGGTCCTCCGGTCGGTGGTGCATGGGGTGGCGCGGTGCCTTCCGTCGGCCGGGTTGCTGCGGTGCCGTTGCGGTGTCGTTGCAGCGTGGTTGCCAACTGCTGGCGGGTTCACCGGAGTTCCGGATCAGTGTTATCGACTGCTGATATACATGCTTCCAGTTGTCCACCGCTACTCGAAGGACAGGGCCCCGTGAGCGACGAGGAGTGGGGAATCCAGCTGCTCGGCCCGCTCCGGGTCCAGGTCGGCGGACGGCCGTTGGACCTCAGCGGCCCGCGCCAGGAGAAAGTGCTGGCCGTCCTGGTCCTGGACGCCGACCGGGTCGTCCCGTTCGACACCCTGGTCGACGCCCTGTGGGACGACGCCCCGCCGGACACCGCCCGGCGCCAGGTGCACAACGCCATCGCGGCGCTGCGCCGCTGCCTCGGCCCGCTGCGCGACCTGATCGTCACCGACGGACGCGGCTACCGCGCCGACCTCTCCGGCGCCCCCGGCGGCCGCGAGCGGGTCGACGCCCACCGCTTCCTGCACCTGGTCCGCTCGGCCGACACGGCGCTCGCGGCCGGCCACCGGGCCGGGGCCGTCACCGCGCTCACCGACGGACTGGCCCGGTGGAACGGCCCGGCGCTGGCCGGACTCGACGGCCGCGCGGTACGGATCCTGGCGGGCCGCCTCGACGAGCAGCGCCTCACCGCCCTGGAGCGGCTGTTCGACCTGCGCCTGGACGAGGACGCGCCGGGATCGCTGGTCCCCGCGCTGGCCGAGCTGGTCGCCACCCACCCGCTGCGCGACCCGTTCCGCCGGCAGCTGATGCTGGCGCTCCACCGGGCCGGCCGGCAGGCCGACGCCCTCGAGGTGTACCAGCAGGGCCGCGCCCTGCTCGCCGCCGACCTGGGCCTGGACACCCGCGCCGAACTGCGCCTGCTGCACGAGCGGATCCTGCGCTGCGATCCCGCCCTGGACCGGCCCGCCACGGGACCCGGCGCACCGCCGCCCGCCCCCGCGACCGCCG
>NZ_JAIZ01000334.1 GCF_000710465.2 Kitasatospora sp. MBT63 | reverse complement strand
GGCGCCCGCACGGTCGGCCTGGGCCTGCTGGAAGGCCGGCCGGCCCAGCCCGCCGGCGGCGGCGTCGGCGGCGCGGGCGCTGCGCCGGGCGAGGTCGAGGTCGCCGCCGTGCACCGCTGCCGTCGTCATCAGGGCCAACAGCGAAGGGCGGGAAGCCGGTTGGAGCAGCGCGAGGTCCTCGCCGCCGCCCTCCAGCAGGGTGCGCAGGCAGTCCTGCGGGTCCCCGCCGACCAGCCGGGCCAGGGCCAGCAGTCCGAGCGCGGAGCCGCCCCACCAGCCGCTGCCGGGCACGGTGTGCCGCAGGCCCCGTTCGGCGAGTGCGACCGCCTCCGGGGTGCGGCGCGCGGGCAGCGTCCAGAGCAGGGCGGAGGCGCGCATCGCCATCGCCAGCCCGACGGCGTCTGGGGCGCCGAGTTCGGTGGCGAGCCGCTCCGCCTCCCGGGCGTGCCGCTGCGCCAGGTCGAGCCGGCCCGCCCAGTTCTCCAGCGTGGACAGGCCGATGAGGTGGTTGACCGCCACGTGCTTTTGCGCACCGCCGCCCGCGACGGCGAGGCCGCGGCTGAGGTGGCGGTGGGCGTCGGTGAAGCGCTCCAGGTAGAGCTCCGCGCAGCCGAGCAGGGCCAGCACCTCGGGGGCCCGGCCGGCCACCGTGTCGGGCCGGGCGTCGACCAACTGCCCGCAGCGGACGACCTCGGGCCCGACCCGGGTGAGGTCACCGGCGTAGCTGTCGCAGAAGGCGGCCAGGACGCGCAGCGCCGTCCGGTCGTCGGGGTCGGATCCGGCGGCGGCCGTGGCGGCCTCGTGGGCGAGGGTGCGGACCTCGGCCGCGGTGCCGCGCAGGGCGTGCACCAGGCCGTGGTCGAAGACCAGTTGGACGGTGTCGGCAGGCAGCGGGGCAGGCAGCGGCCGGGGCAGGGTGTCGATGACGGTCCGGGCCATCGCGTCGGCCTCGGCGTAGCGTCCGAGCAGGCGCTCCACCTCGACGCAGGCGGCCAGGGCCGCGGTGCGGCGCGGTTCGGGCAGGCCGCCGGGTGTGCGCAGGAGTTCGTGGGCGAGGGTACGGGCCTCCTCCAGGCGGCCCGCGGCGGTGAGCGCCCGGCAGCGGTCCAGGCCCAGCGCCACCCGGTGTTCGGCGCCGGGCCCGGCGGCCGGAAGGGCGGCCAGCGCGGCGCCGAGCCAGCGGGCGGCGGTGGCGGGGGCCGAGGCGTAG
>NZ_JAIZ01000333.1 GCF_000710465.2 Kitasatospora sp. MBT63 | reverse complement strand
GGACTGGTTGAAGTGGTTCTGGGGGCCGTGGGTCTGCAGGAACCAGTGCTGGATCGGGGTCAGCGGCACCTCACCGGTCACCTCACCCTGCTGCGCCCGCACCACCACCCCCGCAGCCCCCGCAGCCTGCGCCAGCTCCGCGATCGTCTGATGATCGAACACATCACCCGACGTCAACGTCACCCCCGCCCCACGCACCCGCGACGCCACCCGGATCGCCATGATCGAATCCCCGCCGAGCTCGAAGAAATTGTCATCCACCCCCACCTGAGCCAGACCCAGCACCTGGCACCACGCCTCCGCCAGCACCCGCTCCACCTCGGAACGCGGAGCCCGACGCCCAAC
>NZ_JAIZ01000332.1 GCF_000710465.2 Kitasatospora sp. MBT63 | reverse complement strand
CGGTCTTGGCACTGACGTAGAGCTCCTTGGCGATCTCCTGGTTGGTGAGACCCTGGGCGGCAAGGTGGGTGACCGCGCGTTCACGTTCGGTCAGCCGGGTGAGGACACCGAGCGGGCTGCGCACCGCGTCAGACGTGCCGATGCCGGCCATCTCCTGTTCTGCCCGCTGGGAGAACGGTGCGGCTCCCAACGCGTCGTAGCGGCCGCGAGCGGCCTGCAGATGGTCGGCGGCGGCTTGCGTCCTGCCCCTGGCCACGAGCACCCGGCCGCAGGCATGCTCGACGAAAGCCCGGTGAAGGGGCATGTCGTCCGCCGCCGCCGGAAGGCCGATGCCCTCGCGGTACCAACGCTCCGCCGCCTCGGGGTCCCGGTGGCCCTCGGCCAGCAGCCCCTCCAGCCACCGGATGCCCACCTGCAGACTGGGCACGTCGAGCGCCCGGATCTGCGCCAGGGTGCCGGAAGCCCGGTCCAGCTCGCCGACCCCGATCTGCGCCTGCGCGAACAGCGGCAGCCAGATCAACCGCCACGAGAACATACTGCCGGTCTGCGGACCCTCGTGAACCGGCTGCAGCGCCCGGAACATCCCGTCCAGGTCGTCCCGTGCCTGGGCGACCACCGCCGCGGCCATGGCCGGGTAGATCGAGTCGGAGAACACGGCGCTGCTGCGCGCCGCTTCCCTGGATGCCTCGCAGTGCTCCTCGGCCGCATCCCAACGCCCCTGTCCCGCAGCCACCATGGCGGCGACCGCCTGTCCCGGCGCCCGCCCGGACAACGGCCCGTTGGTGGCCGCCAGGCCGAGCGCACGCTCGGCGCTGACCAGTGCCTCCTCCCACCGGCCCGACCAGTACTGGTGCGAGGCCAGCATGAAGTAGTCCGTCGCCCGCACGTCCACGACCTGCCCGTCCCGCTGGCGTCTGGTCAGCGTCACCAGGTCCTGGGTGGCCCGGTGCAGGTAACCCATCGCTCCGCAGGCGATGCTCCTGGCACGGAGCAGCACGCTGTCCGGCACCGGCACCATCTCCGCGTCCTGCGACAGGCCGGGGTGGCGGGCCTCGAAGCCCTGTAGCGTCGGCCGCGGCCCGTCGATCCACTCCGAGGCGAGTACCCAGAGATATTCGGCGTAGCCGACGAACTGCGGGTCCGGTGGGCCCAGCTCCAGCGCCCTCCGCAGAGCCGGCAGGGCCTCCGCTCCCCTGCTCTGCCACACGAGGACCCCTCCGAGCCACAGCAGGGACAGGGCGGCGGTCTCGGTGTCCCCTCCCGCATCGGCCTGAGCCACCGCCTGGGTCAGCAGATCCTTGGCCACGCTGAAGCTTCCCCGCCCGAAGGCGAGTCGGCCCAGCACCCCGCTGCGCGCGGCGGAGGGCGTGCACTGGCTGACCGCATCTTCCAGGGCGAATCCCCGCGCGTAGTCGCTGACCTGGAGCAGCTGGGTGACGGCCGCCAGGAGGCGTTGTTCCTGGACCGGCCGGCTTTCGGACAGGTCTGCCGCCCAGAGCAGGAAGGTTGCGGCCCGGGCGCCTTGTCCGGCGGCGGCCTGCCGTTCGGCCTCGGTCTGCAGTTCGTCCGCCAGCGCCGCGTCGGAACGGTCGGTGGCCGCGACCCGGTGCGCCCAGGACGCGTTGACGTCGACCAACCGGGCGGCGGAGGCGTGGAGATGACGCCGCCGAGGAGGGGTGATCGTTTCGTAGACGGCGTCGCGCTGCAGATTGTGGCGCAGCTGCAGGAGGGTGGTGGCGGCCTCCGGCCACCATTCGACCAGGCCGGAGGCGAGGGCTGCCCCCAGGGCAGTGGCCGCGTCGGCGATCCCTGCGACTTCGGCGGCCACGGCGAGGGGGACCTGTGTGTCGAGGACGGCGAGGGCCTCGACGAGGCCCCGGGAGCTCTCGTCGAGGCCGGCAAGGATCTGACGCACGGTGGCCGCGAGCGATTCGGGAACCGGCAGGGTGCTCTGCGGGTCGGTCAGGTCGTCCGCCGGTACCTGGGTGAGCAGCGAGCGCACGTACAGGGGGTGGCCGCCGGTGTGGGCGCGCAGCCGCTCCGCCGCCCGGGTGGTCAGGCCCTCGGAGCCGGTGGCGCGGGCCAGCGCGAAGACCTCGGCCCGGTCCAGTCCGCGCAGGGTCACCGTGGTCGCGTGCTCGACTCCCGCGATCAGTCGCTCGGATGCCGTCTTCTCGCCGGCCCGGGCCCGGTCCGGCAGTGTCCCGCGGGAGCCGGTGCGGCTGGTGGCCACGAGCAGGACGCGTTCGCTCCACCACCGCCGTACGAGGAAGCGCAGCGTTCCCATGGACGCCTCGTCGATCCACTGGATGTCGTCGACGACCAGGACGACCGGCCGGCGTTCCTCGAGCGTGCCGAGCAGCCGGAGCAGTTGTGCTCCGACCTCGACCGGAGGGGCTCCTTCCGGGATGCGTGACAGCAGGGGGTAGTCCTGGAGGTCCGCCCGTGGGATTCGGCGCAGGAGCTGCTCCACCGCGCCGAACCGGTAGTCCTGCTCGGCCGGGTCGCAGACGGCCCACCACGGTGAGAAGTCGTCCAGGGCGGCCACGGTCTTGCGCACCAGGGCGGTCTTCCCGATTCCCGCCTCCCCCTGGACGACGACCAGCCAGGGCACGCCGTCGGCGGCCTTGGCGGCGCACCCGGCCACCACCGCGAGCTCCGCGGCACGCCCTACGAACTCGGTGTAGGCCGAATCCACCCTGGTGCCCCGCTCTCGTCTCCGGCTCCGGTACCTGCCTGGACAGCATCTGCATCCAATCCCAGTGGCACCGGCAGATGCCAGCAGAACACGCCCTCCCGCCGGTCGCGGTCTCATCTGCCGGTGTCCCGGTGCAGGGGTGCAGGGGTGCAGGGGGCCGGGGTGGTTCGTCAGGGTGGTGTCACGGATGCGGCGGGGATCCGCCGTTCCCGTGCCTGGGTGGCGCTGCGGGGGCCGTCGGATGCTGCTTGGTCCGGATGATTTCGACCGCGTTGCCCAGCGTTGTGAGCGAGCGGGTCTCATCGTCGGTTAGGGTGATGGCGAACCGGTTCTCGATACCTACGGCGAATTCGACCTGCGAGAGCGAGTCGAGATCCAGGGGAATGGATCTGCCGGCTGCGGTGCCGCTGGCCACCGTGAGGCCCAGGTAGTCCCGGATGATGTCGACGAGAACGGCGATGATGAACTTGTCGGGGCCGGGAGCGTACGACACGTTCCGATTCCTTCGCTGCGAATCGCTGGAGCGTTCCCGACGGATCATTCAGTCGCTGAGGTCGAGGGTGAGGTATCGGACCGGCCGGTCTGCGACCTCTCCGCCGATCTGCAGGTCCTTCGCGAGTATGGTGATCCTCCCGAGTTGAAGGAGGTCGGCGAGGACGTTCCTGTCCAGCTGCATCTGCGCTACGAAGTTCTCACCGTCCTCTTGCAGGTGAATCCCGATCTTCGCCCTCTGTTGGGCACCGTGGACGGGCATGGTTGCGGCTCCTGTCTTGAGCGGGTACGGACCGGTTCACCTCATACTCGCCGCCGGTCCCTGGGGCGGAGGTGCCGGAACGGACAGGCTTTCGCGCACCAGCGGCGGGATGGGTCAGAAATTGTCCGCGCCGTGGGACCGGAGGTAGGCGACGGGGTTGATCACCGCACCGTAGGAGTTCGCGGTGCGGATCTCGAAGTGCAGGTGGGGGCCGGTCGAGTTCCCGGTGTTGCCGGACCTGCCGATCTGCTCGCCGGCCTGCACCGTCTCGCCGGCCGTGACCGAGAGCCTGGACAGGTGGGCGTACTGGGCGAACTTACCGTCCTTCAGCCTGAGGACGATCTGCTGACCGTAGGCCCCGGCGTTGCCGGCGGACACGACGGTCGCGTCCGAGACGGCGAGGACGGCGGTTCCCACCGGCACTCCGAAGTCGGTACCGGTGTGGTAGCCGGCTGCATAGCCCGCGTCGGGCTTTCCGAACGGGTTGGTCACCCTGGCGCCGGGGACGGGGCTGGACCAGCCTTGACGCTTGGCGGAATCCGTCGGGGAGCTCGGCGCGGCGGCCTCGGGTGCGGCCTCGGGTGCGGCCTCGGGTGCGGCCTCGGGTTCGGTCGTGGATCCGGTGGTGGGTTCGGTGGTTCGTCCGGGCCTGGCGTGGGGTGCCGCCTTCGCCTCGTCACTGCCCTGCCTCGGGTGCGAGGGGGATTCCCGGCCGTCGGTCCGGGGGGTGTCGGCGGCGGCCGTGGAAGGCGCGGCGGGCTGCTCCTTCTGTGCGGGTCGCGAGGTCTCGGCGGGTTGGCTGTGCCGCGGCTGCGGTGCGGCCGTCTGTCCCGTGCCCGGTTCGGTGCGCGGGGAGAGGTTCGGCGCTATCGCGGCGTGCCGCTGCTCGGGGTGGCGGGAGGTCTGCCGGTAGGGCTTGGGCTCGGCGGTCTGGATCTGCCCGACGCTGGCGATCCGCTCACCGGGGCGGGTGAACGCCGAACTTCCGGGTGTGGTGGGGTGCACGGTCTGCGACTCCGGTCCGTGGACGGTCAGCATGAGGACGAGTGCGGTCGTCAGCGCGCCGACCCAGAGCGCACCACGGCGGTTCGTCCTCCACAGCGTCGACGGCGGGGCGCTCGTCAGGTCTGCGAGCATTCTCCGGCCGCGGCCGGCGGCATGGACGAGCCAGAGGGTGAGGACGGTGATCGGATGCATGGACAACACTCCAGATGCGCTTCCCGGACGCAAGCGGTGGCCTTCTCACAAGGACCGGGGCGCGGCCTTGATGGAAGCGGTACGTTCGGGGCCGACAGCTTCGGACCGTACGCACGGCCTGTGCGGCGCATCAAACAGCCTCGGAGCCCTCGTCAGGACCGCGGCGGACGAAAGGGCAGCGCCGATCCGCGGTGCCCGCCCACCCGTCGAGATGTCGTCGGAGCCCACGACCGGCGGGGCTCGGTACCCGCACGGGGATCAGTGGTCCGCCGCCGCGGACTCGGTACGGGCCGGGGTCGTGAACCGGTGGACGGCCGGGAAGGGAAGGCCCACTCTGCGCGGTGGGGAAGCCGGGGCCCGCGTTGCCGGTTGCGTGCTCTGCCCGAGCGGCTGCCCGATCTCCCGCGCCTGGTGGCCCCGCGGTTCCACCCTGCGCGTCGCGTCGCATCCCGTCGCGGCCCCGTCCGGTCGGTCGGCCGAGGACGACGGTGGCGTCGTCATGGCGATTGCGGAAGGCGCAGTTCGGCGGGCCGGGGTGGGCGGGCAGGTGAAGTTGCGGTGGCCCAGGACCTCGATGATGTGACGTCGCGTTACTCGGTCATGCGGTACGCACAGCGCGACTCGCCGCCACCGTGGGACGGCTCGGCCCGCGGTGGCCGACGACGAGGGCGGCCACCGCGCATGCGCCGTGGCCGCCCTCGTACGATCGGGACTCGTTCAGCGTGTGATCGCGTCGTACTCCTCGAAGCTGATCTTGTCGTCCCCGTTCTTGTCGGCGAGCTTCACGAAGGCATTCGCGTTGGCTTCGGAGATTTGCCCGCTGGGGGTCTGGAGGGCCTCCCTGAATTCCTTCGCGGTGATAAAACCGTCATGGTTGGTGTCGATGGCATCGAAATCGGCGCGCTTCTTGTCAGTCACAGGATCTCCCTCGGGGCAGCAAGTATTCCAGTACTAACCGAACTCGCAGCCGCCTGCCACCTGTGGAGACACCACGCCGGACCGGCCGCCACGGCGTCCCCGGTGCCGACAGCGCCGTCCTACGTGCCTTATGACGCATCCCCTGCTGGATCCCGGTCGGCCAGGGGCCGGGCCCCCTGCGAGAGGATGCCCTCCACGATCAGCCACTGGGCGATGTTGTAGGAGGAGAGGACGAACGTCTGGGCGGCGGCCTTCAGCCGTTCGTCGGTGAGCAGGCTCCGGCGGATCAGGATCGCCGTGTCGGAGAGCGCGAAGAGCACGGCACCACCTGCCAGCCAGGTGCGGCGGTCGGACGTCGGCCGGACGAAACCCGAGGCGGACGGTCCGAGGCGGGCCGGGCGCGGGTCCTGCGCGAGGGCGACTGTGGCGGCCAGCGTTCCGGCGTACACGCAGAGGGTGACCGGGACGCCGGGGCCCGTGCGCCCGCGCCGGATCGCCATGAGCCCCGTTGCCGCTGCCCACGCCGCCGCCGGCACCGCGGCGGTGCGGCGGGTGAACCGGTTGCCTCGACGCCACAGCAACCCGGAGTAGAGGAGCTGCATGGCACCGAATGCGGCCGCTCCGCGGATGATCTGGCCGTCGTCGTCCGACCGTGACATGTAGTAGTCACCCACACCGGCCGCGGCCAGGCCGGCGGCGAGCAGCGGCAGTTCGCCGGGGCGCAGCTCTCCTCGGCGGCGGAACGCCTTGAGCGCGAGGAGTGGCACCGCAACGGGCTTGGTCGCGAGCTGCAACGGCCGGTTGCCCGTCCTCGCCGCCCAGATTTCGCCGAAGGCGGCGGCTTGGAACAGGACTTCCTCCACCAGGCGTCGTCTGCCCACCCACATCTGTGCGGTCGCCTTCCTCTTCCGGTCGCTGCATTCCCACGGAGTACCGGGGGCGCGGACCGGGCCGCGCAGCATCGTCACACAACGGAAGACGTTGCGGTAGAGGCCGATCATGACCGCGTCAGGGCTATGGACGGTGGTGATCGCGTGCACCATACTCCGTGCTACCAATGAGTAGGAAAGCGGAGGACGCATGACCGAGCACGCCCGCCGAGCCTTTGAGCAGCTCCGCGAGACGGGCCACTTCCAGTGGTACGTCATTCCGATCCTGCTGGTCGTGCTGTACGTCTACGCGACGGAGGTCGAGCGCAGGAACTGGAACGTGCTCTTCGCGGGCCTCGCCCTGTGGGGTGCGGACTGGTTCAACGAGATCTGGAACAGCCTGGTGTTCCACGCCACGGGTCGCGCACCGATGTGGGGCGCCACGGGGCCGACGGCCTATCAGATCCTCATCGGGCTGAACATGGAGATCTGCCTGATGTTCGCGATCATGGGTGTGGTGGCAGCGAAGCTGCTGCCCGCCGATCGCCGCCTGCGGATAGCCGGGATTCCGAACCGCTACGTGTTCGCCGCGGTCAACTCCGCCCTGGCGGTGGGCGTCGAGGTCATGCTCAACAAGGCCGGTGTCCTGACCTGGGACTGGTCGTGGTGGCAGGCGGGCAGCCCGCTGCCGATCTGGCTGGCCGGCTACATGCCGCTGTTCCTCGCGTGTTTCTGGGTGTACGACATCCGCACCGTGCGGATGAAGGCGCTCGCGGTGGGCTGCCTCTTCGGGCTGGACGCCGTCGCCCTCGCGGTGTTCGGTTTCCTGGGGTGGCTGTGAAGCACGCGCACGGGCCGGGTGCCGGGTAGGCCGCTACTCCCGTGTCTCCATCCGGAGAACCTTGTGGACACCGTCTTCACCCACCACGTCACCGTCCGCCAAGGAACGGCTCGGGAGTCTTTTCAGCAACGCCCTGTCCACCTGCCCGGCCGGCCCGCAGGGCAGGGAGTCGAGCACGATCAGCTGGCGGGGCGCCCGGTACCACGCCGAGTCCGCCATCACGTGCCGCCGCAGCTCCGACAGCGACGGCACCCGGGCGCCGTCGTCCGGTACGACGATCGCCACGATGCGCTCCGCCCCTACGTCGTCGGGGAATCCGACGACCGCGCAGTCGCGAACGTGCTCGTGGCGGCGCAGGGAGCTCTCCACGTCCGCGGCAGACACCTCGACTCCACCGCTGGAGATCACGTCGTCCGCCCGGCGGACCACCTTCAGGGTCCCGTCGGCCTCCCAGCCGCCGATGTCCGCCGCCCGGAAGTAGCCGCTGCGGAACCGTGACGCGGTCCTCACGGGATCCAGCCGGTAGCGCGAGGCGACCCCGGCCCCGCCGATCTCGATCCGGCCGCCGGCTCCCAGCCGGATCCGCACGTGGTCGAGCGGCACGCCGTCCACGACGCACCCGCCGCACGTCTCGGTCATGCCGTAGCTCAGCCTGAGCTGAGCCCCGGCGTCACGGGCCCGGTGAACCAGGTGCCCGGGTGTCCGGCTCGTCCCGACGAGTATGCCGTCCAGAGCGGACAGATCAGCCCCGGCCTCCAGCAGGCGTTCCAGCTGGGTCGGGACGAGCGCGGTGAAGTGCCGGACACCGGGATCCATCCGGTCCACGGCGCGCAGGAATTCACGCGGGTCGAATCGGCCCGGATCCATCACGACCGGGGGGATCCCCGCCACCCACGAGCGGACCATCGCCTGCATCCCGCCGATGTGCGAACACGGCAGGGCGACCAGCCACTGGCCCGGCCCGCCGAGCCGTTCGTGCATTCCCGCGGCGGCACGGCGCAGGGCCTCCGCGGACAGCTCGACCCCCTTGGGGTCCCCGGGCGGCCCCGAGGTCATCATGATGAGCGCGGTGTCCTCCGCGGCGCCCCTCTCCGGTGCCATTCTCCTGAGGTCGCCACCCGTGCCCGGGCCGCCCGGGACCACCAGCAGGGCCTCGGCCGATCCGTTCAGTGCGGCCTCGACCAGCCGTCCCATCCGCCGGGGGGCCCGGTGTGCAAGCTCGGGCGGCACGGTTCTCACTCGTCGCATGGGAGGTCACACCCTCAGAAACGCCACGTGAGGTCCCTTCAGCCGGGCTCCGATGTGCAGGGAGAGCGTCGCCCCGGCAGGCTCCGGCCTTCGTCGTCGGAGCGCGGGCACGCCGGGTACACCAAGTCTGGTGCCGCTCTTGGGGCCTGCCGTGCCCACGCGAGCAGCGGTGCGGGCAGGAGATCGAGCCTGCCGGGCACTCCTTCCCGTCGTACTCCGTTCGTACTCCGTCGGCGGAACGAGACTGAACGACCGTCACCGTCACCGTCGTCGGCCGACGCCGGCCCTGCGCAGCCGCCGGAGTGTGCCGGCTCCCGCCCATCCGGTACATACCTCCTGCACAGCCGGGCAGTATCGCCGCAGTCCTCCGAACAGCGAACCCCGTTGCACCTACGCTGACTTGCCCCAGAGCCTCCGGGTCACCCCTGACGCGATCCGCGAGCAACCTGCGAGCAGTCTTCCGGAGGTATCCCTGTGCGTAAGATCCGCAATGCAGCCATCGCCACCGCGGCGGTCGGTGGTGTCCTGCTCGTCTCCACATCCGTCTCGTGGGCGGCGCAGTCCACCCCGCTGCCTGTTGTCGTGGACAAGCTCACGTTCACCCCACAGCCCGTCGCCCCGGACAGTTCCACGAGCGCGAAGCTCACCGTTCACTCCATCAACAGCAGGACCTGCGTCAAAACCAAGGCGTTGACGGTGGCTGTTCGCGACGCTTCGGGAAAGAACGTCGACTTCCCAGGCGCGGTCAACAACGTCTCGATCTGTTCGAACGGCTACACGCTCACCACCGGTCAGCGTACTTTCGACGCCGGCACGTACACGGTCTTCGGGTCGTACCAGGACAGCACGGGGTGGCATCCCCTGCCCAGCCAGACCCTCACCGTCGCGAAGACCCCGGCGCCGACGCCCAGTCCCACGCCCACGCCCACGCCCACACCAACGCCCAGTCCCACGCCCCCGACCGACGGGAACCCCACGGGCATTCCGGGCACCTGGCACCAGGTCTTCAACGACGACTTCACCGGCACCACGCTGGACAACTCGAAGTGGCGGGCGGGATGGTTCGGGGACGGCGTCACGGCCCCGGTGAACGCCGGCAACGAATCGCAGTGCTACGACGCCAAGAACGCAACGGTCTCGGACGGAAGCCTGCACCTGACGGCCGTTCCGGTCGAAAGCACCTGCACGTCCAAAAACACCGTCCTGAAGCAGAAAAACACCTCGGGGCTGGTGTCGACCAATCCGCATGACGGGCGGGCCTCGGGCGGCTTCGAATTCACCTACGGAGCGATGGAGGCCAGGATATACCTGCCCGGCTCGGGCTCGAGGATCGCGAACTGGCCGGCCTTCTGGACCGACGGCCAGGACTGGCCGAACACCGGCGAGCTGGACGTGATGGAGGGCCTCGGCGACGGCCAGGCCTGCTACCACTTCCACTACTCCACGTCGGGTGCTCCCGGCGGCTGTGCGACCGGGGACTTCACCGGCTGGCACACCTTCGGCGCCGACTGGAGCCCGGGCTCGGTCACGTACTACTACGACGGTGTGAAGGTCGGCCAGATCACCAACGGCATCACCTCGTCGCCCATGTACGTGATCCTGAACAACGCCGTGTACAGCGGGAGTGGCGCCGTCACGTCCTTGCCGGCGGACATGCAGGTCGACTATGTCCGGGTCTGGCAGCACTAGCGACCGACGGAAGGCACATCACCGGGCCTGACCGGCGGACCGGCATCGTCGAGGATCCGGTCGGAGGCGCCGCAGCGGAGACGAGTACTCCACTGCGGCGCCTCTTCGGCGGTGGTGGACGCGGTACCGCCCCATCGGGAGGAGGCCGTGCCGGGGGCCGGTGCTCAGGGGGTGGGCGACTCCGCCGTCCCGGACGGGCTCTCGGTGCCGGGCGTCCCGGTGTCCTCGCTGCCCGCCGTGGTGGAGTCGGTCGTCTCCGGTGTGCCGGTGGCCGGCTCGGGCGTGGCCTCCTGCGAGGGGGCGGGGGCTTCCTGCTCCGCGGTGGCTGCGGAGGATTCGGCCGCGGCGGTGGGGGTCTCGGTCGTGGGCGTGGTCGTGGGTGTGTCCGTGGGTGTGTCCGATGTGCTGGGCGATGCGGAGCTCTCCGCGGCCGCCGGGGAGGTCGGGCTCTCGGACGGGACGGCCGACTCCGCCGTGGCGACGGGTGCGGTGGCGGCGGGTTCGGCCGTGGGGGGCTGGGCCGTGCCTGCGGGGGCGTCGGCCGTCGTCGTGACGGCTCCTCCGGAGGTGTACTGGCGGATCCAGCTCAGGACGACCGTGAGGTAGGCGTCGGAGTGGTTGTAGGCGAGGATGGCCTTGTTGAGCCCCTCGGGGGTGCTCAGGTCGCCGCCTGCGGCGCAGAGGTAACGGGCCGCGGCCAGTGCCGCGTCGTAGATGTTCTGCGGGTCGGGTACGGCGCCGGGGCGTTCGGTCTGTCCCCAGCGCTCCCACGAGGAGGGGATGAACTGCATCGGCCCCACCGCCCGGTCCCACGTCGTGTCGCCGTCCAGCGTGCCTTCGTCGGTGTCGCCTATCGCGGCGGTCCCGGACGACCCGTTCAGCACGGGGCCGAGGATGGCGGGGGCCGCCGTACCGTCGCTGGTCAGCCTGCCCCCTGACGCGTGGTTGGACTCGACCTTCCCGATCCCGGCCGTCATCTGCCAGGTGAGATGGCAGCTGGGCAGGCTCGATGCCATGGCACTCTCGGCGAGGTGGTAGGCGGCGAGGACGGTGACGGGGATCGAGCTGCCGCCCGGGTTGATCTGCTGTCGTGCGGATCCCGGCTGCGCGCCCGTGCCTGCGCCCGTGCCTGCCGCGGACGGTGACTCGCTGTCCGGTGTGGCCATGAAGGGTGCGGGGCCGCCGCCGTCGACGCCGGTGTCCGGCTCGCTGGATCCGGCGGACCCGGCGGACGGTTTTGCGGCGCTGTCGTCGGAGAGGGCCAGCATGGGCCAGACCGGGAGGGTCGCGAGGGTCAGGACGGCCAGCAGGGCCGGTGCCCTGCGCCGGGTCTTCGTCAGCGGTTTCCCGAGGCGCAGCCGGGCGGCGTGTCGGGCCCGGATCCCGGTGGGCCCGTGATGAGGGATGATCACGGGCCCGCGGACGGGCCAGGACGGCATCGTGTGCCGGGTGCGCACCCTGGGGGCCGCGACACGCGGTGATGGTTTCGGCGAGTCGGTGCCCATCGGTCTCCCATGATCGGGATGCTCGGACCGAGCCGGGGCACGCGAGTGTCCGACCACGGCCGTAGGGACGCGGAGTCGGCCGGTGGTCGGCTCCGCCTGACGAGTCTGGCCGCAGGGCGTTCGTCTCCGCAGGGGCGATCGGGCGGCCTTTCGGTCCGCCTCGGGTGCACCTTCAGTGATCCGTCGTGGGTGGCCGGCGACCGCGGCGAGCTTCTCGTTTGCCTCATCAGTCCTCCCCCATAACCTCCGGTTCTCCAGTTTCACGACCTAATGACATGTCTTTGACAAAGTGCGACCCTTTCGGGACGCGTGACTCCGTCATTCGGTTCCCCGGCCCCACATGGCCTCCTGGCGGTCCGCCACGCGCTCATGCGCCTTCCGCTCGATCCGGTCGGCATCCGTCCGGCCGGCTCCCCAGCCCGAACCGGGCCGCCAGAAGGAGTTCCGTTGAGACGTCAATCCCCCACGATCGTCGGCGTGAGTGCCTGGCTCGTCGGCGCCGCCCTGCTCGCCGTCAGCCTCCCCACCGCCGCCCACGCCGCCGCCGGCTCGGCCCCGGCGCCGAACGTGCGGCCCGCAGCCGGCGCCCTGGCCGCCGACCTCGGCCCGGAGCAGCAGTCCGCGCTGCTCACCTCGGCGGCGGCATCCGCCCAGCGGACGGCCGAGGCCCTGCAACTGGGCCCACAGGAGAAGCTCCTGCCGCGCTCGGTGCTCAAGGACGCCGACGGCACCCTGCACACCCGGTACGAACGCACCTTCGCCGGCCTGCCGGTGCTCGGCGGCGACCTGGTGGTGCACCAGGCCGGCAACGGTTCCCTCAAGGGCGTCACCAAGGCCACCGAGGGTTCGGTGGCGGTCCCGTCCACCACTCCGGCGCGGAGCGCCGCCTCCGCGCAGGAGCTGGCCCTCGGCCGGGCCGGCGCCGAGGGTTCCACCGCGACCAAGGCCGACTCGACGCGGACGGTGGTGTGGGCCGCGACCGGCACCCCGGTCCTCGCCTGGGAGACCGTGGTCGGCGGTCTCCAGGACGACGGCACGCCGAGCGAGCTGCACGTGATCACCGACGCCACCAGCGGCGCCAAGCTGTACGAGTACCAGGCCGTGGAAACCGGCCTCGGCACCGGCCAGTACAACGGCCCGGTGACCATCGGCACCACCGCCTCCGGCACCGCCTGGACGATGACGGACGGCGGGCGCGGCGGGCACAAGACCTACGACCTCAACGGCGGCACCTCCGGCACGGGCACCCTGTACACCGACCCGGACGACGTCTGGGGCGACGGGCTTCAGAGCAACCGCCAGACTGCCGGCGTCGACGCCGCGTTCGGAGCCCAGGCGACCTGGGACTTCTACAAGGACGTGTTCGGCCGCACCGGCATCCGCAACGACGGGGTGGGCGCCTACTCGCGGGTCCACTACGGCAACGCCTACGTCAACGCCTTCTGGAGCGACTCCTGCTTCTGCATGACCTACGGCGACGGCTCGGGCAACGCCAACCCGCTGACGGCGCTGGACGTCGCCGCACACGAGATGACCCACGGTGTCACGGCCGCCACCGCCAGGCTGGTCTACAGCGGTGAGTCCGGCGGTCTGAACGAGGCGACCTCCGACATCATGGCCGCCGCCGTGGAGTTCAACGCCGGCACCGCCACCGACCCCGGTGACTACCTGGTCGGCGAGAAGATCAACATCTACGGGGACGGCAAGCCCCTGCGCTACATGGACAAGCCCTCCAAGGACGGCAAGTCGAAGGACTCCTGGTACTCGGGCATCAGCTCGATCGACGTCCACTACTCCTCGGGCCCGGCCAACCACTGGTTCTACCTGGCCTCCGAGGGCAGCGGCGCCAAGGTCGTCAACGGCGTCGCGTACGACAGCCCCACCTCCGACGGCCTGCCGGTCACCGGGATCGGCCGCGACGCGGCGCAGCGGATCTGGTACCGGGCGCTGTCGACGTACATGACCTCCACCACCAACTACGCGGCCGCCCGCACGGCGACCCTGCAGGCTGCGGCGGACCTGTACGGGCTGAACAGCGTCACCTACGTCAACGTCGCCAACGCCTGGGCCGGCATCAACGTCGGTCCCCGGATGGCGCTGGGTGTCTCGGTGACCAGCCCCGGCACGCAGACCAGCGCCCTGGACTCCGCCGTCAACCTGCAGATCGCGGCCGGCAGCACCAACCCGGGGGCGCTGTCCTACTCCGCCACGGGCCTGCCCGAGGGGCTGTCGATCGACCCGTCCACCGGTCTGGTGACCGGTACCCCCGCCGCCCTGGGCACCAGCGCGGTGACGGTGACGGTGGCCGATGAGACCGGTGCGAGTTCCACGGCGAGCTTCACCTGGAACGTGGTGGCCTTCATCACCACCTTCGAGAACGCCACCGCCGTGTCGATCCCGGACCACGGCGACGCGGTGTACTCGGACATCCCCGTCAGCCGGATCGAGGGGAACGCGCCGACCGCTCTCAAGGTGGACGTGGACATCCGGCACACGTACCGCGGTGACCTGGCCATCGACCTGGTGGCCCCGGACGGCACCGCCTACCGGCTGAAGGACGTCAGCGTCGGGGACTCCGAGGACGACGTGATCGCCACGTACACGGTGGACGCCTCGAAGGTGGTCGCCGCCGGCACCTGGAGGCTGAAGGTCCAGGACCTCTACTCCATCGACACCGGCTACATCAACAGCTGGAAGCTGACGTTCTGACGCACGGCGAGCACCACCGGCGGTAGATCCGCCACCTGTGCGGGGAGGGCCCTCGAACCGGCGCGAGGGCCCTCCCTTCCGTCGTATCCCGAGGGAGATTCGCGGATCCGGCACCCCGGGGAGGCGCTCCCCGCGCGAGGGGGACGGGCCGCATCTACGGTGTGAGCACAGTTGCACTCCGTGCCTTCACCGGCGCGCCCGAGAAAGAGGAACACTGTGATTACAGCACGTGACATCATGTCCAACGGCGCCCAGTGCATCAACGCCGACCAGACCCTGATGGACGCTTCGCGGATGATGCGCGAGATGGGCGTCGGCGCCCTGCCGATCTGCGGGCCCGACAAGAAGCTCAAGGGCATGATCACGGACCGTGACATCGTCACCCGGTGTATCGCCGAGGGCAAGGATCCGTCGATGATGAAGGCCATGGAGCTGGCGGGTCACCTGCACTGTGTGAGGGCGGACGACTCCATGGACGAGGTGCTGAAGAAGATGGAGCAGCACCAGATCCGGCGGATGCCGGTGATCGACAACGACCGGCTGGTCGGCATGATCAGCGAGGCCGACCTGGCGATGGGCCACCGCGAGGGCGGACGGCTGACCGATCAGCAGATCATCGAGTTCATGGACAGCGTCTACGCCAAGCGTTGACCGGTACCGTTCGCGCCGGTCCGGCCGCCCTGGCCGGACCGGCGCCGTACGTCGTCGTGCGAGCGCCCCTCCGCCCGGGCAGGCCGGGCAGGCCGGGCAGGCCGGTGCACCAGGGCATCGAAACCCGCACGAAGGGGTGCTCGGCCGGTACCGGTGGACACCCCGTCACCGCGGTGACACTGGGGAGATCCGTCCTGCATGTGCAGACGTTCTCCATCTTTCCGGCGGGAGAGAAGATGAACTGGCGATCTTCGATCGACACCATCATGAGATGGTCCAGCCCCGGGGGCTCGCCGTGGGCCTCGTTGAAACGGCGCTTCAACGCGAAGAAATCCGATATGCAGGGGCGTATCTCCAGGCATCTGCCACGGAATACGCTGCCAAGGTGATCTCCGAAGGATGAGACCCCGCAGGGGGCATGACGCCGCCCCGCCGCCCACCGGCGCCGCCAGCGCTGCAGGGGAGGCCGCCCGACGCTATGATGATCAGGCTTCATCATGAATCGATCGGCGCAGCGACTCACCGATTCACCGTGGACGGCCTGAGGAGTCACATGCCAGGGCTGATTGCGAAATCCGGGGACCTGCTCGTCCCCATGTTCGCTCCGGTCATATTCCTGCCACCGACACTGCCTATCATCGGCACCTCGGCCATTCTCGTCAACGGACTTCCGGCATGCCTTCTCGAGGATCTCGAGTTGTCGGTGGCAGAGCCGGTCGAATATACCGAGCCGCCACTTTTCCTCACCCCCGGCATGGGAATATTCGAGCTCATCCCCACCCCCGCGAATTTCACCGAGCGCACCCTCACCATGCTGGGGCCGCTCGCCATCATCGAAGCCCCCATCCCGGCTCTCTTCACGGTGGTCGTTCCGGCCTTCAACCCGGCGACCATCCCGGCCCCCACACCGGATCTGGTCATCGAGAAGCCGGGAGAGTTCGAGATCGTCCCGGCGCCGCCGGCGCCTGCCGTCCTCGCGGGGTGAGCCGAGGTCCGGCTGCGCCGGCGGCGGACGGTCAGTACCCCAGAAGCTTGAGAATCCACGCCGGAAGAGCGCTCGCCGGCACGGTCCCGGTATTCCCCTTCACCTGGCCGTTGGTACAGGTCTGATTGCCGGCGGGGCCGCCGTTGAAGGAATTACCGCACACGTTCACCGTGGTTGCGGCGCTGGCGGCGGTGACCGTACCCGTCATCAGCAGAAGAGCGGTAGCGCCCACCATTGCGATCTTCTTCTTCATCGCACACCTCGTTTCTCCGTCGGTACCAACCCAGTCTGGCGACCGGTGGAACGGCGCCGGATCCCGATCGACTACACCCCCGGGCAGTCAGGCCTGACCGAAGGACTGCTCGGGACGCTCCGGCACGCCGGCGACCCCCGGCATGAGGCGGTACCCTCACGCAGCCCGGATCGGACCGCCCCGCGACGGGCAGCCCGACGTCAACCGGCGGGCCGCGGAAGTCAACGAGTCGGCCGGTGCGAGCAATGCCGCGGCGGCGGGCCGCTTCTACCGTCGGTACCGCCGGCGGC
>NZ_JAIZ01000331.1:14015-23315 GCF_000710465.2 Kitasatospora sp. MBT63 | reverse complement strand
CTCTCTACCCGCTGAGTTGGCCCGCCCTTCCGGCCGTCCCCGTGCTGGCCCTGCTGCTGGCCGGCGCCGCCGGTGTGCTCTCCCCGCCGCCCGGCCGGCCCCCCGTATCCGCCGCCCTGCCCGACCGGCGGGCCGCACGCCCCGCGGCCGGCGCCGCCCGCCCGCACACCGAGGTGACCGAGTGATCCGATTCGACCAGGTCGGCGTGGTGTACGACGGCGGGTCCACCCCCGTCCTGCGCGATGTCGACCTCCACATCCCCGAGGGTGAACTCTGCCTGGTGGTCGGCCGCACCGGCGCCGGCAAGTCCACCCTGCTGGGCGCCGTCAACGGGCTCGTCCCGCACTTCACCGGCGGCACCCTGTACGGCAGGGTGACGGTGGACGGCCGCGACACCGCCGACCACCCGCCGCGCGAACTGGCCGATGTGGTCGGCGTGGTCGGCCAGGACCCGCTGGCCGGGTTCGTCACCGACACCGTCGAGGAGGAACTCGCCTACGCGATGGAACAGCTGGCGATCCCGCCGGAGGTGATGCGCAAGCGGGTGGAGGAGACCCTCGACCTGCTCGGCCTCGCCGACCTGCGCCACCGCGCGCTGCACGAACTCTCCGGCGGCCAGCAGCAGCGGGTCGCGATCGGCTCGGTGCTCACCGCGCACCCGCGGATCCTGGTCCTGGACGAACCCACCTCCGCCCTCGACCCGACCGCCGCCGAGGAGGTGCTGGCGGCCGTCACCCGCCTGGTGCACGACCTCGGCGTCACCGTCCTGCTCGCCGAACACCGCCTGGAGCGCGTGGTCCAGTACGCCGACCGGGTCGCCTACCTGCCCGGCGACGGCACCGTCGTCCACGGCCCGCCCGCCGAGGTCTTCGCCACCACCAGCATCTCCCCTCCGGTGGTCGAACTCGGCCGCCTGGCGGGGTGGCGCCCGCTGCCGCTGTCCGTCCGGGACGCCCGCCGGGCGGCGGCGCCGCTGCGGGAGCAGCTGGCCGGACATCCGGTCCCGCCGCCGCGCGACACCACCGCCGGCGGCGGCGCGACGGTGCTCTCCGCCGAACGGATCGTCGTGCGCCACGGCCAGGTGGTCGCCGTCCGCGACGTCGGACTGGAACTGCAGGCCGGCCAGGTCACCGCGCTGATGGGACGCAACGGCTCGGGCAAGTCCTCGCTGCTCTGGGCCCTGCAGGGTTCCGGCCCGCGGCAGGGCGGCACCGTCAAGGTCGCCGGGACGGACGGCAAGGCGGCGACCGACCCCAAGAAGGTCTCCGCTGCCGAGGCCCGCCGCCTGGTCGGCCTGGTCCCGCAGACCCCGACCGACCTGCTCTACCTGGAGTCGGTCGCCCAGGAGCTCGCCCAGGGCGACCTGGACGCCGGTCCCGGCGCCGGGCACACCGCGCGGCAGGTCCTGGACCGGCTCGCCCCGGGAATCCCGGACGACAGCCACCCCCGCGACCTGTCCGAGGGACAGAAGCTGGCCCTGGTGCTGGCGATCCAACTGGCCGCAGCCCCGCCGGTGGTCCTGCTGGACGAGCCCACCCGCGGGCTGGACTACCCGGGCAAGGAGGCGCTGATCGGCATCGTCGACCACCTCGCCGCCGAGGGGCGCACGGTCGTCGTGTGCACCCACGACGTCGAGTTCGTCGCCGCGGCCGCCGACCGCGTGGTGGTGATGGCCGAAGGGGAGGTCGTCGCCGACGGACCCACCACCGAGGTGATCGTCGCCTCGCCGACGTTCGCGCCGCAGACCGCCAAGATCCTCGCCCCGCTGCTCTATCTGACCACCCGCCAGGTCGGCCGGGTCCTCGACACCGCGCGGGCCGCGCGGTGAGCGCCGCCCGGGTCGCCGTCCGCATCCCCGGCCGCGCACGGCTCGTGGTGGCCCTGGCCTCGTTCATCGGCCTGACGGCCTTCACCTGGCCGTTCGTCGTCGCCCCGGGGAAGTTCGGGTCCAACTACGCGCCGCCGCTGATCTTCGGCGCGCTGCTGGTCCTCGTCCTCGCCGTCGTGATCGCCGAGATCTCCGCCGGCGGCATCGACGCCAAGGCCCTCGCGATGCTCGGCGTGCTCTCCGCCGTCAACGCCGGTCTGCGCCCGCTGGGTGCCGGGACCGCGGGGGTGGAGACGGTGTTCTTCATCCTGGTCCTCGCCGGGCGGGTCTTCGGCCCCGGCTTCGGCTTCACCCTCGGCTGCACCTCGCTGTTCGCCTCCGCCCTGATCACCGGCGGCGTCGGGCCCTGGATGCCGTACCAGATGTTCGGCTGCGCCTTCGTGGGGCTGCTCGCGGGGCTGCTGCCGCGGCTGCGCGGACGGGCCGAGGTGCTGATGCTCACGGGGTACGGCGCGGCCTCCGGCTACCTCTTCGGGTTCCTGCTCAACCTGTCCTTCTGGCCGTTCGCCACCGACCCGAACAGCTCGATCGCCTACCTGCCCGGGCTGCCGTTCACCGAGCAGTGGCACCGCTACCTGCTCTTCGACCTGGCCACCTCGCTCGGCTGGGACACCGGACGCGCCGTCACCACCGGGGTGTGCGTCCTGATCGTCGGGCCGGCGGTCCTCACGGTCTTCCGCCGTGCCGCCCGCCGCGCCAACTTCGAGGCCCCGGTCGCCTTCGCCTCCCCGGGCGGGGACCCGGGCACGGACCCGGGTGCCGTTCCGGTGGCCGGGAGCGCGGCGCGGTGAGCAGGACCGCCGGGCCGAGGTGGCCGTCCGGCCACCCCCGCACCTTGTTACACAATATGTGCAGGTAGGTAACTGCTGCGACAAGGTTTGGGTGAGGGTGACGATGGCGGGATCGCCGGTGGTGCTGGGGATCGAATCGTCCTGCGACGAGACCGGCGCCGGTCTGGTGCGCGACGGCGTGCTGCTCGGGCACGCGGTGGCGTCGTCGATGGACGAGCACGCCCGCTTCGGCGGCGTGGTCCCCGAGATCGCCGCCCGGGCCCACGTCCACGCGGTGGCCCCCGTCGTACAGGAGGCGCTGGACCGGGCCGGGCTCGTCCTCGCCGACATCGGCGCCGTCGCCGTCACCGCCGGCCCCGGCCTGTCCGGCGCGCTCCAGGTCGGCGTGGCCGCCGCCAAGAGCTACGCCTACGCGCTCGGCGTCCCGCTGTACGGCGTCCACCACCTGGCCGGCCACGTCGCCGCTGCCACCCTCGACGGCGGGCCGCTGCCCGACCCCTGCATCGTGCTGATCGTCTCCGGCGGGCACACCTCCCTGCTGCTGGTCCGCGACCTCGCCCGCGACCCGATCGTCCACCTCGGCGACACCCTGGACGACGCCGCCGGCGAATGCTTCGACAAGGTCGCCCGCATCCTCCACCTGCCCTACCCCGGCGGCCCCGCCATCGACCGCGCCGCGCGCGACGGCGACCCGGAGGCGGTCCGCCTCCCCCGCCCGCTCAGCGGCCCCGACGACCCGCCGTACGCGTTCTCCTTCTCCGGCCTCAAGACCGCCGCCGCCCGCTGGGTCGAGGGGCAACGCTCCGCCGGCGCCGAACCGCACGTCCCCGACGCCGCCGCCGCACTCCAGGAGGCCATCGCCGACACCCTCACCCGCAAGGCCGTCCGCGCCTGCACCGACCACGGCATCGACACCCTCGTGGTGGTCGGCGGCGTCGCCGCCAACTCCCGCATCCGCGCCCTCACCGAACAGCGCTGCGCCGCCGCCGGCATCACCCTGCGGGTCCCCGCCCTGCGCCTGTGCACCGACAACGGCGCCATGATCGCCGCGATCGGCGACCTCCTGGTCCGGTCGGGCGCCCGACCGGCCCCGCTGGACCTCTCCATCGACCCCTCCGCCCCGCTGGAGTACGCCGCCCTGAGCCCGCGCGTCCGCGACCGCGTAGCGTGACGGACACCGCCGGCCGGACGTGCCGTCAGTCCTGAGCGGCCGGCCGCAGTTCGCGTTCCAGGGCGGCCAGGGCGAACGCGTTCGCGGAGGCGTCCTGCCAGCGCGAGCGTCCGAACATCACGTCCCCGGAGAGCCCGTTGAGCATCGCCACCGCCCTGATGACGAACTCGGACGGGTCGACCTCGGCGAACTGCCCCAGGGCCCGGCCCTCCAGCACGATCGCCTCCAGGCGCTCCTCCCAGGTGTCCGAGAGCGCGGTGAGCAGGTGCCGGCCGGCGTCGTCGTGGCGCTGGGCCAGGACCTGCGTCCACAGGGCGTAGCGTTCGTCGCCCGGGTGGCGGGGCAGGTAGAAGCGGACGAACAGCGCCAGCTTCTCGGCCGGGGACGCGGCCTCGTCCGCGGCCTGCTGGAACCGCCGGCCGAGGTCCGCCTCGCTCCAGGCGAGGACTTCGAGCAGGAGGCGGTCCTTCTTGCCGAAGTGGTAGAGGATGTGCCCGGTGCTCATCCCGGCCCGCGCGGCGATGTCCGACATCCGTACGGCCGCGGTGCCCTTCTCGGCGATGGCGCTGATGGCGGCCCGCATCGCCCGTCCCCGTGCCTCGTCGCCGCTGGGCTGACGCTTCCTGTCCACCGAGGTCCGGGCAGGCCGGGGTGCTGCACCCGGCCCGGTCTCTGGCGTCGGCATGGCCTCACCCCTCGATGCTGGAGATCTAGATCCGTAGTCTAGACTGAAAATCTAGTCAGGGCGACCGGACGTGGCCGGCGCATGCGCGGATCCGCCCCGCACCGGCGGTTCGCCGATCCCGCCCCACCACCCCGTCCCGTACCAACCAGCCAGGAGGCACCCGCATGACGCGCGGATTCGACGTTGTGGAGACCTGTATCGCCGATCTGCGCGCGGCGCTGGAGAAGGGCGAGGCCACGGCGGTCGGCCTGCTCGAC
The DNA here is from genome assembly GCF_000710465.2 of Kitasatospora sp. MBT63. Taxonomy (GTDB): domain Bacteria; phylum Actinomycetota; class Actinomycetes; order Streptomycetales; family Streptomycetaceae; genus Kitasatospora. The sequence continues at coordinate 18,523 of NZ_JAIZ01000331.1, read as the reverse complement.
GCCTACCTCGCCCGGATCGAGGCGTACGACCGGCCCGGCACCGCCACCGCGCTCAACGCGATGGTCGTGATGAACCCGGACGCCCGCGCCGAGGCCGAGGCCTCCGACGCCCGCCGCGCCCGCGGCGAGACCCTCGGCCCGCTGGACGGCATCCCGTACACCGCGAAGGACAGCTACCTCGCCAAGGGGCTGACCGCCGCGGCCGGCTCACCGGCGTTCGAGCACCTGACCGCCCAGCACGACGCCTTCGCCATCGAGCGGCTGCGCGCGGGCGGCGCCGTCCTGATCGGCCTGACCAACATGCCGCCGATGGCCAACGGCGGCATGCAGCGCGGCGTGTACGGCCGCGCGGAGAGCCCGTACAGCGCCGACTGGCTCACCAGCGCCTACGGCTCCGGCTCCTCCAACGGTTCGGGTACCGCGACGGCAGCGTCCTTCGGCGCCTTCGGCCTCGGCGAGGAGACCTGGTCGTCGGGCCGGGCACCCGCGTCCAACAACGCGCTGTGCGCCTACACCCCCAGCCGCGGCGTGATCTCGGTGCGCGGCAACTGGCCGCTGGTGCCGACCATGGATGTCGTGGTCCCGCACACCCGCACCATGGCCGACCTGCTCGAACTCCTCGACGTCATCGTGGCCGACGACCCGCAGACCCGCGGCGACCTGTGGCGCGCGCAGCCGTGGGTGCCGCTCCCGGCGGCGTCGCAGGTACGCCCCGCCTCGTACCCGGCGCTCGCCCCCGCCGACGCCCGGACGGCGGCCGCCGCGCTCGCCGGCAAGCGCGTCGGTGTACCCCGGATGTACATCAACTCCGACCCCGACGCCGGGACCAACCCCGACGGCGGCATCGGCGGCCAGACCGGGCAGCGGATCGACACCCGCCCCTCGGTGATCGCCCTGTGGGAGGCCGCCCGCCGCGACCTGGAGGCCGCCGGCGCCGAGGTGGTCGAGGTCGACTTCCCCGTCGTGTCGAACTACGAGTCCGACCGCCCCGGCGCGCCCTCGCTGCTCACCCGCGGCCTGGTCGGCCGGGACTACCTCGCCGTCGAGATCGAGGACCTGTCCGCCTGGGCGTGGGACGACTTCCTGCGCGCCAACGGCGACCCGGCGCTCGCCGGCCTGGCCGAGGTCGACGGCGAGCTCATCTTCCCCAAGCACGAGGGCGAGCTCCCCGACCGCTACGCCGGTTTCGACGACACCATCGGCGAGTACCCGCGCTTCGTCCGGGAGCGCCCGTACGCGTCGTTCACCGACATGCCGCACCTCGAGGAGGGGCTGCGCGGCCTCGAGGAGACCCGCCGGGTCGACCTGGAGCAGTGGATGGACGAACTGCGCCTGGACGCGGTGGTGTTCCCCGCGGTCGCCGACGTGGGCCCGGCGGACATGGACGTCCGCGAGGCGTCCGCCGACCTCGGCTGGCGCAACGGCGTCTGGGTCGCCAACGGCAACCTGGTGCCCCGTCACCTCGGCATCCCGACGGTGACCGTACCGATGGGCACCATGGCGGACACCGGCATGCCGGTCGGGCTGACCTTCGCGGGCCGCGCCTACGACGACAACGCGCTGCTGGCCCTCGGCGCGGCCTTCGAGGCGACGGGCAGCCGCCGCACGGAGCCGCCGCGCACGCCGCGGCTGTCGGCGTCGTGACGTGACGGTGCGCTGAGCCGATGGGGCCGCCGCGGCCCGGCCGGTGATCCGGCCGGGCCGCGGCGCTTTCGGAACGGTCAGGCCTGCGGGCCCTCGTTGCGGCGGCGCAGGCCGAGGACGCCGAGCGCGGCCCCGACCACGCCGACCACGATGCCCACGACACCGAGGGTGCGCGCGGCGCTGTCGGAGGACGTGGAGGCCGCCGAGCCCGCGGCGGCCGGCGGGGCGGCCCGGCCGGCGGTGCTCGCGGTCATGCCGTGGGTGTCGCCACCCTCGGCGGCGGCCTTGGTGAGGGTCAGGACGGGCGCGGGGTGCTCGGGTTCGGGCCGGCCGTCCTTGCTCTCCTCGATCCAGCGGACCACGGTGCCGTCGTCGTAGGTCTGCAGGGCCTTGAAGACGATCTTGTCGGTGTCGGTGGGCAGCGGGCCGAGCGAGACCGCGAAGTCCTGGAACTGGCCGGGCGCGATCTTCGCGTTCGCGTCGGCCGTCCAGGTGATCTTCGAGACCGCCTCCGTGATCTCGTCGCCGTCATCGGTCTTCAACGGCGTCGCGAGCTTGGTCTTCTCCGCGGTGGCGGTCCAGCCGGGCAGCGGCCGGGTCGCGACCGAGGCCACCGGGTGGTCGGCGGGCAGGGTCACCTCCAGCTTCGTGGTGGACGCGGTGTCGCTCTCGTCCGGGACACGGAAGGCGACGGCGGTGTACGCGCCCTGGGCGGCGGTGCCCGGCTGCACGGTCACGTGCGCGAACGCGGGAACCGCCGAGGCGAGCAGGGTCGCACCGGCCAGCACCGACGCGGCGGCCAGACGGCGGGAGAGGGTGGAACGCATGGGTGTGGTCTCCATCCGGGAGATCGGCACCACGCGGCCGCGCACCGACCGGGCAGGTCGGCACGCCACCAGGGCGCGGTGCGGGAACGCTGACGGGGTTGTCCGGCGGCCGTCCCGGAAAGGGGTGCGGCCGCCTGCGGCAGCGCGAAGGCGGCGGGCGGAGCGCAGGCTCCGTCCGTGCCTAGGCGGTGACGACCCCCGGCGGTCCCCGGCGGAGCAGGCTGTGGCGCAGCAGCGCCGACCGGTGGTGCGGCGGGACGGTGTCGCGGCGGAGCCACGTGCGCACGAGTGGCGCCGCCGGCGGGACGGCGGTTCCGGTGAGGACGGCGAGGGTGCGCCGGACGCGCCGGCTCCAGTGGCGGGCCGCGGCCCGGACCGTCCGCGTGAGGTCGAGCAGCCGCCACAGCGCCACCTCGACCCGGTGCAGCAGCCAGCCGGTCGCGAGCGCGGCAGCGGCATGGCCGGCCAGCATGCCGGGCGACAGGCCGAGCACGCCCGCGTGGACGACGGCGGCCGTGTGATGCAGGTGCCCGGCATGGGGACCGGTCCCGGCCGACGGCACCGGGCCGGATCCCGTACGGCCGCCCGGTCGGTGGGCCCCCGCCGGCATGCCGGGCATGCCGGGCATGGAGGCGGGCGTGGGGAGCGGCGTGGTCATGATGTGCCCGGTACGGAACAGCAGGTGCAGTCCGAGCTGCCCGGCCGCCACGCCTGCGGTGATCGCCGGCAGTGACCGGCGGCGGCCGGCCGCCACGCCCGCCGCGGCGCAGACCAGCAGCCAGCCCAGCGCGACCAGCGGCAGGCCCACCGCTGCCCCGCCCGCGGCGCCGTGCGCCGCTGCGGCCAGGGCCACGCTCACCGTGGCGAAGGCCGACGCCCGCACCAGCCGCACATCCAGTGCGGCCGTACGGCGAGCTGGCCCCGGGGCGACGGTGACGGTCATGGCCGCCACATCATGCCACCCGCCCGCCGCCGGCCGATCCCCCGGTTCCGAACCTCCAGGCGCCCTGCACGGGGTGGGCACACCGCCCGCGCATGCCGGTCCGTCAGGCTCCGGCGAGCAGGTCCGCCTCCTGCGTGGCGGACAGTCCGTGCCGCAGCGGCGGCTCGCCGCGCTCGCGGTCCCAGGCCAGTACGTCAGCGACGGTCACCGCCAACGGGGTTGCGGGCAGGCCGGCGGCGCGGGCGCGCGCGGCGCTCCGCTGCTGGGTCGGCCACATCGACTCGGGGCGGGTCAGCGGGAAGAACGGCGGCACCGCTCCGGCCGGCACCGGGACGATCTCGACCCGGCTGCCCGCGACCTGCGCGCAGGTGGTGATCAGCTCGGCCATCGTGGTCGGCTCGGCCGGGCCGACGGCGTGGAACGCGCCGGGCCTGTCGTCCTGCAGCAGTTGCACCACGAGGCGGGCCGCGTCGCGGGAGTCGACCACCTGAACGGGCTGTTCGGGGCTGCCCGGCAGGGCCACCCGGCCGCCGCGCGCGGCCCGGCGGACCCAGTACACGAGCCCGTCCTGCACGTCGTACGGCCCGGCGACCTTTCCCAGCCGCACGATCGTCGCCCGTGCGCCGTACCGGGCCACCACGTCGTCCTCGCACGCCACCTTGCACGGCCCGTAGGTGTCCTCGTCCAGCTCCTCGGTGTCGCGCACCGGCGGGCGGCGGGGTGTGTCCTCGTCCGAGCCCGGCCCCACGCCCGTCTGCACGTAGACGGCCTGACTGGAGATGAACAGGTACCGGCCGACCCGGTCGCCGAGCGCCGCCATCGCCTGACCGACGTGGCGCGGCACGTACCCGCTGACGTCCACGACGGCGTCCCAACTGCCGCCCTGCAGCGCCGTGTAGTCCCCGGTGTCCCGGTCACCGATCAGCCGGGGCACGCCCGGGAACAGGTCCACGCCGGTTCTGCCCCGGCCGAACAGGGTCACCTCGACCCCCTGCCGCAGCGCGTCGTCAACGATCGCCCGGCCCACGAACGAGGTGCCGCCAAGTACGAGAAGTCGCATGGCGGTCGACAGTAACGGTGTCCGCCCGCCGCCT
>NZ_JAIZ01000331.1:0-13904 GCF_000710465.2 Kitasatospora sp. MBT63 | reverse complement strand
GCCGAACACCTTCCGCGCCCGCCCCGGCGGTCCCCGCCGGCCGTCAGCCGGCGAGTTCCTCCCGCAGCTTGCGGGCGGCGCCGACCAGGCTGTCCAGCGAGGCCCGGGTCTCGGTCCAACCGCGGGTCTTCAGGCCGCAGTCGGGGTTGACCCACAGCCGCTCGGCGGGGATCGCGGCGAGCCCGGCCCGCAGCAGCTCGAGGGCCTCGTCGGTGCCGGGCACCCGCGGGGAGTGGATGTCCCAGACGCCGGGGCCGACCTCGCGCGGGTAGCCGGCCCGGGCCAGCTCTCCGGCGACCTCCATGTGCGAACGGGTGGCCTCGAGCGAGATCACGTCCGCGTCGAGCTCGTCGATCGCGGTCATGATCGCGCCGAACTCGGCGTAGCACATGTGGGTGTGGATCTGGGTGTCGGCCCGCACCCCGGAAGTGGCCAGGCGGAACGACCCGGTGGCCCAGTCGAGGTAGGCCGGGCGGTCCGCGGCGCGCAGCGGCAGTGTCTCGCGCAGGGCGGGCTCGTCGACCTGAACGACGGCCGCCCCCGCGGCCTCCAGGTCGTTCACCTCGTCGCGCAGGGCGAGGGCGACCTGGCGGGCGGTGTCGGCGAGCGGCTGGTCGTCGCGGACGAAGGACCAGGCGAGCATGGTGACCGGGCCGGTGAGCATGCCCTTGACCGGACGGTCGGTGAGGCTCTGCGCGTAGCGGAACCAGTCGACCGTCATGGGGTGCGGGCGGGAGATGTCTCCGGCCAGCACCGGCGGCCGTACGTACCGGGTGCCGTAGGACTGCACCCAGCCCTGCCGGGTGGCGAGGTAGCCGGTGAGCTGTTCGGCGAAGTACTGGACCATGTCGTTGCGCTCGGGCTCGCCGTGCACCAGGACGTCCAGGCCGGCCTGCTCCTGGAAGGCGATCACCTCGCGGACCTCGGCCTCCATCCGCTCCCGGTAGGCGCCGGCGTCGATCCGGCCGGCCGTCAGGTCGGCCCGGGCGCGGCGCAGTTCGGAGGTCTGCGGGAAGGAGCCGATGGTGGTGGTCGGCAGCAGCGGCAGTCCGAGCCGGGCGCGCTGGGCCGCGGTGCGCTCCGGGTAGGCCTGGGCGCGGCGGGCGTCCTCGGCGGTGGTGGCGGCGGCGCGGGCGCGGACCGCCGGGTCACGGGTGATCGGGGAGGTGGCGCGGGAGGCGAGGTCGGCCCGGTTCGCGGCCAGGTCGGCGGTGATCGCGCCGGTGCCCTCGCGCAGGCCGCGGGCCAGCAGCGCGACCTCCTGCGCCTTCTGCTCGGCGAAGGCGAGCCAGCGCAGGATCTGCGGGTCGATGTCGCGCTCGGCGTCGGCGTCCAGCGGGACGTGCAGCAGCGAGCAGGACGTGGCGACGTCGACGGTGCCGGCGAGGCCGAGCAGGGTGGCCAGGGTGGCGAGTGACTTCTCCAGGTCGTTGATCCAGACGTTGCGGCCGTCCACCACGCCCGCGACCAGGCGCTTGCCGGGCAGTCCGCCGACCGCGGCGAGGTCGTCCAGGTTGCCGGCGGCCGGTCCGGTGAAGTCCAGTGCCAGGCCTTCGACCGGGGCCTTGGCCAGCACCGGCAGGGCCTCGCCGAGGCGGTCGAAGTAGCTGGCGACCAGCAGCTTCGGCCGGTCGGTGCGGGCTCCGAGCTCGCGGTAGGCGCGGGCGGCGGCGTTCAGTTCGGCCGGGGTGCGGTCCTGCACCAGCGCGGGCTCGTCCAGTTGCACCCGCTCGGCGCCGGCGGCGCGCAGGTCGGCCAGCAGCTCGGCGTAGACGGGCAGCAGCCGGTCGAGCAGGGTGATCGGCAGGAAGTCGGCGGCGACGCCGGGGGCGGGCTTGGCGAGCAGCAGGTAGGTGACCGGGCCGACCAGCACCGGGCGGGCGTCGTGGCCGGCGGCGAGCGCCTCGCCCAGCTCCGCGACGGCCTTGGCGGAGTCGGCGGTGAAGGCGGTGTCGGGCCCGAGTTCGGGCACCAGGTAGTGGTAGTTGGTGTCGAACCACTTGGTCATCTCCAGGGGCGCGACGTCCTGGGTGCCGCGCGCCATGGCGAAGTAGCCGTCCAGCGGGTCGGCGTCGACCGCCGCGCGGTGGCGGGCCGGGATCGCGCCGACGGCGAGGGTGGTGTCCAGCACGTGGTCGTAGAGCGAGAAGTCGCCGGTGGGGACCTCCCGTACGCCCGCGTCGGCGAGCTGCTCCCAGTTCGCCCGGCGCAGGCCGGCCGCGGTGTCCCGGAGGGCGTCGGCGGTGACGGTGCCCTTCCAGTAGCCCTCGACGGCCTTCTTGAGTTCCCGGTCCCGGCCCTGGCGGGGGTAGCCGTACACGGTGGCGCGGGTGGCCGCGGCTGCGGACTTCGCTGTCAAGGGACTCTCCTTCGCGAGTCTGTGTCCTCAGGTACCCGGGGACGGGACGGGAGCGCGAAGGGATGACGAACAGGGCGGCGGCCCGCGCGCACGCGTGCCTGCTCCGCCTGTTGTGGTCGCCGACCCGCCCTCGAGGTCACCGGGTGGCCGCCCGCGGATCGATCGCGGGCGGGCAGCGGGCAGGTCTTCGGACTCGCGGGCACACCCACCCTGTGAAGGGCGGGCACCTACTGGCCGTCGCTTCCCAGACCCTCCCGGGCCCAGTGCGTATGACGGCGGTCGTTCCCACTCACCGCTGCGGGGCAGTCCCGGATTCCCACCGGGTTCCCTCTTACGACACCCCGCCTGGCGGACGGGGCGAACCAGCTGCACCGGTCAGCCTATGCCCACTCCCCCGGTCCGCGGCCCGAATGTCACCCGATCGCCCACATGGTGAGACTCCGCACCCGCTCACCCTCGGCCGGCGCTTCCTCCTGGCCGGCGGTCTCGGGAACGTCGACGCCGGCGAGGACGTCCGCAACCTGCCCAGGGCCGAGGCCGGCCGTCTCGGGCACCCGCTGGTGGTGACCTCACGGCCCGCGCTGGTGGCGGCGCTCGCCGCGCAGCCACCGATCGCGCCGGCCTGACCGGCGTTCACGCCGTCGGCCACTGGGCGCCGGCCGGCGGGCCTCACCCCGGGCGGGGCGCCGTGCTCGTCAGAAGACCACCACCGAGCGCAGCACATCGCCGTTGTGCATGCGGGCGAAGGCGGCCTCGACGTCGGTCGGCGGGATGGTCTCGGTGACGAAGGCATCGAGGTCCAGGCGCCCCTGGAGGTAGAGGTCGATCAGCATGGGGAAGTCCCGCGAGGGCAGGCAGTCGCCGTACCAGGAGGACTTGAGCGCGCCGCCCCGGCCGAAGACATCCAGCAGCGGCAGTTCCAGGGTCATCTCGCTGGTGGGCACGCCGACCAGGACGACGGTGCCGGCGAGGTCGCGCGCGTGGAAGGCCTGCCGGTAGGTCTCCGGGCGGCCGACGGCCTCGATGACGACGTCGGCGCCGCTGCCGCCGGTGAGCTCGCGGATGGCTGCCACGGCGTCGCGCTCACGGGAGTTGACGGTGTGGGTGGCGCCGAGCCTGCGCGCGGTGGTGAGCTTGCGGTCGTCGAGGTCGACGGCGATGGTCCGGGCGGCCCCTGCCAGCCGGGAGCCCATGACGGCGGCGTGGCCGACTCCGCCGCAGCCGATGACGGCGACGCTGTCCCCCCGGGAGACCCCGCCGGTGTTGACGGCGGCGCCGAGGCCGGCCATGACGCCGCAGCCGAGCAGTCCGGCGGCGAGGGGCGAGGCGGCGGGGTCGACCTTGGTGCACTGGCCCGCCGCGACGAGGGTCTTCTCCGCGAAGGCGCCGATGCCGAGCGCCGGCGTGAGTTCGGTGCCGTCCGCCAGGGTCATCCGCTGCCCGGCGTTGCGGGTGTCGAAGCAGTACCAGGGGCGGCCGCGCCTGCAGGAGCGGCACTGTCCGCACACCGCACGCCAGTTCAGGATGACGAAGTCGCCGGGCGCGACCTCGGTCACCCCCTCGCCCACGGACTCCACGGTCCCGGCGGCCTCGTGGCCCAGCAGGAAGGGGAACTCGTCGCTGATCCCGCCGTCCCGGTAGTGCAGGTCGGTGTGGCAGACGCCGCAGGCCTCGACCTTGACCACCGCCTCACCGGGGCCCGGGTCGGGCACGGTCACCGTCTCGATCCTGACCGCCTCGCCCCTGCCTGCGGCGACGACACCTCTGACCTGCTGAGCCATGGAGCACAACCTTCTGCCGGGTGGAGGGGACGGTGGGGACACGCGTGGTGCTGTCACCCGCGGAGCCGGTCGGTGACCCAGGTGTGGAACGCGCCGATGTGGTGCTCGCTCGGCACCAGCACACCGCCGGTCCGGTAGGCGCGCGAGTCCATGGCGGGCTGGCAGCGCTCGCAGGCGTCGAAGTCCTGGACGTTGACGCGGTGGAACAGCTCCACCGAGCGGGACGTGTCGCGGCCGGCCTCGACCACGTCCCTGACGAAGAGCCAGTCGCACTCCACCACGGTGTGGTCGGCGGCGAGCGGGAACATCCGGTGCACGATGACGTGGTCGGGCACCAGGTTGATGAACACCTGCGGCTTGACCGTGATCGCGTAGTACTTGCGGTCCTGGTCCGCGGAGACGGTCGGGATCCGGTCCATGCCCGCACTTCCGTCGACGGTGAAGCCCTCGGCGTCCTCGGCGAACTCGGCGCCGTGGCCGACGTAGTACTGCGCCGCGTAGCCGCCGGCGAACTCCGGTAGCACCTCGGTCAGTTCGGGGTGGATGGTGGCGCAGTGGTAGCACTCCATGAAGTTCTCGACGATCAGCTTCCAGTTGGCCTTCACCTCGTAGCGGATCCGGCGGCCGACGGCGAGCCCCTCGGCCTGGTAGCGCTCGACCGCCTCGGGAGTGCCCAGGCGCTCGGTCGCCGCGCCGATCACGTCTGCCTCGAAGGACGGCGGCTCGTCGGCAAGGCACACCCACACGTAGCCGAGCCACTCGCGCACGTGCACCGGGACCAGGCCGTAGGTGGTGCGGTCGACGTCCGGCATGCTGGTGAGGTTGGGTGCGGCGACGAGCCGGCCGTCCAGGCCGTAGGTCCAGGCGTGGTAGGGGCATCGGAAGCTGCGCCTGACCTCGCCCTCCTCCTCGGTGCACAGCCGCGCGCCGCGGTGGCGGCAGATGTTGAGGAACGCCTTGACGCTCTCGTCCCGGGACCGGGTGATCAGCACGCTCTCCCGGCCGACCTGCACGGTCCGGAAGCTGCCGGGCTTGTCCAGGTCGCTGGCGCGTACGGCGCAGTACCACATCCGCTCGAAGATCTTCTCCTGTTCCAGCGCGAAGATCTGCGGGTCGGTGTAGGAGGAGCCCGGGAGAGTGGGGATCAGGCTCGGCGGGAGCTCGGTGGTCACAGCGGCAGGCCTTTCGTCAGGGGAACGCACGACCGGAGCGGGCGCCGCGCCGGGTCAGCGGCGGATGCGGGTCATCTTCGGGTCGAACAGCGGCTCCTCGGTGACGGTGGCGGGCAGCCGCCGGCCGAAGTACTCCACCTCCACCCTCCGGCCGGGAGCTGCGGCGGCGCGCGGGAGCCAGGCGTAGGCGATGGAGGCGCCGACGCTGTACCCGTATGCGGCGCTGGTGACGTATCCCGCGGGAGCGCCGTCCACGTACACCGGTTCCCGGCCCATGACGACGGCGTGTGGATCGTCCAACAGGAGGCACGCGAGCCTGCGCGGAGCCGTCTCCTCGGTCATCCCCAGCAGCGCGTCGCGGCCGAGGAAGTCCCCCTTGTCCATGCGCACGGCGAAGCCGAGCCCGGCCTCGTAGGGATTGTGCTCGGCGGTCAGGTCGGTGCCCCAGGAGCGGTAGCCCTTCTCCAGGCGCAGGCTGTTGAAGGCGCTGCGTCCGGCGGCGACGACGCCGAGCGGCTGACCGGCCTCCCACAAGGTGTCCCAGAGCTTCTGCCCGTTGTCGGCCGTGGTGTACAGCTCCCAGCCGAGTTCGCCGACGTAGGACAGCCGCATCGCGGTGACCGGGACGCAGCCCAGGTACGTCTGCTTCGCCTTGAAGTAGCCGAAGCCCCCGTGCGAGAAGTCCGCGTCGGTGAGCGGCTGGACCAGGTCGCGGGCGAGCGGGCCCCACAGGCCGATGCAGCAGGTGCCGGCGGTGATGTCGCGGATCTGGACCGAACCGTCCGGCGGGAGGTGGCGGGTGAGCCAGTCGAGGTCGAGGTTGCCGTTGGCGCCGATCTGCCAGCGTTCCCCGAGACCGTGGCCCCGGCCGAGCCGGGCCACCGTGAGGTCGCTGCGCACGCCGCCGGTCTCGTCCAGCAGCAGGGTGTAGGTGACGGAGCCGACCGGTCGCTCGAGCTGATTGGTCGTGAGGCGCTGCAGGAACGCCTGCGCGCCGGGGCCGGTGACCTCCAGGCGTTTGAGCGCCGTCATGTCGTACATCGCGACGCGCTCGCGGGTGGCCAGGGCCTCGGCACCCGCGATCGGGGACCAGTAGCGGGAGGCCCAGGCGCCGCGCCCGGGGATGCCGGCGACCTCGGGCAGATCCCGGTTGGCCGCGTACCAGTGCGGCCGCTCCCAGCCGGAGGCCTCCAGGAAGAAGGCGCCCAGCTCCCGCTGACGCGCGTGGAAGGGGCCGACCCGCAGCGGGCGCGGCTCCGCCATCGGCTGCAGCGGGTGGATGATGTCGTACACCTCGGCGAAGTTCTGGCAGCTGCGCCGGTGCACGTAGGCGGGGGCGAGCTGCCCCGGCTCGAAGCGGTTGAGATCGCACTCGTGCAGATCGGTGCGCGGGGTGCCCTCGACCAGCCACTGCGCCATCGCCTTCGCCACACCCGCGGAGTGGGTGACCCACACCGCCTCGGCGACCCAGAAGCCGCGCAGCTCGGGCGCCTCTCCCAGGAGGGGGAAGCCGTCGGTGGTGAACGAGAAGATGCCGTTGAAGCCCTCGTCCACCTCGGTCCGGGCGAGCGCGGGCAGCAGTTCCTGCGAGTCGGCCCAGGGCTGCTCGAAGTCCGTCCCGGTGAACGGCAGCACCGAGGGCATCAGGGGCCCACCGGGGGCGGACACCTCCCGGAGGTCGACGGGCATCGGGCGGTGGGCGTAGGAGCCGATGCCGATGCGGTCGCCGTGCTCGCGGTAGTAGAGGTCGCGGTCCTGGTGGCGCAGGATCGGCTTGGAGGCCTCCAGCTCCTCGGTGTTGTGGCCGGCCAGCTCCGGGACCGGGGTGGTCGTGGCGTACTGGTGGGCCATCGGGACGAGCGGGACGGTGAGGCCTGCCATCCGGCCGATCCTCGGCCCCCAGAACCCGGCGCAGGAGACGACCACGTCGGCGGGGAAGCCGCCCTGGTCGGTGACGACGGCGGTGACCCTGCCGTTCGCGGACTCGATCCCGGTGACGGTGTGGTGCGGCAGGAACCGCGCACCCCGCTCGATCGCACGCCGGGCCTGTGCCTCGCCTGCGCGCACCGCCTTGGCCAGGCCGTCGGTGGGCACGTGGAAGCCGCCCAGGATCCGGGCTCGGTCCAGCAGCGGGTGCAGGGCGGCGCACTGCTCGGGGTCGAGCAGTGCGCCCGGCACCCCCCAGGAGGTGGCCAGCCCGTGCTTGCGGTCGAGTTCGGCGAGCCGCTCGGGGGTGGTGGCCACCTCGAGTCCGCCGAGCTGCCGGAAGCACCACCGGCCGTCGAGGGTCAGGGCGGAGTACTTGCGGACGGTGTAGGAGGCGAACTCGGTCATGGTCTTGGAGGAGTTGGTCTGGAAGACCAGTCCCGGCGCGTGCGAGCTCGACCCTCCGGTGGCGAACAGGGGGCCCTGGTCCAGCACCGTGACGTCGGTCCAGCCGCGCGCGGTGAGCTCGTCGCTCAGCGCGCAGCCGACGATCCCGGCACCGACGATCACGACTCTGGGTTGAACTGTCAAAGCATCCGTCCCCTCGGAAGGTGGCTGCGGCGGGCTGAGCCAGACAGTACGAGTTGCACATTACGCACCTGCTTGCGCGATGAGAAACAGACTCGGGCCCGCATCACGAGCTGTCAAGACCCGCCGCCCGCACCGGCCGCACACGGTCCGGACGCCCTCCCTTGACAGGGGTAGGGGGCCCTTCCATACTCGCCGACTAGTTGCGCATGGGGACAGGCGTCTCGTATCGCGCAACTCACGAGAAAGGCGGCGCCCGTGCCCCCATCCCTCGACCCGGCCTGTCTGCTGATCGACGGCGTCTGGACGCCGGCCGAGGACGGCCGACAGCGAGCGGTCGTCAATCCCTTCGACGGCTCGACGCTGGCAACGGTCGCCGAAGCCTCCGAAGCCGACGCGGACCGTGCGGTGCGCGCCGCCCGGTCCGCCTTCGACGAGGGCTCCTGGGCCCGTGCCCCGGCCGCCCGTCGCGCCGGGGTGCTCACCGCCACGGCCGACGCGCTCCAGGCGCAGCGGGAGGAACTGGCCCGGCTGGAGACGCTCGACACCGGCAAGACCCTGACCGAGAGCCGCATGGACGTCGACGACGCCACCGCCGTCCTGCGCTACTACGCGGCACTGACGACCACGGACGCGGGCCGCACCATCGACACCGGGCGGCCCGACGCGATCAGCCGGGTGGTCCACGAGCCCGTGGGCGTCTGCGCGCTGATCACACCGTGGAACTACCCGCTGCTGCAGATCTCCTGGAAGCTCGCCCCCGCCCTGGCGGCCGGCAACACGGTGGTGGCCAAGCCCAGCGAGCTCACGCCGATGACCACGATCCGTCTCTTCCGGCTGCTCCAGGAGCAGTTGGAACGGGCCGGCGCACCGGGCGGAACGGCGAACCTGGTCCTGGGCGGCGGCGAGGTCGGCGCCGCGATCGCCCGGCACCCCGAGGTCGACCTGGTCTCCTTCACCGGCGGCCTGGCCACCGGCCGCTCGGTGATGCGGGCGGCGGCCGACACGGTCAAGCGGGTCGCCCTGGAACTCGGGGGCAAGAACCCCAACATCGTCTTCGCCGACGCCGACCTCGACGCGGCGGTCGACTTCGCCCTCACCGCCGCGTTCCTGCACTCCGGCCAGGTCTGCTCGGCCGGCTCACGGCTGCTGCTGCACCGCGGCCTGCACGCCGACTTCACCGCCGAGCTCGCCCGCCGCGCCGACCTCGTCCGGCTCGGCGACGGACTCGACAAGGGCACCGAGACCGGCCCGCTGATCTCCGCCGAGCACCGCCGGAAGGTCGAACGCCTCGTCGCGGGCGCCCTCGCCGAGGGCGCGGTGCTCCGCGCCGGCGGCGGCCGGCCGGCCGAGCCCGAGCTCCAGGCGGGCTTCTTCCTGCGGCCCACCGTCCTCGACGGCTGTCACGCGGGCATGGCGGTGGTCCGCGAGGAGGTCTTCGGCCCCGTCCTGACCGTCGAGCTCTTCGACGACGAGGACGAGGTGGTGGCCCTGGCCAACGACACCCCGTACGGCCTGGCGGGCGCGGTGTGGACGCAGGACGCCGGCCGCGGCGAGCGGGTCGCGTCCCGGCTCCGCCTCGGCACCGTCTGGATCAACGACTACCACCCTTACGTGCCGCAGGCCGAATGGGGCGGGTTCAAGCAGTCCGGCACCGGTCGCGAACTCGGCCCGTCCGGCCTGCGCGAGTACCAGGAGTCCAAGCACATCTGGCGCACCGTCTCCCCCGCCGCCCAGCACTGGTTCGCCGGCTGACGCGGCATCGTTCCCTTCCCCCGGTCCCCACGTCCGCACCTCCCGACTCCACCCGGTCCGCACAGCAAGCACGTCCCCCAGTCCCCTTGCCTGCCACTGGAGCGACCATGAGCAACCCGGGAACCACCGGAACCACCAGGCCACCGGCCACCGACGACGCCACCGACCTCGCACGCTTCGGCTACAAGCAGGAACTGGAACGCTCCCTCGGTTCCTTCTCCAGCTTCGCCGCGGGCTTCAGCTACATCTCGATCATGACCGGCGTGTTCCAGCTCTTCGGCTTCGGCTTCGCCTCCGGCGGCCCGGCCTTCGTCTGGAGCTGGCCGCTGGTCTTCATCGGCCAGGGGGCCGTCGCCCTCTGCTTCGCCGAGATGGCCGGCCAGTTCCCGCTGGCCGGTGGCGTCTACCAGTGGTCCAAACAGATCGCGCGACCGGTCACCTCGTGGATGGCCGGCTGGATCATGACGATCGGCGCGATCGTCACCGCGGCCGCGGTCGCCGTCGCGTACCAGATCATCCTTCCGCAGGTCTCACTGGCCTTCCAGATCGTCGGCGGCGCCGACGACGCCGGCGTGACCAGCACGGCGAACGGCGCCAAGAACGCGATCCTGCTCGCCCTGGGCCTGGTCGTGTTCACCACGGTCGTCAACATCGTGGGCGTCCGCCTGATGGCGAAGATCAACAACCTCGGCGTCGCCGTCGAACTGATCGGCGTCACCCTGCTCATCGTCATGCTGGCCGTGCACATCAAGCGCGGACCGCAGGTCGTGCTGCACACCGCCGGCACCGGGGACGGGCACTCCTGGGGCTACCTCGGCGCCTTCCTGGTGGCCTCGATCATGAGCGCGTACGTCTTCTACGGCTTCGACACCGCCGGCTCGCTCGCCGAGGAGACCAGGGAGCCGCGTCGCCACGCGCCCCGCGCCATCCTCCGCGCCATCACCGCCGCCTTCCTGGCGGGCGGACTGCTCATGCTCGTCGGCATGATGGCGGTCGGCGACATCGACGCCAAGGAGCTCGGCACGCTCGGCATGCCCTACCTGATCAAGTCCACCCTCGGCACCGGCCTGGGCGACGCCTTCCTGGTCTGCTCGGCGGTCGCCATCACGGTCTGCTGCCTCGCCGTGCAGACCGCCGCCATCCGGCTGCTGTTCTCCATGGCCCGCGACGGGCGACTCCCCTTCGGCGCCGCCCTGGCCAGGGTCTCCCCCAGGTCCAGTACCCCGGTCGCACCGGCCGTCGTCACCGGCGTGCTGACCATCGCCCTGCTGCTCGTCAACATCGGCAACCAGCGGGTCTTCTACATCCTCACCTCGGTCGCCATCATCCTCTTCTACATCCCCTATCTGCTGGTCACCGCCCCGATGCTGCTCCGCCGCCTGCGGGGCCGGTGGCCGCGGGAGGAGCAGGGCCCCTTCTTCACCATGGGCCGCTGGGGTGTGGTCGTGAACGTCGTGGCCGTCGTCTACGGCGTGGCCATGACCGTCAACCTGGCGTGGCCGCGAACCGCCATCTACGGCGACGACCAGTGGTACTACACGTGGGGCGCCGTCGTCTTCACCGCGGTGATCTCAGCCGTCGGCGGTCTGCTGTACCTGCGGTACCGGAGCCACCACGGCGCGCCGCAGGGCGCCGCAGCCACCGAACCGGTGGCCGACGACGGCCTCGCGGGCGAGGCCTGACCCTCCGTCAACCCGTGCGAGGAGGCGGAACGGGACGCCGCAAACACCCTGCGCCCCGTTCCGAAGCCGCACCACGGCCGGTCACTGCGGGCGAAGGTGGCCCAGTCGGGCCGAGACCTCGTCCGCCGCGGACCGGACAGCGGCGGACACCTCGGGGATGCGGTGCTCGGTCAGCCGGAAGGACGGTCCGGAGGCGCTGATCGCCGCCACCACCTGCCCGTTGGATGCGAACACGGGAGCCGCTACGGCGTTGAGTCCCGGCTCCAACTCCTCGATGCAGCAGGCGAAGCCGTCCGTGACGGCCTCCTTCAGCTGCGCCAGCAGGGCGCCGGGGTCGGTCACGGTCCGCGGGGTGTAGCGCTCCAAGGGGGCGGCCAGCCTCGCCTTCAGCGCCTCCTCGGACAGGTACGCCAGGAGCACCTTCCCGCTGGAGGTCGCGTGCAGCGGCGTGCGCTGACCGACCCAGTTGTGCGTGGTCAGAGCCGACGGGCCGAACACCTGGTCGATGTTGACGGCCTCGCCGCCGTCGAGGATCGCCACGTTGATGGTCTCCGCGACCTGGACGGCCAGCCGCTCGCAGACCGGACGGCTCTGCTGGGACAGGTCCATCCGGACCGTGGCGGCACCGGCGAGCCGGACCAGCCCCAGGCCCAGGCGGTACTTCCCGCGCTCCCCCGGCTGCTCGACGAGGCCGCGCATCTCCAGGGCGGCGGCGAGGCGGAAGGCCGTCGACTTGTGCACACCGAGCTCCACCGCGAGTTCGGTGACACCCGTCTCCCCGCGGCGGGCGAGGATCTCCAGGATGGTCACCGCCCGGTCGACGGACTGCACAGGTGACTCCGTCTGCCGCGAGGTGCCCGGCCCCCCGGGGGGCCCGCCGTTCAGACTGTTGCTCATAACGCAACATTATGCACATCATCCGGCCGACGGCATTCGCCCCCTTGACAAGCCCTTGGCGGCTCGGAAGCATGTTGCGTAATCCGAATCGTGTTGTGTAATACGATACACGCCGAGCGGGTTCGAGGATCCGAAGCTGGAGGTTCCCATGATCACGGTGTGCCGGATCGACGAACTGCCGCCCGGCGAAGCGCTCCGGGTGACCGAGGGCGTACCGGCGCCGGTCGCCGTGTTCAACGCCGACGGGACCTTCTACGCCGTCGACGACACCTGCACCCACCAGGACGCCTCGCTCGCCGACGGCTGGCTGGAGGGCTGTTTCGTCGAATGCCCCCTGCACGCGGCCTCCTTCGACCTCCGCACCGGCCGGCCCACGTGCCCGCCGGCCAGGCTGCCGCTCCGGACCCACCGGGTCACCGTGGAGGACGGATGCGTCGTCCTCCACGTCACGGTCGGCGAGCCGGCGTGAGGTCCATCGCCGTGGTCGGCGGCTCGCTGGCCGGCCTGAACACGGTCCGCGCGCTCCGCGCCGAGGGCTACGACGGCTCGATCACCGTCATCGGCGAGGAACGCCACCAGCCGTACGACCGGCCGCCGCTGTCCAAGGCCTTCCTCAGGGGCGACCTGGACGCCGACGCGCTGGCGCTCGGCAGCCCGGACGAGTACGCGGATCTCGGCGCACGGTGGCTGCTCGGCGAGCGGGCGGTCCGGCTGGAGCCCGCGGCCCGCGCCGTCACCCTGACCGGCGGCCGGGAACTGCACGCCGACGCCGTCGTGATCGCCACCGGCGCCCACCCCCGCACGATCGCGGGCGCAGCCGGGCTGGCCGGCGTCCACACGCTGCGCACCCTGGACGACGCGGTGGCACTGCGCGCGGACCTGCGGGCGGGGCGGCCCTGCGTCGTCGTGGTCGGCGCGGGCTTCGTCGGCGCCGAGGTCGCCTCCACGGCCCGTGCGCTCGGCCTGGACGTCACCGTCGTCGAGGCCGCCGAGGTGCCGCTGGAACGGGTTCTCGGGCGCGCCATGGGCCTGGCCTGTGCCTCGCTCCACGCGGAGCACGGGGTGCGTCTGCTGTGCGGCACCGGCGTCGCGGGCCTCACCGGCGAAGACCGGGTCACGGGTGTGCGGCTGACGGACGGGCGGCTGCTGCCGGCCGACGTGGTCGTGGTCGGCGTCGGGGTGCGGCCGGCGACGGACTGGCTGGCCGGATCGGGGGTCGCAGTGGACGACGGGGTCGTGTGCGACGCCGGTTGCGCGACGAACATCGCCGGCGTGGTCGCCGTGGGCGATGTCGCCCGCTGCCCCAACCCGTTCACCGGCCGCTCCGGCCGCATCGAGCACTGGAGCAACGCGACGGAGCAGCCGAGGACGGCCGCTCGCACGCTGCTGTCGGGCAGGTCGTCGGCCGCGCCGGCGCAACCGCCGTACTTCTGGTCGGACCAGTACCGGACCCGGATCCAGCTCGCCGGTCATGTCGGCCCGGACGATCAGCCCCGGGTCGTCGAGGGCGACCTGGACAGCCGCTCCTTCGTGGTCGTCTACCGGCGGCACGGACACGACGTCGCCGTGCTCGCCGTCAACCGGCCCAAGCTCTTCGGTCGGCTCCGCCGCACGCTCACTCCGATCCCCGTCACCGTCGCGCCGGTCGCTTCCTGACCGCGCCCGGTGTCCCGGCCCCTGGGAGGTCACCGATGAATCCTCTCCACCAGTCCCTGCACGCGCTCGACCCGGAGATCGCCGCCGC
>NZ_JAIZ01000330.1 GCF_000710465.2 Kitasatospora sp. MBT63 | reverse complement strand
CCACGCCCGACCCCCTCGCCCGACCCCCTCGCCCGACCCCCTCGCCCGATCCCACGGCCCGATCCCACGGCCCGATCCCCGGCCCTGCCCCCGACCTCGACCGAGGAGCCCCGGACCCATGCCCGACGAGGCCACCGCACACCGCTTGGTGGACGCGTTCTTCACGCACTGCCACCACTGCGGCGAGCCCGAGGACCCCGACTGTCACGACCGGTCGCTGTGGCGCCTGTACCTCGACCTCAGTCCGGCGACCGTCGAGCGGCTGCGGCTGTGGATCGACGGTGCGGCCGTCCACCACTCCACGCCGGGTGAGCGGGCCGCGCTGCTTCGCTGGCTGGACGCCCTCGCCGCCTGACCGCGCGGGCCCGCCATCCCGGGTGGTTCTCCCCTTCCGCACCGGTTTCCCACCTTTCCGCACCCGCACGGCCCTTCCCCCGCCCGGTCCGCCCCGGCGGGCCGCGCCGACGGCCGGAGCCGCCGTCCGACCTGCGACGACACCGGCGCTACCCTTCTGCTCCAGCCGGAAACCCCGCGGCCGGAGACCGTTCTCGGAGAAAGTCGCGAACCCGTCGCGATTTTTCTGTGATCCGGCCCGCTGCCGCGGGTCTCCGATGCACGGGGCCGGACGGCCGGACGAGTGAGGGCAGCGGATGTACGTGGACGGTGAGGTCGGGACCGCGGAGGTCGTCGCCGCGCAGGCCGGCGACGAGGACGCGCTGGAGAGGCTGCTGACGGCCAGCCTGCCGCTGCTGTACAACGTGGTCGGCCGGGCGATGAACGGTCACAGCGAGGTCGACGACGTGGTCCAGGAGACCATGGTGCGGGTGGTCAGCGGACTGGGCGGGCTGCGTGACCCGGCGTCGTTCCGGTCCTGGCTGGTGGCCGTCGCCATGAACGAGGTCCGCCGTCGCTGGAGCGCCCGTCAGAGTGCGCCCGTCGCGGCACTGGAAGGCCTGGAGGGCACCCGCGAGGTCGCCGACCCGGGCTCCGACTTCGTCGGTCTGACCATCCTTCGGCTCGGCCTGTCCGGGCAGCGCAAGGAGGTCGCCGAGGCCACCCGCTGGCTGGACGAGGGCGACCGCGACCTGCTGTCGCTCTGGTGGCTGGAGACGGCGGGCGAGCTCACCCGGGAGGAGCTGGCCGCCTCGCTGGACCTGTCGCGGCAGCACACGGCGGTCCGGGTGCAGCGGATGAAGGAGCAGTTGGAGGTCGGGCGGGTGGTGGTCCGCGCGCTGTCCGCCGACCCCCGGTGCCCGGTGCTGACCGAGCTGGTCTCCCCCTGGGACGGCAGCCCCGGCGCGCTGTGGCGGAAGCGAATATCGCGGCACACCCGCGGCTGCGCGGTCTGCTCCGGCCACCAGCGGGACCTGATGCCGGCCGAGGGGCTGCTGGCGGGGATCGGCCTGGTGCTTCCGGTGCACGACCTGCTGCCGCCGGACCTGCTGTCGGGGCTTGCCACCCAGGGCTCGGGCGCCGGCGCGGGCGCGGCGCACCCGCTGTCGGGGGCCGGGGGCCACGGCGCGGGGGCGCC
>NZ_JAIZ01000329.1 GCF_000710465.2 Kitasatospora sp. MBT63 | reverse complement strand
GCCAGGCGCCGGGGCCCTGGGAGGCGAGCACCTTCTCGGCAACGGCGATCTGCTGGGCCTTGGTGGCCAGATTCGCCTGCGGGGCATACGCGGTACCGCCGTAAGCGGCCCAGGTACTGGACGTGAACTGCAGACCGCCGCTGAAGAGCTTCCCGTGGATGGACCAGTCTCCAGAGGACTCGCACTGCGCCACCTTGTCCCACGTGGACAGGGATGCGGCCGACGCGGAGGTGGCCGTGACGAGGCCGGCCATCGGCAGGGCGATAAGAGCAGCACCTACGACCGCGACCCGCACACGCCGGGCCGGAGTCAGCTTGGCGGCGGCAAACGGCAGTCGGGAGATGAAAGACATGATGAAAACCTCAATATGAGTTGGGCTGGCCCGGCCGATTTCGCTCCACTGCGGAGACGATGAGCCACTGGGCACCTTTTCGAAATCTTTCCTGTCTCCACAGAACATCAGATCCCAGCCCCTCACCGTCCTCTGATCAGGCCCCCGCCAGGACTATTCAGCCGCCGCCGACAGGAGGCCCCGGCGACGGCTACCCGGCCCACCACCCCGGAGAAGTGAAAAACCGGGCGCACGAACACGGTTCAGATTGCATCCGGAATGGATTCCTTGACCACCGAGCTGAACCGCACGGAATATCCGCATTCGAGCGGAATAATTTTCTCGGTGAAATAACCTGGTACGGTTACAGCCGGTGCGTGGGCGGCCTCACCAGAGGATCTCGGCCTCGCCGAACTCGACGCTCCCGCGGCACACCGCAGATCCCCGACGCTCCTACGTGCTGCCCGATGCGAGGGGTTCATGGCGAACTCGCGCCCGGGGTGCCGGACGCCGCCCTGCGGTGTGTGGTCGTGTCAGCCCAACCAGTCGCTGGCGTCGTGGCAGTGGCTCGCCGCCTCGGGCCGGCCGCCATCCGCTTCGCCGTCGATCACGGCGGAGAGGGCCGCCGTGGCGGCGGCAGCGACGGAGAGCACGGTGTTCGAGGCCTCCATGGCACCGCGCCGGTCGCCGAGCATCCAGCACTGCCAGGCCCGAGCACCGAGATCGCGCAGCCTGGACAGATTGGCCGCAGCCGTTTCGAGAGGTGTGTCGTCGTGGGCAGACGTCATGTATTCGTACCGCTCTCGGGATGCTTCGTCCGGGTTCCATGCCAGGGTGGCGGGGATGATCTCGTGCATGTCAGCGATCGGGGCTGTCTGGGCGAACCCGCATGTCACGGCAGCTTCCCGGATACGACAGCCTCCCCTATGCGTAAATGGCTACCGTCCAGTCCGCACCCGCACAGCGCTTGCTACAGTACCGGCGGACGGGCCGGTCCGCCGTCACGTCACCCGGTCAGCGGGCACCGATCACCGGCCTCGCGAGTGAGGGTGGGGAGATGAAACTCTTCGCGATCATCCTCATCAGCGGCGGCGTCAAAGCTGCCCGGGCCGCAGGACGGCGCCTTCTCCCCCCGTGCCGGACCTCGTCGCCGGCACTCCTCCGCTAATACTGCAATCACGGTTAGGGGATCTGTCCCCGGCTTCTGTAGTGACTGTGGCGTGCGCGGGTCTGGCTGTGGCGTCTCCACCACGGCCAGTGCAGATGATGCTTCGGCGCGAGGTTTTGCGGGGGTAGGAGGAAGCCGATGAGCCGGCGGATGTCTGCGACGGACCGCATCGTCGTCGCACCTCTGCCCGGATCGCCAGCCCTGACCCTCGAACAGCTCCAAGCCCTTCCGCCCGAGTCCGCCGACTAGGGAGATCAAACCTGACAGTTATTCAGATCCCCGTGTCGTCGCCGATCAGCACTGCGTCCTTGTCCCCGATGCTCTCGACGATGAAGTCGCGGACGTCGTCACGCACCCCGTCGGCGTCCCAGTCCGCATCGCCCAGCAGGCGCTGCACCCCGATCGGATGTACCTCACCAGCGCGTTCCGCCAGCGACCAGCCGTTATTCCGCTCCAACGGCGCCATCAGCCCGGCCATGTACTCCAACGCCCGCCCACGTGGCTCCGACCGCGCGAGCCGCGACCCGAACCGCGCGTGCAAACCAGCCAACACCCCATGCCAGGAGTCAACCTGACCCACCCCGAGATCCACCGACACACGCCCACTCAACCACCACAAGCCCACCTGTAACTGTGATTGCAGTAGCTCTGACAGCCTTCCTTCAATGGCCCATGCAGTCCCCAGCGGCTCGACGCCGCCGACGCGAGCGGGCCGACGCACCGGGCGCGGCCTCGGCCAGAACCTACCTCAGCGCAGCAGCTCCCGTGCCCGTACACCGGTCAGGGGTTATGCCGCAGATACCGAGCGCTGATCACTTCGGGGCACCGGAACGCCGTCGCAATCCGAGGAAGGCCGCAATGGAGACCAGCGTCCCCGCCACCAAGGCCAGCACCACCAGGGGCAATGCCCCTGAGCCACCGGACTGGCTGCTCCCGTCGCCCGCTGATACAGCCCCTGAGGGCGTCGTCGTGGGGGTCACCGTGACGGTGGGCGTCACGGAGGGGGTGGCGGTGACAGTCGCGGTCACAGTTGTGGTGGCAGTTGCGGTAGCAGTACTCCTTGCCGACGACGACGAGGAGGAAGACGAGGAAGCCGAAGCACTCGTGCTCGATGAGGCGGACCCGCTCGAACCCGAAGAAGCCGAGCTCGACGAGCCGACGGAACTAGCCGCCACGGTGATCGAGGCATCCGACTGCGCTGTGCTGTCCGTATCGCAGTACACGCTGATGGTGTACGAGCCGACGGCCTGCGCACCAATGGTGGCGGTCCCGGAGTAAATCCCGGGCGAGCCGCCGGCACCGAGCGCGGCGGGAGCCGAGAACGCCGCAGACGAAGCCGGAGCTGACGAGCTGGTCGATGTGCAGCCGGTCGCGGTGACGGTGACTGTCTGGCCCGGGGTGAGGGCGCTCGGCGTCACCGTCACGGACGCAGCGACAGCATCGGTGACCGACAGACAGAGACCGGCACCGGCAATGGCAAGAATCTGGGCAATGTACAGAGGTCTCATGAGGGCTCTCTTCGTTCGGCCCGGGGTACTCGCCCACCGACGCCTGCGCAGCAGGGGAAGACGGAACGGCCTCCTCTATATCATGGAAGAACAGGATGCACGTGCCCGCATCCGCTGGCTCTACGGGGGCGGCAGCGTCATCGGCCCTGCCTTCACGGGGCAGAGAGACAGCCTGTTCCGCTCCAGCGAATCAGGGGTCCAGGAAGGCGGCACGCACGCGATTCATCCGTTCGGTTGAACCCTGCGCCTATTGCGGCATCAAGGCCGGGGCCGATTGGGGAGGAGCGGAGCCCGAAGGACTACGCAGCCACCGGCAGGTCAGCCCAGTGGGTGACATGTCCTGCCTGCGAGGTGACTCCGTGATCACTGGCCAGCGCCATGACGATGAGGCTGCCGCGGCCGTGCTCGTCGGGCGCACAGACCCAGTCCCCGGTCTGTACATCGAAATCCACTGCCAGCTCGGCGAATTCACGGCTCGTGTACTGACAGCCGCGATCCGAGTGAAAGATCACCGGACCGTCGGGACGGCGGGTCCGGCACGCAGCCTGTAGGGCGTCGGCAACCAGCCCTGTCCGCAGGTGGTCGGCGGTCGCCCAGCCGACGACGCGGCGGGAGGCGATGTCGATGACGGTGGCCAGGTGGAGCCGGCCCTCCTCGGTCTGCGTCACGGACGGCGCGGGGACCGGACTCGCCGTTGCGGCGGGCGTAGAAGGCGGCACGGGAGACCTTGAGCGGCTCACACGCCCGTTGACGCTGTGGCTCTCCTACTTCTCCGCCTCGATGAACGGGTGCACCGTCACCGGGTCT
>NZ_JAIZ01000328.1 GCF_000710465.2 Kitasatospora sp. MBT63 | reverse complement strand
CCGTCAACACCTACCAGCAGGCGACCGGACGCCTGGAATCCACCACCACCACCAGCCCCCACGACGACGGCAACGGCGGCGAACAGAGCCTGACCCGCAACCTCGAGCACAACAAACTCGGCCAGGTCACCGCGATCTGGGAAGGCACCGACCGCGACAAGCACCGCGAGCCCACCGTCATCGGCTACGAGTACGACGCCGACGGCAACACCACCGCGGTCACC
>NZ_JAIZ01000327.1 GCF_000710465.2 Kitasatospora sp. MBT63 | reverse complement strand
TCGTAGCACGAGCCGCTACGCCCGGTGCTCGCTCTCATCCGTCGGGTGGGAGCGCCTGACGCAGTGCACGCCGCCCCTGTGCGGATCTTGAGGTGTCGAGCCTCGGGACCAGACGTGCGGGGAGAACGGCGTGCGGTTCACCACCGCATTGAAGGCGCTGGCCGGATGCGAGCAGGCGGTGCCGGAGGACGCGCCTGGTTCAGGACGGGCAGGTCATCGTGGTCTCCCTGCGGCCGCGGGCACGGGCGCGTCGCCGCTGCGGAGTCTGTGGCGACCGCTGCCCGCGCTTCGATGCCGGGGACGGCCGCAGGCGGTGGCGGCATCTGGACGCGGCCGGCCAGAGGCTGTTACTGGAGGCCGATGCCCCGCGGGTGTCCTGCCCTCGGCACGGGGTCGTGGTCGCCGCGGTGCCCTGGGCCCGGCACGGTGCCGGACACACCCGTGATTCGACCAGCAGGTGGGGTGGATGGCCGCCGAATGCTCCAAGTCCGCGACCGCACAACTGACGCGGAACCGCCTGGCGCACGGTCGGAGCCATCGTCACCCGCCACCAGGCCGTGGCCGACGCCGGGACCGACCAGCTCGCCGGCCTGCGCCGGATCGGCGTCGACGAGATCTCCTACCGCCGCGGGCAGAGGTACATGACCGTCGTGGTCGACCACGACAGCCGGTACGTGGTCTGGATCGCCGACGGCCACGGCAAGGACGTCCTGCGCTCCTTCTTCGACGCCCTGGGCGAGGAACGCGCCCACCGGCTCACCCACATCAGCGCCGACGGGGCGGAGTGGATTGCCGTCGTCGTCGCCGAGCGCGCCCCGAACGCGATCCGCGCGATGGACCCCTTCCACGTCGTCGCCTGGGCCACTGACGCCCTCGACGAAGAGCGCAGCGCGAGTTGGAACCGCGCCCGCCACCAGGCCGCCGAGCCGGTCAACGCCGCCATCCACCCAGCTGACCTTCCCATCAACACCTCCACCATCGAGGTGTTGCAACGACCTATTGAATCCGCCCAGTAGACGAGCCGTGAATTCGCCGAGCTGGCAATGGATTTCGGTGTCCGCTGGTCGGTCGGCCGGACCGGGCAGTGCTGGGACAACGCGCTCGCGGAGTCGTTCTTCGCCACCTTGAAGCGGGAGCTGATCGGCGAACGGCCGTGGCCCAGCCGGGCGGCAGCCCGATCGGCGATCTTCGAGTGGATCGAGGGCTTGTACAACATACGCAGGCCGCACAGCAACCTCGGCTACCGCAGCCCGGCCGCCTACGAGGCCGCGCTCGCCGCTTGACCAACACATCAACGGTGTCCGTCAAAGCGGAGCAAGCTCAAACACCCAAGCTGGGGCTATCTGACCCCGCACGAGACCCGACAACGACACACCCTCGCCGCGTAAGAACGAGTGTCCGAAAGCACGGGGAAACTTCAACGGACCATCTCCGTCCCTGTGGCCTGGGCCGGTTGGTGGACCCGGCTTTGGGGTGGGACGTGGGCTGATCGGTTGGCAGCGCGCCGGATCACGGTGATGGATGTTTGTGATGTCCGCTGTGGTGACTCGCTGTGTCGACTAGGCACTACGCCACGTGCTGTTCTGTCTTGTTTGCCATTGAGGTGTGTCGTATGTCTGTGCGTGTGTCGGGTGTGGTGGGTTCGCGTCG
>NZ_JAIZ01000326.1 GCF_000710465.2 Kitasatospora sp. MBT63 | reverse complement strand
TCGCCCTGCCGGGCGTCCGGGCGGTCCACCCGATCACCCTCAAGCAGCGCGCCAACTCCTACTCGGTGCCGCTCACCGGCGCCCCGCAGGTGTGGTCGCCGGCGGCGGGCGAGGGCAACACCGGGCGCGGGGTGCGGATCGGCGTGATCGACTCCGGGATCGACTACACCCACGCCGACTTCGGCGGCCCCGGCACCGAGGCCGCGTTCAAGGCCGTCGACGGCGCCAGGCCGGCCCCGGCCGCGCTGTTCCCCAACGACAAGGTGGCCGGCGGCCGGGACCTGGTCGGGGACGACTACAACCCCGACCCCTCCGCCGAGCACTCGCAGCCCGAGCCGCACCCGGACGCCAACCCGATCGACTGCGCGCTCAACGGGCACGGCACCCATGTGGCCGGCACCGCGGCCGGCTACGGCGTCGCCGCGGACGGCCGCACCTACCGCGGCCCGTACCGGCCCGGGCTGGACCCGGCCGGCTTCAAGGTCGGCCCGGGCGCAGCGCCCGAGGCGCAGCTGTACGCGATCCGGGTGTTCGGCTGCACCGGCTCCACCGACCAGCTCGCGCAGGCCCTCGACGTGGCCGCCGACCCCGACGGCGACGGCGACCTGTCCGACCGGCTGGACGTGGTCAACCTCTCGCTCGGCAGCTCCTTCGGCGACCCCGCCGACGCCGACGCGCTGGCCGCCGACCGGCTCGCCGAGCTCGGCACCGTGGTGGTCGCCGCGGCCGGCAACGAGGGCGACGTGTACGCGATCGGCGGCAGCCCCGGGATCGCCCCGCGGGTGATCGCGGTGGCCGCCTCGGTCGACCAGCACACCGACGCCGACGGCATCCGGGTGCTGGCACCGGCGGCGCTGGCCGGGCTGGTCCCGGCCCACTGGAGCGCCCAGTACCGGGAGTGGTCCACCGCTGACGTGAGCGGCGAACTCGCGCGGCCGGCCGACCAGAGCGACGGCTGCACCGCCTTCACCCCGGCGGACGCGGCCCGGCTCAAGGGCCGGGTGGCACTGCTGACCTGGCGGACCAAGGACGCGGACCGGGCCTGCGGCTCGGCGGCCCGGGCCGACCACGCGGCCGACGCGGGCGCCCTCGGCGCGCTGTTCGCGGCCGACGGGGACCACCTGGGCGAGCTGGCCGGCGACGACCGGGTGCCGGTGGCCATCCTGGCCCGGGCCGACGGCGAGCGGCTCACCTCGGCGCTGGCCGAGGGCCCGGTGCGGGTGCAGCTCGCGGTGCCCGGCGACGCCCTGCGCGGCTCGGTCGCCCAGGAGCAGCCGCAGCGGGTGGACACCCTGACCTCGTTCACCTCCCGCGGGATCGGTCTGCCCGGCCTGGTCAAGCCCGACCTGGCGGCCCCGGGCGAGACCATCTGGTCGGCCCGCGCGGGCAGCGGCACGGCCGGCATCCGCGAGGACGGGACCTCGATGGCGACCCCGCACATCGCGGGCCTGGCGGCGCTGGTGCGCGCCGCCCACCCGGACTGGTCGGTCGAGGAGGTCAAGGCGGCCCTGATGAACACCGCCGGGGACACCTGGCTCGGGGACGGCCACGGCGGCCCGGTGTACGGGCCGGAGCGGACCGGCGCCGGCCGGGTCCAGGTGGACCGGGCGGTGCGGACCCCGGCCGTGGCGTACGCGGCGGGGGAGGGGGCCGTGCCGGGCGCGGTCGGGCTGTCCTTCGGGCCGGTCGCGGTCTCGCGGCCGACCGAGACGGTCCGCGAGGTCGAGGTCCGCAACCTCGGCGACACCCCGGTCAGCTACACCACGGGGTACCTGGCCGCGACCGGGCTCGCGGGCGCCTCCTTCGAGCCCAGCCCGGCCCGGGTCGACGTCCCGGCGGGCGGCACGGCCCGGGTCCGGGTCGCGCTGCGGGTCCCCGGGCAGGTCGAGCGGCAGCCCGACCCGACCATCGACACGCTGCAGGGCGGCCGGGCCCGCGGGTACCGCGGCGAGCTGTCCGGCCGGCTGCTGCTGACCCCGGTGTCCGGTGACGCGCCCGAGCTGCGGGTGCCGCTGTTCGCGGCGGTGCGGGCGGCCTCCGACCTGACGGCGGGCCTGCAGCTGAAGTCGGCCCGGCAGGGCTCCACGCTGCTGGCGCTAGGCGGCACCGGTGCCCCGTCCACGGCCGGCGCCCTGGTCAGCGCCTTCCAGCTGGGCGGCGAGGGCGAGCGCTGGCCCGACTGCCCGGCCGCGGGGCTGTGCGTCGACGCGCCGTCCGAGCGGGCCGCGAACCTGCGGGCGGCCGGTGCGGCCAGTGACGCCCCGGCGGTCGGCGGTGACCCGCTGGCCCACGGCACGCTGTACCTGGCGGCGGCGCTGTGGGCGCCGGCCGCGACCCCGGCGGCGCAGTTCGGCGTCCGGGCCTCGCTGGACACCGACGGTGACGGCCGCACCGACGCGGTGGTCAGCGCCGACCGGCTGCGCGGCAGCGACGTCCTGGTGGCCCGCACGGTGGACGCCAGGACCGGCCGGGAGCTGGACGTCCAGCCGCTGAACGCCCGCTGGGGTGACAGCGACACCGGTCTGCTCGACAGCGACACGCTGGTGCTGCCGGTCCGGCTGGCCGCGCTGCCGGGGCTGAGCGCCTCGGCGGCCCGGATCCGGTACGGGCTGTGGACCGGCTTCGCCCTCGGCGGGGTGCCCAGCGCGGCCGACGCGCTGTCCTCGATCGGGCTGCAGGGGGAGCGGCCGACCCTGTCGATCGACGTGCTGCACCCGGCGCTGGACGTCCGCAGCCCGGCCGACGGACCGGCCGCCATCGCCGCCCCGGCGGGCCCGGGCACGGTGCTGGACGTCCGCAAGGGCCCCGGCGGTGACACCGCCCGGCTGCTACTGGTCCACCACCTCAACCCGGACGGGCGCCGGGCCCAGCTGGTCTCCCTGCGGTGATCCGGCGGCCCGGCCGGTCAGCACCAGCCGGGTCAGCAGGAAACTGACCGGGATCGCGCCCGCGGCGACCACCGCGGGCGCGATCCGCTCGTCCAGGCCGCACCACTGCACCAGGGCGAACAGGCCGGCCGTCTGCAGCAGGTAGTTGGCCAGGTTGGGCAGCGGGAAGAGCAGGAACTTCCGCCAGGTCGGCCGGGTGCGGTAGGTGAAGTAGGTGTTCAGGAAGAACGACCCGACCATGCTGAGCAGGTACGCCACGCTGAACGCCGCCAGGTACGGCAGCGCCGGGTGGAGCAGCCAGAACAGCGCCAGGCAGCTGCCGGTGTTCACGGCACCGACCAGCCCGAACCGGATCAGCTGCCACATCCGTCTGTCCTCCGCCGCTCGCCCACCGCTTCCGCCAGGCCGCACTGTAGGCACACCCGGCCGGCCGGCACCAACCGCCCACTGCCGGGAATGTCCGAATGGCGGACACGGGATGTCAGCCCATGGGACGCGGGAGTAGGGTCACGAGCATGTCTCGCACCCTTCGCCTCGCAGTGATCCCCGGTGACGGTATCGGCCAGGAAGTGGTCGCCGAGGGCCTCAAGGTGCTCAGCGCCGTCCTCCCCGCCGACGTCAAGCTGGAGACCGCCGAGTACGACCTCGGCGCCCGCCGCTACCACCGCACCGGCGAGACCCTGCCGGACAGCGTGCTGGCGGAGCTGAAGGGCCAGGACGCGATCCTGCTCGGCGCGATCGGCGACCCGAGCGTGCCGTCCGGCGTGCTGGAGCGGGGCCTGCTGCTGAAGCTGCGGTTCGCCTTCGACCACCACATCAACCTCCGCCCGGGCAAGCTCTTCCCCGGCGTGAGGTCCCCGCTGGCCGGCGACCCGCAGATCGACTTCGTGGTGGTCCGCGAGGGCACCGAGGGCCCGTACGTCGGCAACGGCGGCTCGCTGCGCACCGGCACCGAGCACGAGGTGGCCACCGAGGTCAGCCTGAACACCGCGTTCGGCATCGAGCGGGTGGTCCGGGACGCGTACCGCCGCGCCGCCGCCCGCCCGCGCAAGAAGCTCACGCTGGTCCACAAGAACAACGTGCTGGTGCACGCCGGTCACCTGTGGACCCGGATCTTCGAGCAGGTCGGCCAGGAGTTCCCCGAGGTCACCACCGACTACCTGCACGTCGACGCGGCGACGATCTTCTTCGTCACCCAGCCCGAGCGGTTCGACGTGATCGTCACCGACAACCTGTTCGGCGACATCCTGACCGACCTGGCCGCGGCCGTCACCGGCGGCATCGGCCTGGCGGCGAGCGGCAACATCAACCCCTCCGGCGCCTTCCCGTCCATGTTCGAGCCGGTCCACGGCTCGGCCCCGGACATCGCCGGCCAGGGCAAGGCCGACCCGACCGCCACCGTGCTGTCGGTCGCCATGCTGCTGGAGCACCTCGGGTACGCCGACGAGGCCGCCCGGGTCGAGGCCGCCGTCGCGGCCGATCTGACCGAGCGCTCCGGCGCCCGTACCACCTCCCAGGTCGGCGACGCGCTCGCCGCCCGAGTATCCGGCTGAGGCGCCGGAGCACGACGGGACAGCCCTCCGGCTGTTCGGCACGGCCCTCTGGATGCGAGTATCGACAGTGGGCCGTGCCGTCGTGCGTTCGATCACCGGCGGTGGCGGCCCAGCCCTACCCCACGGTGAAGGACAGACAGCCATGAGTACGCCCACCCAGGCGCCCATCACGTTCGACCTCAAGCCCACCGCGCACCCGCTGTCCGACGCGGAGCGCGAGGCCCGGCTGGCCAACCCCGGTTTCGGGCGGGTCTTCACCGACCACATGGTGACCATCCGGTGGACCGACGGCCTGGGCTGGCACGACGCCCAGCTGACGCCCTACGCGCCGCTGGAGATCGACCCGGCCAACATGACCCTGCACTACGGCCAGGCGATCTTCGAGGGCCTGAAGGCCTACCGCCAGGCCGACGGCTCGATCAGCACCTTCCGCCCGGAGGCCAACGCCAAGCGCTTCCAGGACTCGGCCCGCCGGCTGGCGATGCCCGAGCTGCCGGTCGAGACCTTCGTCGAGGCCGTCGAGCTGCTGGTCCAGCAGGAGCAGAACTGGGTGCCGAACGAGGCCGAACAGAGCCTCTACCTGCGGCCGTTCATGTTCGCCACCGAGGTGGGCCTGGGTGTGCGCCCGGCCAACTCCTACCTCTTCATGATCATCGCCTCGCCGGCCGGCGCCTACTTCCCCGGCGGCATCAAGCCGGTCTCGGTCTGGCTCTCCGAGGAGTACGTGCGCGCCGCCCCCGGCGGCACCGGCGCCGCCAAGTGCGCGGGCAACTACGCCGCCTCCCTGGTCGCCCAGGCCCAGGCCGCCGCCAAGGGCTGCGACCAGGTGGTCTGGCTCGACGCCGCCGAGCACCGGTGGATCGAGGAGATGGGCGGCATGAACCTGTACTTCGTCTTCGGCGAGGGCGAGGACGCGAAGATCGTCACCCCCGAGCTCTCCGGCGCGCTGCTGCCCGGCATCACCCGCGACTCGCTGCTGCAGCTGGCCGCCGACCTCGGCTACGGGGTCGAGGAGCGGAAGATCTCCACCGACGAGTGGAAGCAGGCCAACGCCGACGGCACCCTGACCGAGGTCTTCGCCTGCGGCACCGCCGCCGTGATCACCCCGGTCGGTTCGGTCAAGTCCGCCCGCGCCGACTGGACCGTGGGCAAGGGCGAGCCCGGCCCGGTCACCATGGAGCTGCGCAAGGCGCTGCTCGCCATCCAGGGCGGCCAGGCCCCGGACACCCACGGCTGGCTGCACAAGATCGTCTGACCCGTCACCGGGCGTCCCGCACCGCCGGGACGCCCGGCTCGGTAACCTCGAAGTGCCCCGCTCGTTGAGCCGTGCGGACCTGAAGGAGGGGCTGTGAGCGCGCTGACGCACGACTTCGCCGAAACCTGGAACGACCAGGACGGAGACCTCCTCGACGCATTCCTGGCCCTGGACACCCCGGAGGGTTTCAAGGCCGAGCTCATCGAGGGGGAGATCGTCGTGACACCACCGCCGGACGGGGACCACGAGACCGCGATCGGCCGGATCGTCCGGCAGGTATTCGAGCACTGCCCTGACGTCGACTTCGCGGGCGGCAAGGGCCTGATCGTGCCGAGCGGCCGCTACATCCCGGACGGCACCTTCACTGCGGCCGACGCCATGCTGGGCCGGGAATCCTGGTCCAAGCCGGACGGTGTCCTGATGGTCTTGGAGGTGACCTCCAGCCGGCCGGGCAAGGACCGCGAGGCCAAGCGGCTCGGCTACGCGGCCGCCGGCATCCCGCTCTACCTGCTGGTCGACCGGCAGGCGAACCGGCTCGTGCTGCACAGCGACCCGGCCCGAGGGGACTACGCCACCACCACCGCGGTGCCGGTCGGCACGCCGCTACCGCTCCCCGTGCCGTTCGGTTTCGAGCTGGCGACCGACCGGCTGACCTGAGGCGTTTCGCATCGCGAGACGCCGGGGCCGGGATGCGGTCGGTGTGCCAGACTGCAAGCGTGTCCTCGCTCTCGCTGATTATTAGCAGCAGGCGCGCCGGTCCGCAGTGACCGCTCCCGCAGTACCCGAATGCGGAGCGACCACCAGCGTCCAGACCCGCGCGCAGACCTCTCGCACCCGCGAGGGGTCTTTTGTTTTGCCCGGACCGGCCGGAGCCCCCACGAGGGGCCGAGGGACACCGGGTGCGCGCGGGATGCTGGACAGTGGAGCCGGACTCCCACCCGGCAACAGCAGTAACTCCATCGAACGGAGAACCCAGGGCCATGACCGAGGCCAGCAACAGCCGACCCAACGACAGCTTCCACCTGTTCGACACCACGCTGCGCGACGGCGCCCAGCGCGAGGGCATCAACCTCACCGTCGCGGACAAGCTGACCATCGCCCGGCACCTGGACGACTTCGGCGTCGGCTTCATCGAGGGCGGCTGGCCGGGCGCCAACCCCCGCGACACCGAGTTCTTCGCCCGGGCCGCCGCCGAACTCGACCTGCACCACGCGCAGCTGGTCGCCTTCGGCGCCACCCGCCGGGCCGGCGGCAAGGCCGCCGAGGACCCCCAGCTGGCCGCCCTGGTCAACTCCGGGGCCCCGGTGGTCACCCTGGTCGCCAAGTCGCACGACCGGCACGTCGAGCTGGCCCTGCGCACCACCCTCGACGAGAACCTGGAGATGGTCCGCGACAGCGTCACGTACCTGCGCGCCCAGGGCCGCCGGGTCTTCATCGACTGCGAGCACTTCTTCGACGGGTACCGGGCCAACCCCGAGTACGCCCTCGCGGTGGTGCGCACCGCCCACCAGGCCGGCGCCGAGGTGGTGGTGCTGTGCGACACCAACGGCGGGATGCTGCCCGCGGGCGTCCGGGAGACGGTGGCCGAGGTGCTGGCCCGCACCGGGGCACGGCTCGGCATCCACGCCCAGGACGACACCGGCTGCGCGGTCGCCAACACGCTGGCCGCCGTCGACGCCGGCGCCACCCACGTCCAGTGCACCGCCAACGGCTACGGCGAGCGGGTCGGCAACGCCAACCTCTTCCCGGTGGCCGGGGCACTGGAGCTCAAGTACGACCGCCGGGTGCTGCCCGAGGGCCGGCTGGCGGAGATGACCCGGATCTCGCACGCCATCGCCGAGGTGGTCAACCTGGCGCCCTCCACGCACCAGCCGTACGTGGGATTCTCGGCGTTCGCGCACAAGGCCGGCCTGCACGCCTCCGCGATCAAGGTCGACCCGGACCTGTACCAGCACATCGACCCCGAGCGGGTCGGCAACACCATGCGGATGCTGGTCTCCGACATGGCCGGCCGGGCCTCGATCGAGCTCAAGGGCAAGGAGCTCGGCTACGACCTGTCCGCCGATCGCGACCTGGTCGGCCGGGTGGTCGCCAGGGTCAAGGAGCAGGAGAACCTCGGCTACACCTACGAGGCGGCCGACGCCTCCTTCGAGCTGCTGCTGCGCGACGAGGTGCGCGGCAGCCGGGAGCGGTTCTTCGCGCTGGAGTCCTGGCGGACCATCAGCGAGCAGGGCCCGCACGGCACGGCGGGCAACGAGGCCACCGTGAAGGTCTGGGCCAAGGGCGAGCGCAAGGTCGCCACCGGTGAGGGCAACGGCCCGGTGGACGCCCTCGACAAGGCGCTGCGGGCGGCCCTGGAGCCGATCTACCCGCAGCTGGCCGGCCTGGAGCTGGTCGACTACAAGGTCCGCATCCTGGAGGGCCAGCATGGCACCGGCTCCAAGACCCGGGTGCTGGTCGAGTCCACCGACGGCAGCGCCACCTGGTCCACGGTCGGGGTCGCCGACAACGTGATCGCGGCCTCCTGGCTGGCGCTCGACGACGCCTACACCTACGGCCTCATCCACGCCGGGCTGGACCCCGCGCAGGGCTGAGCCGGGACCGGCCGGACCCCGGGGCCCGCGGACCGACGACGGTTCCGCGGGCCCCGGCCGTCTCCGGGCGGGGCCGGCGGGTCAGCGCAGCCTGGCGAGGAGTGGGCCCCTCCTCACCGGAGGCGGGCGAGGA
>NZ_JAIZ01000325.1:10729-30488 GCF_000710465.2 Kitasatospora sp. MBT63 | reverse complement strand
GCGGGCCTCGGCGTGGCGGCGCTCGGACGGCAGCGTGGCCAGGACCTGCGCGGTGCGGTGCGGGCCGTCGGGCCCGGCGTCGGCGGTGACGGCGTCGTAGCACGCGGCGCGCCGCCACGGGGGCAGCGCGCTGAGCAGCGCGGCCAGCCGGTCGGGGTGGTCCAGCCACCGGCGGCCGAGGACGGGCAGGGACGGCGGGTCGGCCGCGGCGAGCCTGCGCAGCGCCGCCGGTTCCAGGTGCAGCGGAAGCAGCTCGGTGCCGGGGTGAGGGCCGGTCAGGAGGCGGACGGTGCGTTCGGCGTCGGCCGCGGCCAGGGTGGCGAGCTGCCACCGGAACGGTCCGGCGAGCCGGCCGGGGCCGTACCGTTCGAGCAGGGCGAGCACCCGGTGAGGGTCGGCGGCGCAGGCGGCGGCCACGCCGTGGGCGCGCTGCTCCCACCACATGGTCCCCAGGACGGCGGGCAGGTCGGCGAGTTCGCGTTCGGTGAGGGCGAGGACGGCCTGCGGCTGGTAGCGGCCCAGCCGGCCCCAGTGGTGGACGGCGTGGGCCAGCCCGGGCAGCAGCCGAGCGGCGGTTCCCGGTGAGCAGGCGGGCAGCAGGCGGGCGGCGTCGCGCTCTCCCCACCACTCGCGGGCCTGCTCCACCAGCCGGTCGGCCGTGGCGGGCCGGCCGGCGGCGAGCAGCGCGCCGGCCAGTTCGGTGCGGACCAGCGCCGGGGCGTCCCGGTACGCGGCCTCGATCGCGGCCGACGGGAACTCCGGGCGCCGCAGGGCGCGCCGGGCGTAACGGCGCACCACGTCGTCGGGGTCGGCCAGCCGACCGGCCAGGTACGGGGTGCAGCGGCCGTCCGCGGCGGCCAGCGCGGCCAGCCGTCGCCCGTACCGGCCCCGGCGGTCGAGTTCGGCCAGCGTGGCGGGCAGGCCGCCGTCGGCGGCGAGGGCGTGGGCGGTCCGGGCCAGGTGACGCAGGCGCAGCGGGTGCGGGAGCGGGTCGAGTTCGGCGACCAGCCGGTCGACGGCGTCCGGTACGGCGGGGTGCGGCCGGGCGGGGTCGCCGCCCGGGTGCCGCGGGTGGTCAGGGTGATCCGAGTGGGCCGGGTGGTCGTCGGTGCTTCGGGGCATGGTCGCGATTGTGGTTTCGGTGCCGGGACGGTGGCAAAGCGGTTTCCGCCGTACTCCCCGGTGCCACCGCCCGGTCCCGTACGCCCGGTCCCGTGCGTCCCACGGATCGGTCCCGTACGTCCCGCCGGTCGCCGGCTGCCCCGCGCGGGCCGGGAGCGGCGGGCGCGGACCCCGGCCGGGGGGTCACCCTGAGCGTCCCCGACCTCACGGAGCGATCACGGGATACCTACCGGTTCGATACCGAAGCCGTTATGAGCTGCGGAAACGCTCGCGGGGCGGAGGGCCGCCGAGTAGGCTCCCGGCTGTGCCTCCGGGCGTGCCGTGCCGACGTGCCGTGCATGCCGGGGGCGGACTCCCGCGGCATCCCCGGCAGCGTCACCACCGCACCGGGGCGGACCGCGCACTCGGCACCGCGCGCCAGGGCTGTCGCGCGAAGCGGAAGGGCAGCGACTTGGCGGATCGGCTCACCGGAGGGGACTCCTCGCTGCTGCGTCGGATCAACGCGGCGGTCACCCTGCGCGCGCTGCGGGACGGGCAGTCGGTGACGCTCACCCAGCTGGTCGGCGACACGGGCCTGTCCCGGCCGACGGTGGAAGGTGTGATCGAGGGGCTGCTCGAGGCCGGGCTGGTCGCCGAGGTCGAGCACAGCCAGGAGAGCGGCCGTCAGCGGGGCCGCCCGGCGCGCTGGTTCCGGTTCCGGGCCGAGGCCGGGCACGTGCTGGGCGTGGAGATCGGGGTGCACGACATCCGGATCGTGCTGGCCGACCTGGCGGGCGAGGTGCAGGGCACCCACGCCCGGCCGGTGGACGAGACGCTGGAGGCGGAGGAACGCCTCGGGCTGGTCCGCACGATGGTCGCCGAGGTGCTGCGCAAGGCGGGGATCTCCCGGGACAGCCTGTGGGCGGTGGCCGTCGGCACCCCCGGCATCGTCGACCGCGAGGGCACCGTGCAGCTCGGCACCGCGATGCCCGGCTGGACCGGGCTGGACATCGGGGCGCGGCTGCGCCGCTCGTTCCGCTGCCCGGTGGTGATCGAGAACGACGCCAACCTGGCCGCCATCGCGGAGCACTGGAAGGGCGCGGCGGTCGGCAAGGGCGACGTGGTGTTCGTGATGGCGGGGCTGAGCCCCGGCGCCGGGTCGCTGATCAACGGCCGGCTGCACCGCGGGTACGGCGGCGCGGCCGGTGAGATCGGCGCGCTGCACCTGCTCGGCCAGGAGGCCACCCCGGAGCGGCTGCTGTCCACCACCGGCAAGCCGCTGGACCCGCTGGACGAGGCCGCGGTGGCCCGGGTGCTGCGCCTCGCCCGCGAGGGGGACGAGGTGGCGCAGGTGGCCACCGACCGGTTCCTGCGGCGGCTGGTGCACGACGTGGCGGCGCTGGTGCTGGCGCTGGACCCGCAGCTGGTGGTGGTCGGCGGGTGGGCGGCCGGGCTGGACGGGGTGCTGGAGCCGCTGCGCGAGCAGCTGGCGCTGTTCACCCTGCGGGCGCCCGAGGTGGCGCCGGCCGCGCTCGGCTCGGAGGTGGTGGCGATGGGGGCGCTGCGGGTGGCGCTCGACCACGTCGAGGAGCAGCTGTTCGCCGTCGACCCGCCGGCCGGTCAGGGCCGCTGACCGGCTGCCGCCATAGCCGGGCCCCGGGTACGGCGGCGCCCCGCCCCGGAGCAGTCCGGAACGGGGCGGGGCGGGTGTATCTGAGCCGGGTGGTCAGGAGGCGGAGCGGACCGGGGTCTCCGACTGGACCGGGGTGACCTCGACCAGGCCGGTCTCGCCGAAGGTGAGCTTGCAGGTGTCGGCCCGGTAGGTGGATACGGCGAGCGCGACCAGGCGGCCGCCGGCGGCGTACTGGGTGGTGACCACCAGCACCGGGGTGCCCGGGGGACGCTCCAGCAGTGCGGCCTGCTCGGCCTCGGCCACGCCCAGCTCGACCGAGCGGGACTCACCGTCGACCCCGAGCCGCTCCAGCTGGCGCAGCACCGAGCGGGCCCGGTCGGCCTCGCCGGTGGCGCCGACCAGGTGCGGCAGCGCGGGCAGGCGCGGCACCGCGGAGTCCGGCACGTGCAGGGACTCGGTGGCAACGGCCACGCCCTGGAGCATCCGCACCCGGCGCACGGTGTGTACGAGCGCGCCCTCGGCGACACCGAGCGCGGCGGCCAGCTGGGCGGGCGCGGGGGCGCTCGCGCAGTCGATGACGCGCCAGGACTGGGTGCGAGCGGTGCCGGGCCAGCCCTCCTCGCTGCTGTTGACCGGGACGGCGGCCCGCGGGGCGGCGATCAGGGTGCCGATGCCACGGCGGCGGACCAGCCGGCCCTCCAGCTCCAGCTGGTCGAGGGCCTGGCGCAGGGTGGCCCGGGCCACGCCGAAGCGGGCCGCGAGCTCGCGCTCGTTGGGCAGGATCTGGCCGGTGGAGAACTCGGCGTCGATGGTGCGGACCAGCACCGTGCGAAGGTGCCAGTACTTCGGCTCCGGCACCGCCGCGAGCTGTCCTTGAGCCACCGCTTGAGCCACCGTGTCCTCCACCCTGAAGGAGTGCCGCCCTGGCCTCCCCGGTGTTTCGGCAGGTGGGGAGGGCGGGCTTTATCCGTCCTTCTTTATTAAAGGTCTTTGCAGTAAGTGACCCTAGGGCTTGCCGCGCGAGATGGTCAAGACCAATGACGGGGGCCTGCGGGCGGCCGTCCGCGCCCCGGAAGGGGCCCGGGTCGTTCGCGTCGGTCCGGTACCCTCGCGGGGTGATCGTGGTATCGACAGTGAACGTGAACGGGATCCGGGCCGCCGCCAAGAAGGGTCTGGTCGAGTGGCTGGCCGCCACCAAGGCCGAGGTGGTGTGCCTCCAGGAGGTCCGGGCCGAGCCCGGGCAGATCCCCGCCGAGGTGCTGGAGCTCGAGGGCTGGCACGCGGTGTGGGCGCCGGCCGCCGCCAAGGGCCGCGCGGGGGTCGCCGTGCTCTCGCGGCGCGTCCCGGAGCAGACCGTGATCGGATTCGGCTCCGAGGAGTTCGACAACTCGGGCAGGTACGCCCGGATCGACCTGCCTGGGCTGACCGTCGCCAGCCTCTACCTCCCGTCCGGCGAGGTCGGCACCGAACGCCAGGACGAGAAGGAACGCTTCATGGCGGAGTTCATCGTCCACCTCGCCCAGCTGCGGGCCGACGCCGCCGCCGAGGGGCGCGAGGTGCTGGTCTGCGGCGACTGGAACATCGCCCACCGCGAGGACGACCTCAAGAACTGGAAGACCAACCAGAAGAACGCCGGCTTCCTCCCCGAGGAGCGCGCCTGGCTGACCCGGGTCCTCGACGAGACCGGCTACGTCGACGTGGTCCGCGCCCTCCACCCCGACCAGCCCGGCCCGTACTCCTGGTGGTCCTACCGCGGCCGCGCCTTCGACAACGACGCCGGCTGGAGGATTGATTATTTGATGGCCAGTCAGATGCTCGCGGCCACCTGCATCGAGGCCTACGTCGAGCGGCCCGCCTCGCACGCCGAGCGCTGGTCCGACCACGCACCCGTCACGGCGGTCTTCGATTTCGGCCAACTCGTATAGTACTGGGGGAAGATGGAGCGCCCAGGTGAGGCCCTCCCGGCCACAGCCACACCCGGGCAGGGCAGCACCAAGGCGTTCGCTTGCCCGTCACCGCGCCGCACCCCACACGGCGAAGCTTCCACCCGTTGGCAGTGGACGGGCCGGACGCCGCTCAGGGAAACGACTCGTTCTGCAAAAAGCCGGACGCCCTGGCTCGCCCGCGACTCAACACGGCGGGTCGAGCACGTTGTGGATGTGGGTGGCAATGTGCAGATTGAGGCGTGTCTCCACGACGCCGAGGTCGTGGCCGGTGATCTCGCCGATGCGCTGGAGGCGGTAGCGGACTGTGCTGCGGTGGATGAGGAGCATCTCGGAGGTCGCGTCGTAGCTGCAGCCGCTCTCCAGGTAGCGCGAGAGTGTCATGACCAGCTCGGTGTGGTGCTGGGCGTCATAGTCCAGCAGCCGGCCCAGCCATACCTGGACGAAGAGGTCGGCTTCCCGCTCGCCTTCGCCGGTGCCCATCATGCGGCATAGCCCCAGTTCGTCGAAGGCGGTGCTGCCGTAGGGGTCCTGGGAACGGCGGCGGACGGCGAGGGCGCGGACGGCCTCGTCGTAGGAGTGCGGCAGATCGGTGAGGACCACGCACGGGCCGCCGATCCCGATCGCGCCTGCGCCGGTGCCAAGGTCCTCGGAGACGGCCTTGTACAGCTCGTCTCCCGGATGACGCGGGTCCTCACCGGTCATCAGGACGACGGCTGTCGCGCCACGAGAGCCGACGAGCACGTCCCGGCGCAACCGTTCCGCCGCCCGTGTCACCGCATCGCAGAGCGCGGCCCCCTCGGGTGCCCCCGGCCACTCCAGTACGGCGACTTTGTGCGGCCGGTGCAGGTCGTGGCCCAGGGCTGATGCCTGCGTGAAGGCGTCCTTGGTCCCCTCACCTGAGACCAGCCGGTCGACCAGGTCACGGCGCAGGTGGGGCTCTAGCTCAGCCAGTCTGCGCTCGTGGAAGAGAAGGGGAGCCAGCACCCGAGCGGCCTGTTCGAGCGCCGATGTGTCCGCTTCCGTCGCCCGCTGGTCCGGGTCCTCCAGCACGATGACGCCGAGCGGGTCTCCCGCCATCTCGATGGGCATGACCAGCCGGTCACGGTCCCGAGCGGCGCCGGGCTGGCGCCGCGCGCGGTGCATCAGGGCGTCCCGGCGCCGGTTTTCCGACTCGGGGCGGGTTCCGCTGCCGACTCCGCTCTGGGGGCCGCCCGCGCAGTGACCTGCCCAGGCCCGAGGGTTGCCGAAGCGGTCCTCGGTGAGGGCCGCGAATCCTGTGTGCTCGTGCAGGGCCTGGAGGATTCCCGCCTCGCCTCTGCCGGAGACGGCGGCGCGGGAGAGCGCCTCATAGGTGGCGAGCCGCGAGGCCAGGGCGGAGGCAGTTCTCCTGCCGAGGGCCACGGTGGGTGAGCCGTCCTCGGGCTCCGGCAGGCTCCCGGTGTCGGACGGGTCCCCGCTCACCGATATGTCCCCGGACCCGGCGGCTGGCTCGCCCCGGTGCCCGGTGAGGCGCCCAAGGACTGTCCCGGTCTGCCGCGCGAGCAGATCGGTCAGAGCGGTCTCTTCAGCCGAGGGTGTGTTCAAGGACCGGACGACGAGATAGCCGAGGCAGGTTTCCCGGTACCGCAGTGCGATGGCCCACGCCCACGGTCCGCCCGGCTCGTGCAGGTGGTGGCTGCGGCCGTCCAGGGAGTCGATCCGCCGGTCGAGCAGGTCGGCGGCCACCACGTCGGCAGCGGCT
This sequence comes from Kitasatospora sp. MBT63, assembly GCF_000710465.2. GTDB lineage: Bacteria > Actinomycetota > Actinomycetes > Streptomycetales > Streptomycetaceae > Kitasatospora. The sequence goes on along the minus strand of NZ_JAIZ01000325.1, from coordinate 24,067 downwards.
GCTTCACCCGGGGCTCCGCCGGTTGGGCCCGCCTCGGGTTCCCGCGCCGCATCCCCGGGCCGGGCGACCGCGGTGGAAGCCGCCCGGAGTGGTGGGCAGCGCCGCGCCAGACCGTTGTGGACGGCATAGGCCGCTTCGGCGGTGAAAGGGCCGGTGGCGGCGATCGCCGCCATGCCCCCCCACAGCACCTCGCGTTCGTCCTCACCGTCGAGCATCACCGTCACCAGGCGTAGCAGTGCGTGTTGCGCTGCCGCTGGCCGCGGGACGGGGCGGAGGGGACCAGCGGTCGGAGAAGGCACAGCGTCCATAGCAGGTCCATTCGCGGCTCGACGGCGGCCTCCCTACGTACACGCTACGCCGCTCGACACGCGTTCCCACGACGAACCGTGTCGCGTCCCCGTCCTCGGGGACCGAAACCGCAGCGCGGATTGGTCCTGCCGGGGCGGGGAAGTGCGCCGCGTACCGCGCCAGGCTGCTACTGGGTGTGGTACGCCGTCCGTTCGCCTGGCTGCCCGCCGACCGGTCCCGCGTCGCGACGGAGGAGATTCCCATGGCGAAGGCAGTTGGCATCGATCTCGGCACCACCAACTCGGTCATCGCGGTCTGGGAGGGTGGTGAGCCCTCGGTCGTCCCGAATGCGGAGGGGGCCAGGACGACCCCGTCGGTGGTCGCCTTCTCCGACGACGGCCAGCGGCTGGTCGGACAGCTCGCGCGCCGGCAGTCGATCCTCAACCCCAAAGGCACCATCACCTCCGCGAAGCGGTTCATCGGACGTCGCTACGACGAGATCTCCGACGAGGCCAAGGCGGTCTCCTTCGACGTCGTCGAAGGGCCCGGCGGGGTGGCCCGCTTCGAGGTGAGGGGAAAGCAGTACGCGCCGGAGGAGATCAGCGCGCAGGTGCTGCGCAAGCTCGCCGACGACGCCGGGAAGTCGCTCGGCGAGAAGGTGACCGAGGCGGTCATCACCGTACCTGCCTACTTCAACGACGCCCAGCGCCAGGCCACTAAGGACGCCGGGAGGATCGCAGGCCTCGAGGTGCTGCGGATCATCAACGAGCCGACCGCCGCGGCGCTGGCCTACGGGCTGGACAAGAAGGGCCACGAGACGGTCATGGTCTTCGACCTCGGCGGCGGCACGTTCGACGTCAGCCTGCTGGACGTGGGCGACGGTGTGGTGGAGGTCCGTGCCACGGCGGGCGACTCCCACCTGGGTGGCGACGATTTCGACCGCCGTCTGGTGGACCACTTGGCGGACGGCTTCCAGAAGGCCGAGGGCATCGACCTGCGCAAGGACCCGCAGGCTCTGCAGCGGCTGTTCGAGGCGGCGGAGAAGGCGAAGACCGAGCTGAGTTCGGTCACTCAGACCCAGGTGAGCCTGCCGTTCATCACGGCGGACGCCTCCGGGCCTAAGCACCTCACCGAGACGGTCCGCCGCTCCACGTTCGAGCAGATCACCTCGGACCTGGTGGAGCGCTGCCTCGAGCCGGTCAGGACTGCGATGGGCGACGCCAAGGTCACCGACAACGACATCGACGAGGTCATCCTCGTCGGCGGCTCGACCCGCATCCCGGCCGTGCAGAACCTGGTCCGCCGGCTGACCGGCGGCAAGGACCCGAACATGAGCGTCAACCCCGACGAGGTCGTGGCGCTGGGCGCCGCCGTCCAGGCCGGCGTGCTCAAGGGTGAGGTCAAGGACGTCCTGCTGCTAGACGTCACCCCGCTGTCACTGGGCGTGGAGACAGCCGGTGGCGTGATGACCAAGATCATCGAGAGGAACACCACCATCCCCGCCCGCCGGTCCGAGACCTTCTCGACGGCCGAGGACAACCAGCCGGCCGTGGACATCGTCGTGCTCCAGGGCGAACGCGAGCTGGCCGCCGACAACCGGGTGCTGGGCCGCTTCCGCTTGGAGAACCTGCGGCCGGCCCGGCGTGGGGAGACCCAGATCGAGGTCACCTTCGACATCGACGCCAACGGCATCCTCAAGGTCAGCGCCAAGGACCGGGACACCGGCGCCGAGCAGTCGATCACCATCAGTGAGGGCTCCAACCTCGACCCCTCCGAGGTCGAGCGGATGATCAACGAGGCCGAGAGCAACCGCACCAGCGACCTGGCCCTGCGTGAGGCTATCGACGCCCGCAATGAGCTCGACGCCGCCGCGTACCAGGTGGAGCGCCGGTTGGACGACCTGGGCGACGCCGCTCCGGAGCACGAGCGGGCCCGCGCCCGACTGCTCATCGACGAGGCCCGTTCCGCTGTCAAGGAGGAGGCGCCGACGGAACGGTCCCGGAGCCTGGCCTCCGAACTCCAGCAGATCTACGCGGCGCTGGCCGCCCACGCCGCCGGACCGGGCGGAGCCGGGGGCGGCGCCCAGCCCGGCGAGGCAGCGCCCGGCCAGGGTCCCGAGGGCGGCTCCCCGAGGGGCGACGACGACGTCATCGACGCCGAGTTCGACCGGAGCTGAGGCGGCGACATGTCCGATCAGGAACAGACGCGTCCCGCCGAGAACCGCTCCCCTCCCGAGCCCGAGCAGGCGTCGCCCGAGCGGACGCCCGCACCGCAGACGGGCCCACGGGCCCCCGAAGCCGCGGTGCAGGAGCAGCAGCCGCCCCGCCGCCCCGAGGTCGAGGAGCTGGAGGATCGGTGGCGGCGAGCCCTCGCCGACCTCGACAACCTCCGCAAGCGTTACGCCCGTGAGCTTCCGCGGGAACGGGAGGCTGAGCGGGCCAAGGTGGCCGCGGCGTTCCTCCCGGTCGTCGATAACCTCGAACTGGCCCTCGCCCACGCGGGCGCCGGCGACCCCGGCACGATCGTCAGCGGAGTCCGGGCGGTGCGCGACCAGGCCGTCGAGGTGCTGCGAAGCCTCGGCTACCCCCGGCACGACGAGACCGGCGTCCCCTTCCACCCCGAGCAGCACGAGGTGGTGTCCGTGGTGGATGAACCGGACACACCTGCGGGCACCGTCGTCCAGGTGCTGCGGCCCGGGTACGGCGAGCCCGGCCACCAGCTGCGGCCGGCCGCGGTAGCGGTCACCCGCAAGCAGGAGTGACGCCGCCATGGCAGAGGACTACTACGAGGTGCTGGGCGTCCCCCGAACCGCCGACGCCGCCGAGATCCAGCAGGCGTTCCGTACCCTGGCCCGCCGCTACCACCCGGACGTCAACCGTGATCCGGCCGCAGAGGAGCGCTTCAAGCAGATCAACGAGGCATACAGCGTGCTGTCCGACCCCGACACCCGGTCCCGCTACGACCGCTTCGGCCCCGACTTCCGGCAGATTCCGGAGGACTACGACGAGCGTGTCGCGGCCGCCCAGGGCTTCGGCGGCGGAGCCGGCGCGTACCGCGGCAGTCCCTTCGGCGGCACCCGAGGCGCCGACCGGGCAGGCGCCCGGACCTGGACGGAGACCGGCTTCGGCACCTCCGGCGTGGACTTCGAAGATCTTTTCGGAGGTATGTTCGGCGGCCGGGCGGGGGGCGCCGGACGGGGCAGCCCGATCCCCGGCGCGGACCAGGAGGCCGAACTCACGCTCAGTGTGGAGGAGGCGTACCGCGGCGGCCGGCGGAAGATCACCCTCGGCGGTCCCGGCGGGGAGCGCAGCTACGACGTCACCATCCCGGCCGGCGTCGTCGACGGGCAGCGCATTCGGCTCGCGGGGGAGGGCGGCCGGGGCCGCGGCCCGGGTTCCGCCGGGGACCTCTATCTGGTGGTCCGCATCGCCCCCCATCCGCGCTATCGGCTCGTCGGGCGCGACATCCACGTCGACCTGCCGGTTACCCCCTGGGAGGCCGCGCTGGGGGCGACGGTGCCGGTCTCCGGTCCGGGCGGGACGGTCAAGGTGCATGTGCCGCCCGGTACCTCCACCGGCCGCAGGCTGCGGCTGCGCAGCGAGGGGATGCCCGACCCCAACGGTTCCCCCGGTCACCTCTATGCCGAAATCCAGGTAATGGTGCCGCCCTCGCCCAGCCCGCGTGAGCGCGAGCTGTTCGAGGAACTGGCGGCCGTCTCCTCCTTCGACCCGAGGAATCAGACATGAGAGCCGAACAGCGTTCTCCCGTCGAAGGCACGGGACAGCCCGGCACCAGGGCCGCCTATCCCCTGGTCCGGGTCTACCGGATCAGCCCCAGCCCCTACCAGCTCCCCATCGCCGGAGTGGCCAGCAGGAGTGGACTGTCGCCCGAACTCGTCAGCCGCTTCGTCGCCCTCGGGCTGGTGGACGCCGAGCGTGATGCCCGGGGCCGGCTGTGGTTCCGGCCGAGCGCGCCGTCGGCCATCGCCCGGGTGCAGCGGCTGCGGACCGGACTGGGCCTCAACTACGCGGCCATCGGCGTCGTCCTGGACCTGCTCGACCGCATCGAGCGCCTGGAAATCGCACTGCGGCGCAGCGAACGAGCCGCCAAGGAGCAGACACCATGGACATGAATCGCCTCACCCAGAAGTCCCAGGAAGCGCTGCAGGAAGCGCAGAACGTCGCGGTACGTCTGGGCCAGACCGAGGTCGACGGGGAGCATCTGCTGCTGGCCCTGCTCGATCAGCAGGACGGCCTGACCACCCGTCTGCTGGCCGGTGCCGGCGCAGACCCGGCAGCACTACGGGCCGCCGTCGAGGCCGATCTCGCCAAGCGTCCCCGCACGACCGGTCCGGGCGCCGCCCCCGGCCGAGTGACGGTGACCCAGCGGCTGGCCCGACTGCTCGACACCGCGGAGCAGGAGGCCAAGCGGCTCAAGGACGAGTACGTCTCCACCGAGCACCTGGTGCTGGCCCTGGTGGACGAGGGTTCGACCACCGCAGCCGGCCGGCGGCTCGGTGAACAGGGCGTCACCAAGGACTCCTTCCTCACCGCCCTGACCACCGTGCGCGGGAATCAACGGGTCACCTCCGCCAATCCCGAGGAAGCGTACGAGGCCCTCGAGAAGTACGGGCGCGACCTCGTCGTCGAGGCCCGCAGCGGTCGCCTCGACCCGGTGATCGGGCGTGACGCGGAGATCCGGCGGGTGATCCAGATCCTCAGCCGCAAGAGCAAGAACAACCCGGTGCTGATCGGCGAACCGGGCGTCGGCAAGACCGCCATCGTGGAGGGCCTGGCCCAGCGGATCGTGCGCGGCGACGTGCCGGAAGGGCTGCGGGACAAGACGGTGTTCTCGCTCGACATGGGCTCGCTGGTGGCCGGCGCGAAATACCGCGGCGAGTTCGAGGAGCGCCTCAAGGCCGTGCTGTCCGAGGTCAAGGGAGCCGAGGGCCGGATCCTGCTGTTCGTGGACGAGCTGCACACCGTCGTCGGGGCCGGCGCCGCCGAGGGCGCGATGGACGCGGGCAACATGCTCAAGCCGATGCTGGCGCGCGGCGAGCTGCACATGATCGGCGCCACCACGCTGGACGAGTACCGCAAGCACATCGAGTCCGACGCGGCCCTGGAACGCCGCTTCCAGACCGTCCAGGTGGACGAGCCGACCGTCGAGGACGCGATCTCCATCCTGCGCGGCATCCGGGAGCGGCTGGAGATCTTCCACGGCGTCAAGATCCAGGACGGCGCGCTGGTCGCCGCTGCCACCCTCAGTCACCGCTACATCAGCGACCGCTTCCTCCCGGACAAGGCCATCGACCTGGTCGACGAGGCCTGCGCACGGCTGCGGACCGAGATCGACTCCATGCCCGCCGAACTCGACGAACTCACCCGCCGGGCCACCCGGCTGGAGATCGAGGAGGCCGCGCTGGACCTTGAGACCGACCCGGCCAGCCGCGCCCGCCTGGAGGACCTGCGGCGTGAACTGGGCGACCTGCGCGCTGAGGTGGACGCCAAGCACGCCCAGTGGGAGGCCGAGCGCCAGGCCATCCGCAAGGTCCAGGAACTGCGCCAGAAACTGGAACGCGCCCGGCAGGAGGCCGAGGAGGCCGAACGGGCCTACGATCTCAACCGGGCCGCCCAACTGCGCTACGGAACCGTCAGCGAACTGGAGCGCCGGCTGGCCGCCGAGGAGGAACAGCTCGCCAACAAGCAGGGCAAGAGCCGGATGCTGCGTGAGGTGGTGACCGCCGAGGAGATCGCCGAGATCGTCTCCGCGTGGACCGGCATCCCCGTCACCCGGCTCCAGGAGGGCGAGCGGCAGAAGCTGCTCAAGTTGGACGAGATCCTGCGCGAGCGGGTCGTAGGCCAGGACGAGGCCGTCCAGCTCGTCGCCGACGCGGTGATCCGGGCCCGCTCCGGGGTACGCGACCCGCGCCGGCCGATCGGCTCGTTCATCTTCCTCGGCCCGACCGGCGTCGGGAAGACCGAGCTGGCCAAGACGCTGGCCGCCGCTTTGTTCGACAGCGAGAGCAACATGATCCGACTCGACATGAGCGAGTACCAGGAGCGGCACACCGTCAGCCGCCTGGTCGGCGCGCCCCCCGGCTACGTGGGCTACGAGGAAGGCGGTCAGCTGACCGAGGCGGTGCGCCGCAAGCCGTACTCAGTCGTCCTGTTCGACGAGATCGAGAAGGCGCACGCCGACGTTTTCAACACGCTCCTCCAGGTACTGGACGACGGCAGGATCACCGACGCGCAGGGCCGTACCGTCGACTTCCGCAACACCGTCATCATCATGACCTCGAACCTGGGCTCCCAGTATCTGCTCCAGGACGCCACCCAGGCCGGCGAGATCAAGCCTGAGGTCCGGGACCTGGTCATGGGCGAACTCAACGGCCATTTCCGGCCCGAGTTCCTCAACCGGGTGGACGACATCGTGCTCTTCCACCCGCTCGGCATCGCGCAGATCGAGCGCATCGTGGACCTGCTGCTGGAGGACCTGCGCCACCGCCTCGCCGAGCAGCGGATCGACCTGGTACTCACCGAGGACGCCCGCCGGCTGATCGCGGCCGAGGGCTACGACCCGGTCTACGGCGCCCGGCCGCTGCGCCGCTTCATCGCGCACGAGGTCGAGACCAGGATCGGCCGCGCGTTGCTCAGCGGCGAGGCACGCGAAGGCGTGACCATCCTGGTCGACGCCAGGGCCGCCGAACTGACCGTAACCCTCCAGGACGAGCTGCAGGAGCAGTGATGACCACTTCTCCGGAAGGCCGCGCCGACCGCAGGGGCCGTGACGGCAGTACCGAAGGCGGCGGGGCCTCGCTGCCGACGGTCGCCTGCACCAACTGCGGCCGGACCAACCGCGTACCCGCCGCGGCGGAGGGCAGCCCGCGCTGCGGAAACTGCCATGCCCCGCTGCCGTGGATCGCCGAAGCGGGCGACACCGACTTCGGGGAGGTCGCCGAGCAGGCGAGCCTGCCCGTGCTCGTCGACCTCTGGGCCACCTGGTGCGGCCCCTGCCGCATGGTGAGCCCAGCCCTCGAACAGGTCGCCAAGGACCTGGCCGGCCGGATCAAACTCGTCAAGGTCGACATCGACAAGTCGCCGGCCCTGGCACGGCGGTTCGAGGTCCAAGCCGTACCCACCCTGCTGATCCTCGACCACGGCAGGCCCGTCGCCCGCCAGACCGGAGCCGTGCCCGCCAACGCGCTGCGCCGGTGGGTGGGCGAGTCGCTCGCTGCGTCCCGCGGACCGGCCGACTCCACCTCCGGGAGCCCATGATGACCAGCCTTCCCGACCCGCACCTGTCCATGGTTCGGCCCGTGGCGCCCAGAACACCTCAGGGCTGCGAGGCCTGCCTGCGCACGGGGACTCCGTGGCTGCACCTGCGCCTGTGCCTGACCTGCGGCAACGTCGGCTGCTGCGACTCCTCGCCGATGCGGCACGCCCGCGGTCACGCGGCGACCCACGCGCACCCGATCGTTCGGTCGTTCGAACCCGGCGAGGACTGGCGGTGGTGTTTCGTGCATGAGGCGATGGTCTGAGCCGACGTCCGTTTCCACCGAAGGGAGTCCATCGTGCCGACGCTCACGCCGACAGCTGACGTCCACGGCGCCTATCCGCTGTTGTCGGACGACCAGATCGCGATCCTCAGATCCTGCGGACAGGTACGGCCGGTCCGCGAGGGGGAACAGCTCGTCCGGGCGGGCGACCCCAGCGAGGAGTTCTTCGTGGTCCTCAGCGGCACGGTGGCCGTGGTCGAAGGCCACAGCGAGCAGCAGCAGCTCGTCCACCTGCACGAGGCGCGCAGCTTCCTCGGCGAACTCGGCGTACTGGAGGGCCAGACCGCCCTCCTCGGCGCGCTGGTGAGCACGCCCGGCGAGGTTCTCGCGGTGGGTCTGGCCGCCCTGCGCGACCTGCTCAGCCGAGAACCCGCGCTCGGCGACGTGATCCTGCGGGCCTACCTGCTGCGCCGCACGATCCTGGCCGGCGCGGGCACGGGCTTCCGTATCATCGGCTCCGCCTTCTCCCCCGACACCCGGCGCCTGCTGGACTTCGCCGCCCGCAATCGCCTCCCGCACCGCTGGGCCGATCTGGAGAAGGACACCGAGGCCGAGGCGCTGCTGACGCGTCTCGGCATCGCTCCGGAGGAGACTCCGATTGTCGTCTGGCACGAGCACCGGGTGCTGCGCAATCCCTCCAACGCCGAACTCGCCCAGGTGATCGGGCTGCGGACCGAGACCGTCGCGAGGGCAGTCCTCGACCTCGTGGTGATCGGCGCGGGGCCCGGAGGCCTGGCCGCAGCAGTATACGGCGCCTCCGAGGGGCTCTCCACCGTCGTCCTGGACGCGGTGGCGACCGGCGGCCAGGCCGCCACGTCCTCCCGGATCGAAAACTACCTCGGTTTCCCCGCGGGGATCTCCGGCATGGAGCTCGCCGAATGCGCCGTCGTGCAGGCCACCCGGTTCGGCGCCCGGATCACCGTACCCGCCGAGGCCGCCGGCCTCGAACAGCGCGACGGTGCCAACGTGGTACGGCTCGCCGACGGCAGCACGGTCGCCGCCAACAACGTGGTGGTCGCCACCGGCGCACGCTACCGGCGGCTGCCCGCCCGCGGCGTCGAGCGGTTCGAAGGACTCGGGGTCCACTACGCCGCCACCCTCTGGGAGGCGCGGACCTGCCGCCTTGACACGGTGGCCGTCGTCGGCGGCGGCAACTCTGCCGGCCAGGCAGCCCTGTTCCTGGCGCGCGAGTCGCCCGCCGTGCACCTGCTGGTCCGCGGCGAAGACCTGGGCCACAACATGTCCCGCTATCTGATCGACCGGATCGAGCAGAACCCGCGGATCCACGTCCGGCTGCACACCGAGGTCCAGGAGGTCACCGGCGAGGACCGGGTCGAAGCCGTCGTCGTCCAGGACAACCGCACCCGCGAGCAGCAGGTGCTGGAGGCCCGCGCCCTGTTCGTCTTCATCGGGGCGAGCCCTGCCACCTCCTGGCTCGCGGGCGCCGTCACTCTGGACCCGCGCGGCTTCATTCCGACCGGGCAGGACGTGGCCCATGTGGCAGCGGACCTCTGGAAACCCCTGGGCCGCGCCCCACTCGCCCTGGAGACCGGCCTGCCGGGGGTCTTCGCCGTCGGCGACGTCCGCAGCGGCTCGGTCAAGCGGGTGGCCTCCGCAGTGGGCGAGGGCGCCATGGCCGTCCGCCTGGCCCACGAGCACCTCGAGGAGGTGAGACCACCCGCCATCGGATGACCTCAGCTCGTCCATCGACGCAAGAAAGGAACATGCCATGCCCGTCATGGGTATTCCCAAGTTCGAGCGCTTCTTCCGCGCAGCCGCCGGCCTCGATGTCCACAAGAACGACCTCAAGCGCTACAACGACTTCGTGGACGCCAAGCTCTACGACCTCTTCCTCATCGGCACGGCCAATGCCAAGGCCAACGGCCGGGACATCATCGAGCCGCAGGACCTCCCGGTCACCAAAGGCCTGCAGGAGAGCATCCACGCCTTCGACAAGCTGGAGGAGGGCATCGAACTGCGCCCCCTGCTCGACCAGCTCGCCGCCCGCCCGACCCTCGGCATGGAGGCCGCCGAGGACACCCAACAGCGGCTGCCCGACCTGGCCGGCGGCCTCAGCGTCGCCCTCGCCCGCGCCCTCAAAACCATCGCCCGCGACACCCGCCGCCCCTCCACGGACCAGTGGGACGAGGCCTTCGAACTCTTCGACCTGCTGATCTGAGCGGGGCATCCACCAGACCTGCGGTTCCGCCGGCCCTGCCGGTCCCCCGCGCGTACCGGAGACGATCAGCAAGACATCCCATTCCGCAAGTACCAAAAGCCCTGACTTACCGATACCGCCGGTCGGCCTCGCCCGAGTGCTGCTGGTGAGTCTTGGAAACGAGCGGTGTTGCTCCTCGCCTCACTCGATTCAGTTCTCAACGACTCGGGAGGGTTGGCAGGTATCACGCCAGCGATAACCGCTGCTGCGAGGCGGTCAGGTGCAGCCCGTGCTCGCGGCCCTGCTCAAGGCTGTACGAGGCTCTTCCGGGCGGGCTTACGCCTCTTCCGCGGGAATGGCCGGCCGTGCCGCGTAGCGGCTGCGCATCGCGTCGCTGGCTGCGGGGCCCGCGGTGAAGACGTAGGCGGTGCTGTCGTCGAGTCGGCGGCCGGTTTTGGCGTCGACGACGACGGGCTCGACTTCCTCGCCGCTGTGCGCGTCGACGAGGATCATGCTGCGCTCCGTCGGCGTGAGGCGGTGGTTGCCCCACGCGGCCAGGGCGACGATCACCGGGCGCAGCGAGCGCCCGAGTTCGGTCAGGACGTACTCGTGCCTGACGGGGCTGCTCTGGTAGGGCCGGCGCTCCAGCAGACCGTCCGCGACCAGGGTCTTCAGCCGGGTGGTGAGCATGCTGGAGGAGATGCCCAGGCTCTCCTGGAACTGGTCGAAGCGGGTGTAGCCGTCGAAGGCGTCGTGAAGGATCAGCAGTGTCCACCACTCGCCGACGTGTTCCACCGTCGTGGACAGTGGGCACTCCCGGTCCTCCAGCCTGATCCGGCTTGCCAAGGCGACCATCCCCTCAGTTACTGCTAAAGTCGAAGTTAGTAGCTTCTATTTTAGCAGCAGGGACGGGGGTGACGCCTTGACCACCCGCCCCCGGGAACGGAGCACACCGTGACCACATCCATCAGCGAATCCCTCGAAGGCCGACGCGCTCTGGTCACCGGCGGCACCAAGGGCACCGGAGCCGCGATCGCCCGACGGCTCGCCGAGGCCGGCGCGACCGTACTGGTCACCGCCCGCAGCCACCCCGACGACATCGAGGAGAAGATGTTCATCACCGCCGACCTGTCCACCGCCCAGGGGGCCGCCCAGGTCGCCTCGGAGGTGGAAGCCCGCGTGGGAGGCGTCGACATCCTGGTCAACACCCTCGGTGGGTCCGAGGCGCCGGCAGGAGGATTCGCCGCGCTCGGCGAGGACGACTGGGCCAGGGAACTGAACACGAACCTGCTGGCCGCCGTCCGTCTGGACCGGGCACTCCTGCCACACATGATCGCCGCGGGCAACGGCGCGGTCGTGCACGTCACCTCGATCCAGCGCCGCATGCCGCTGTGGAACGGCACCCTGGCCTACGCCGCTGCCAAAGCCGCCCTGACCACGTACAGCAAGGGCCTGGCCAACCAGGTCGCCCCGCACGGCGTCCGCGTCAACACCGTCTCGCCCGGCTTCGTGCAGACCTCGGCCGCGGACAACCTCGTCGCCCGGATCGCCCACGACGCCGGCATCAGCCAGGAAGCGGCGCTGGGCCGGCTGATGGACTCCCTGGGTGGCATCCCGCTCGGTCGTCCCAACCGGCCCGAGGAGGTCGCCGAGCTCGTCGCCTTCCTCGTTTCCGATCGCGCCTCGGCCATCGTCGGCGCCGAACACGTCATCGACGGCGGCACCACCCCCACCGTCTGAACCCGCCACCACCATCAGGAGCGTCATGCACGACAACCAGCCCCGCACCATCACCCCGGACGACCTGCCCGAGGTGATCACCCGCTACCTCACAGCGCACCGCGCCCACGACACCGGCACCGCGATCACGACGTTCACCGACGACGCCACAGTGACCGACGACGGCAACACCTACCGGGGCAGCGCCGCGATTGAGCAGTGGCTGGACCGATCCGCAAACGAATTCACCTACACCATCCGCCTCACGAACGCTCAGGAGGCCGACACGGCCCACTACATCGCCACACACCACCTCGAAGGCAACTTCCCCGGCGCCACCATCGATCTCCGCTATCGGTTCACGCTGCGCGACGACCTCATCGAACACCTCGTCATCGAACCCTGAGACCGCTCCCACGTGCCCACCCAGCCACCCGATCTAGAGCCGGCCGTCGAGTTCGGCATCCACCTGCAGATCAGCGCACGTGCACGCCCGAGGAATCAGGGCGAGCAACTCCGGGGCCATCCTCAGCACAGGGTGAGGAGATTCAAAGATCCCCAATCAGTGCAACAGGTCGAACGCCACGAAGTGCGGTGGCCGCCCCCGGGACGCTGCCGCCGCCGGGGCGCCCCGCGCACCGGCACGGGCTTGGAGCGCATCGAAGGCGAGCCGCCAGTCCTCCCAGACCACGAGTTCCCCGTCCAGCCCGGTGCCCTCCGGCAGCTGGGCGAGCGCGGTGTCCCGGATCTCAGGGAACGCACCGGACAGGCCGGCGCCAAGGCGGGAACGCACCACCACTGGGTGCGCGTGCACCTCCAGCCCCCAGCGACAGCTGTCCCACTTCGGTTCAGCTGCCTACCCCGCGTGCAGCTCGGGACTGTTCACCGCTACGGTCAACATCGGGTCCGGCAGCGACCAGTCCAGGCCCGACATCTACTACCCCGCTGCGCGTCCCGCTCCAGGCACAGCGACCCGCCACAGGCGGGACTATCACGATTGAATCATGACACTCCCTTTGCGGTGGCTCCCGGCCCTGTCAGGCAGGCCGGTTGTTCGCCGGATTGGTTTGCGGACTGCCCGGATCAGGTTCGGGCAGTGGCCAGTTGGGGTGGGTGAGGTGGTGGGGCAGGGCGTCGAGCCGGGCGAGGTGGTGGTCGAGGACGGCGTTGACGGTGCCCGTGGTGGCGGCCACTCGCGCTTCGAGGTCGTGGATCTGGTCCAGGAGGTCCTGCCAGCGCCTTTCGGCGGCGGCGACGGGGTCAGGCGCGGCGTCGGTCGCTGTCATCGCGGAGCCGGGTGGTGTGGTGGGTGAGGGCGTCGAGGCGGGTGGCGAGGTCGCCCTGGCCGGTGCCGAGGTGGGGGCGGATGGCGGCGAGGGGCTCCATGAGGTCGGCGGGGTCGGTGGCGCCGAGGGCGGCGGTCAGGGCGGCCCGGGCAGGACGGGCGCCGGGAGCGAGTGCGGCCGTGGCGATCTGGGCGGCGAGGACCCACAGCTCGGCGGCGTTGTCGCGGGCCCAGACGGTGACCGATCGGTCGGCGGCCCGCCGGTCGCGGACGGCCTTGACCCGTTCGGCGCCGGTAGCGGACCGCGAAGCGTCGCCGGCGGCGGGCTTC
>NZ_JAIZ01000325.1:0-10719 GCF_000710465.2 Kitasatospora sp. MBT63 | reverse complement strand
CAGGTAGCGGTTCTCGGCGGCCTGGCGGCTGGCGACACCCGTGGGCCGGGCGAGGTCGGTCCAGGTGGCGCCGGCCTCCCGGGCGCTCTCCACCAGGCCGGCTTCCCAGCCGGCGAGCTGGCCGCGCAGTTCGCGCAGCAGGACGATTGCGGCCAGGGCCTGTTCGGGGCCTTCCTGCTCGCCAGGGGCGGTCGGGGGCTGGGAGGCGGGGTTCTGGGCGGTGCGGACGGCGTCGTCGATGGCGGCCAGCGCCGCCGCGGCCGCCAGGAATGAGGCGGGCCCGACCGGCGGAGGGGCGTCGGGGGCGGCTCTGCGGGACTTCTCGCTCATGAAGTCACTCTATAGGCGACACGGCAAGTTGTCATCGGATGGATGACGCGCTAGAAAGGAGTCAGGTGAAGCGCACTGGCACCCATTCGATCCATGGAGGTGTTTCGCAATGCTGCTGCGCACTGACCCGTTCCGCGAGCTGGACCGGCTGACCCAGCAGTTCCTCAACACGACCGGCACCTGGTCGCGTCCGACGCCGATGCCGCTGGACGCCTACCGGGCCGGTGACGAGTACGTGATCTGCTTCGACCTGCCGGGGGTGGACCCGGACGCGATCGACATCGACGTCGAGCGGAACATGGTCACCGTCAAGGCCGAACGCCGCCCGCGCCAGGAAGGCGAGAGCATCAAGTGGGAGCTGTCCGAGCGCCCGCTCGGCGTGTTCTCCCGCCAGGTCATGCTCTCCGACACCCTCGACCCCGCCGGGATCACCGCCGACTACGACGCCGGCGTGCTGACCCTGAAGATCCCGGTCGCCGAGAAGGCCAAGCCCCGCAAGGTCGCGATCAGCCACAGCGGAAGCCGCAAGCAGATCCAGGCCTGACCCGTTCCCCGACGCCGTTCCGGCCTCCCCGATCTCTCCCCCCTCGATCGACAGGGGCGGCCGGAACACCCCCCGACCGCCGGGCCGGCCTACCCGCAGCGACGCACAAACGCCATGACCGGCCAGAGCAACCAGCCCTTCATCGTGCGGGCGCACGGCGAGATCGACCTCGACGCCGCACCCTCGCTGCGCCGTGCTCTGGCCACCGCGCTCGGGTCACACCGGGAGGTGGTGCTGGATCTGTCAGAGGTGACGTTCATGGACTGCGCGGGTCTGGGCGCCCTGGTCCGGGCCCGCAACCAGGCCGACCGGTGCGGTGCCCGCATGGTCCTGCGCGGGGCCGGCCGCTGTGTGGTGCGGCTGCTCAAGCTGACCGGTCTGCACCGGCACCTGGCCGTCGAGCCTTGAGGTCGCCCGGGCGCGCCGGGCCTTGGGACGGAGGGAGAACCGCGATGACGCTTCGATGGGAGGCGTTCCTGGCGGAGGTCCGGGAGCGCGGTGAGTACGACACCCCGCAGGAGGCCGAGCGGGCCGCCCGGGTGGTCCTGGCCCTGCTCGGCGCCCATCTGGTCGGCGACGCGCGGGCCGAACTGGCCACCCGACTGCCCGAGACCATGGCCCTGATCCTGCTCAACCCGCTGCAGGCCGCCGAGCCCCTCACCCCCGAGCGCTTCGTGCGCGCGACCGCGGCCTGGATCGAGGGCGCCACCGAGGCCACGGCCCTGTGGGACATCGGCGCCGTCCTGTCCACGGTGGCCGACGCCGCCGGCGACGACATCCTGGACCAGATCCTGCTCCAGCTGCCACCCGGCTACGACCTGCTGTTCGGCCACCCGACCGCAGGGACACGACCCTGACCCTGACCACCCTTCACACGCCCGCGGCCCGCCGGCGGCCAGCCCCAGGAAGGCCCCACGGTCATGACCCGCTACCACCACTTCCTCCAGCAGGTCCGCAACCTCGGCCGCTACCCCACCGACGAGGAAGCCGAACGCGTCCTTGACGCCGTCCTGGCCCTCCTCGGCTCCCAACTCACCGGCGACGAGCGCTGCGACCTCGCCGCAGCCCTGCCCGAACGGGCCCGCGCCGTCCTCGCCGCCCAGATCCCCCTCCCATCGCCCGTCACCGGCCCCGCATTCGTCGAAAGCCTCGCCCACACCCTGGGCACCAGCCTCACCGCCGCCCGCTGGGACGCCTCCTCCGTCCTGGCCGCCTTCACCACCCTCACCGACGACAACCTCACCGACCGCCTCCTCACCCACCTACCCCGCGGCTACGCCCTGCTGTTCGGCCGCGCGGACCTGGCCGCCGTCGCCTGAAACAGCGGGAGCGCTCCGCGCTGCCCGGGCAAGCACCCAACCGCACACCGGATGAGGCGAGGCGACCGATGGACAGACCCCAGCGCTACGCGGTCACCCTGCCCGGCCCGCCCGCAAGGCACGGGCCGCCCGAGGTCGTCGTCGTCCACCTCACCGGTGCGTACACCGCTGCCGGAGAACCGGTGTACGCGGATGAGACGGGCGCATTCCGGGCGGCGATCGAAGGAGAGGCAGCCCGGCCGCTCACCGCGTTGCCGGGGCCCGGCCGCCATGCCTGCCTTCACGCCGTGCCACTGCCCTGACCGGATGCTCGCGGCCCTCGGCCGCTACAGCGTCACCGCCTCCACCCCGGCCGCTGACGCCCTGCGCCCGCTGCGTGACCCGGACGTGGCCGGGCTCGGCCTGGATGAAGACGACCAGATGTAGGGCGCGCAAGCTAACTGGTGATGGCCGGTCCGGGCTGGATCTCATTCTGCTGGGATTGGGCGACGGGGAACGTCACGCCGGTGAGGTCTTCGGAGACGGCCCACAGCCGTTGCTGGACGGCTCTCTCGTACGACTGCGCACTGGAGGCGGCAGCTGAGGGTCCAAGGGCGTCCCTGTCCCTGAGATCGCGAAGAAACTGACCATCAAGACCGGGACGAACGCAGGCAAGTCGACGTCGGTCGCCTCCCTGTACCGGGCACTCGCGGAAGCCGAGGCCACCGCGGCCGACGACGGTCTGCCACTGCGACCCGGGCCCGTACGCATCCGGCGGCCCGATGGCTCGCTCACCCCCGAGGAGATCGACCTCCGCGAACGGCTCCAGGACCAGCCCCACCCGAACGCCGAGCTGCGGTAGTCGTGCCCACGACCTGCCCCGAACCCGTGATCACCGCCTTAGCGTTAACCGCTGTATCGGAGTCGTACGCCCTCTCGCGGCGTGAGCCCTGTGGCCTGCACTCGTACCTCAAGTTCTGCGGGTAGATGCCAGCCTTCGACGGTCGGCGCCATGTAGAGCCTGGCTTTGAGGCCGATCAGCAACTGGCGGCGGTGTTCCTGGTCGGCCTGGGTCCAGGCGTCGGCGAAGGTCTGGCCGGTTTCGACGTCGATCCACGCGGCGGGGCGTTGCGGAAGGGCGGCGAGGCGTCGGCGTTCGTCGACGAAAACCTCGAGGGCTTCGGCGTACTCGTCGTCGCCACCTGGGTAGTCGAATAGGCCGCGACGCTTCTCCTCCCGAAGGTCCTTCATGGCCTGGGCGACGTGGTTCAGCTGTTCGGTGTGGTCCTCTCCAGGGACGAACCTGCGCACCGTCATGGCCAGGCCGCCGAGGCGCACCACCAGTGCCGCGACCGCGGCGGTGACCCGCTCTCCCTTGACGGACTGCCCCTTGCACGCCGGTTTCCCGGTCTTTCGCGCGCATCGGTAGTACTCGTAGATCCGACCGTTCCGGGCGTGGTTCTCCTGCCGGTAGAGCCGGTCGCCACACCGATCGCAGTGCACCACGCCCAGCCACGGCGCCGCCCCGTTCGCACGCTCTCGGGTCACGGACCGCTCGTCCATCGCGGCCTGGATCGCCGCCCACTCCTCGTCGGTGAAGAGCGGCTTGGCCATCCGGATCGGCAGACCCTTCGCGTCACGGGCGAGCTTGCGGGCCTTAACGGAGCGGCCGATCAGCTTGAGGCCCATCGTGGCCGGGGAGCGGAGGATCTTGCCGACGCTGGAGGCGTTCCAATGGTTCGACGGCGGTGTCTTGCGCTTGCTCGAGTACGTCTCGCCCTGGTGCTTGAACACGTGGGTGGCGGGGGTGTCGAAACCGGCCGCTTCCAGGGCCGTGGCGATCATCCACTGGCTCTGGCCTTCCAGGAGCAGCTTTCCCATGTACCGCACGGCCTCGGATGTGACCGGGTCCGGCTCCAGCGTGCGGCCGCCGCCAGGCCGGTCGACGATCCGGTACCCGTACGGCGGCTGACCCCCGGCCCAGCGGTCCGTCTTCCGAAGGTGCTTGTGCGCCGCCGAGACGCGGGCCTTGATCCGCTTGAGCTCCATCTCCGCGAAGATCGAGGCCAGCATCAGGAACACCTTCGCCAGCTCGTTCCCGAACGACGACTCGCGGCCCTTTCGGTAGTCCAAGGTGATCCCGTCGTCGGTGAACACCAGGACCTTGTGGTTCTCCTCCGCCCAATGCGCCACGTCCGCGCAGTCCTTCGCCGACCGGAACGCCCGATCCACCTTCGCCCACACCAACGCGTCCCACTCGCCCTGCCGATCGGTGAGCCACGGCCCCAGATCCGGACGCTTCCACGGCGTGACCTCCGCCGAGACGTCCAGATCCTCGAACGACCCGACGATCTCCCACTGCTTCGCGAGCGCGTGCCGCGCCGCCGACTCCGCCTGCACCAGGTGCGACACCTTCCCGCCCTGCCCGTGCGTGTCCGACACACGCGAACCAACCACCGCCCGAACCGGCACCACAGTCGTCATACTGCCCACGGGTAGCCCCCTACCGCCAAGGCCAGCAGACGTGCACGAACCACCCCCACTCGAACGGGTGGACTCTTTTGGAAAACGCGTCGTTCCGCTGGCGCATCGACTACCAGATGGCCACCCCGGGCCTGGCCGCCATGGCCGCCGAGGCCCACGTCGAACGCGCCGCCACCCACCTCGAGCGCTGGTCCGACCACGCACCGGTCACCGTGGCCTACGACCGCAAGGTCTGACCCGGGGCGAGGCCGGCCCGGCCCGGCCAGCAGCTCGCAGGGGTTCCTCCCACGGTCGGCCGGACATACGTGAGGAGCACCGCGGCGGTCCGCACCGGTGCTCCTCGATCCCGGCTCGCCCGGGCGGCTCGGGGCGGGCCGAGGCAGACACCGAGCGCACCGTCCACACCACCAACCGCGAGGCCCAGCGGATCAGGGCGGAGGCCGACATCCTCACCGCCGAGGCCCTTCAGCAGATCCGTGAGGCCGAGGCCAGGGCCGCCGAGGTGCGCGCCGAGCAGGAACGTCGCGAGCAGGCCGAGGCTGACCGCCGCCGCGGAAGGGTCCGCACTGCGTGGCGCCGAGGCCAGGAGCAGGTCCCCGCGGTTCTGCGAACGACCGTGCTGGCCGCGGGAACCGCCTACATCGCCCAGGGCGAGCACCGGCTCGCAGCGATGGCCTGGGCCAACAGCCCGCCCGCCTGGGTACTCGCCGCTGCCCGCAGCGGCGAGGCCGACGAGCCGACGCCCGAGCGCACCGTTGACCCCGCGTAGCCGATGACTGCGCCGCGTGGCCCGGCGTCAGGGAGTGGGAGTGGGCTCGGCCGTGCGGGGTTCCGCCCTCGCGGGCTCGGCGGTGGTCGTGGCGGGCTTGCGGAAGAAGAAGTAGAGGGTGGGGGCGAGGTAGAGGAACCAGACGGTCAGCTGGATGACGGTGGGGTCGGGCTGGAAGTTGAAGACGCCCTTGAGGAGGGTGCCGTACCAGCTGGTCTTGGGGATGGTCGAGCTGATGTCGAAGGCGAGGTCGGCCAGGCCCGGGATGTGGCCGGCCTCTTGCAGGTCGTGGATGCCGTAGGCGAGCACGCCCGCGGCGACGACGACGAGCATCGCACCGGTCCGGGTGAAGAACTTGGCGAGGTTGATCCTGAGTGCGCCGCGGTAGAACAGCCAGCCGAGGACCACGGAGGTGAGCAGGCCGAGGATCGCGCCGATGAGGGGGCTCCAGCCGTTGCCGGTGGCCTGGACGGCGGTCCAGATGAACAGGGAGGTCTCCAGTCCCTCGCGGCCGACGGCCATGAAGGAGGTGACGACGAGGGCGGCGGTGCCCATGGCGAGGGCGGCGTCGAGTCTGCCCTGGAGTTCGCTCCTCAGGTGGCGGGCGGTGCGGCGCATCCAGAAGACCATCCAGGTGACCAGGCCGACGGACAGCACGGACAGGGTTCCGCCGAGGGTCTCCTGGGCTCCGAAGGAGAGGGCGGAGGAGCCGAACTGCAGGAGCGCACCGAAGGCCATGGACAGAGCGACGGCGGTCGCCACGCCGATCCACACCGGGAGGAGGCGGTCCTTGCGGCCGGTCTTGACGAGGTAGGCGATGAGGATGCAGACGACGAGGCTGGCTTCGAGACCTTCGCGCAGGCCGATCAGGTAGTTGCCGAACACGACGGTTTTCTCCGGGGGGGTGGGGGCGGTGGTGGGGGCGGTGTCGGTGCGGTCGGCCGAAGAGGGCCTGGCCCCACCATTCGGCCGGAGCCGGCCTCGCCGCCGGCGGCTGTTACTTGACGACGACAGCGACGGCCAGCTTGGACAGCAGCTCCCCGAGGGCGTCGACCGCGCCGGAGAACGTCTTGCGCTCCGGCTCGGTCACCTTGTCGTACGAGGTGTAGGTCCCGTCCGCCTGGCGGTACTTCGCCAGCAGGGCCTGGATCGACTCGAACTGGCCGTCCAAGGCCTCGGCGAGGGCGGCGTCGTTCTCGGATGCGACCGGCTTCAGGAGCTCGTAGGCCTGGCGGGCGCCTTCGACGTTGGCGGCGAAGTCGAACAGGTCGGTGTGGGAGTAGCGGTCCTCCTCACCGGTGACCTTGTTCTTGGAGACCTCGTCCAGCAGCTCCTTGGCACCGTTGGCCATGCCGGTGACGGTGATCTCGGCCTGCGGGACACGCTTCTGCCAGTCCTTCAGGTCGGCCACCAGGCGGGTGGCGAGCTGCTTCTCCGCATCGCCGATCCTGCCGTCGGCCCAGAGGGACTTCTCGATCCGGTGCCAGCCGGTCCACTCCTGGCCGGCTTCCAGGGCGTCCTCGCGGGTGTCGGTCTTCGGGTCGATGTCGCCGAAACTCTCGGCGACCGGCTCGGTGCGCTCCCAGCCGACCCGTGAGGCGGCGAACAGCGACTTGGCCTTCTCGAGGTCGCCGGCGTTCACCGCGGCGGCGAACTGCTCCACCACTGGGATGGTCGCGTCCGCCTGCTCCTGGGCGTACTTGCGGTAGTCGGCCACGGCCTGGTCGAGTCGCGCGTCGGACTTGGCGGGTGCGGCACCGGCGCCCGTGGTGGCGGTGACCTTCTGGCGGATTCCGTCACCGGCCATGCCGGGCTTGCAGGCGACCTCGTAACTGCCGGCCTTGATCTCCGCGTTGATGGTGGCCCTGGTCCCGGGGCCGATGTTCTCCCGCTCGGTGATGATCTTGTCGCCCTCGCCGTAGACGTAGACCTCGGTGGCCTTCGATCCCTTGTTCCGGACCGCGATCTCGACGTGGCCGGCCGGGAAGGTGGTCCTGGAGAGCTCGCAGCTGCTGTCACCCGCGGTCACCTGCACCGGGCCGCCGCCGTCGGCGGACGTGCCGGATCCGTCGGACTTCTTCGAGCAGCCGACGAGTGCGGCACCCGCCACGGCGAGGACGAGGAGGGTCGCGGCAGCGGACCGGTGGCGTGCGGGCATGGCGAACTCCGGACGGGACGAGGGAATGTGGGCGGGGGTCGGGTGCACAAACCCCCACAAGGGCAGGCATGCCTTACTAAGGCATGCCTAATCTGTCTACATTGATGTCGTCAGCCGCTCTGCCGGCGCCTTCTCGGGCATCCGACGAGCCGGGGTCCGCAACAGGGCGGCACCGAGGAGCAGCCAGGCCGTGGCGAGCAGCCAGCCGGCGATGACGTCGAGCGGCCAGTGCACGCCGAGGTAGACACGGGTGGCGCCGATGACAGCGGCGAAGGCCGCGGCGAGCACCGTGGCGGCCCGGCGTGCGCCGGGCCGGGTGCGGGCGACGGCGAGGGCGAGCAGTCCGGCACAGGTGGCGGCGGTGAAGGCGTGGCCGGAGGGGAAGGCGAATCCGGAGGGGGTGAACGCCCAGTCCGCGGCGGGCGGGCGCGGCCTTCCGAGGCCGTGCATCAGGGCCTGCCTCAGCAGTTGGCCCGCCACCAGCCAGAGCACGGGAGCGAGCAGCAGTGCGGCGGCGGCCCGTCCGGAGCGGTGGGGTCGGTGAGCGCGGACGAGGACGACGCCGGCGGCGAGCGCGATCAGGTACGGGAAGGCGCCGGTGCCGAGCGAGGTGACGGCCTCGGCGGCGGTGACCGCGGCGGACGGCCGATGGACGACCGCCCGGTCGACGGCCGCCCGCTCGAAGCCCAGGGGCGCCCAGTGGTTCGCGTCGAGCACCACGGCGATGCCGGCGAACGCCACGGCGCAGGCCGCGATCCAGGGCGCCGGCTGCCGTGCGGTCATACGGTCAGCCATCGGCGCAGCCGCCCTTCGCGGGCCCGTTCCACCAGGGATGCGGCGCGGCCGGCGAGCAGGCCGAGGCCGTACCCGGCGGC
The DNA here is from genome assembly GCF_000710465.2 of Kitasatospora sp. MBT63. Lineage (GTDB taxonomy): Bacteria > Actinomycetota > Actinomycetes > Streptomycetales > Streptomycetaceae > Kitasatospora. Next base: position 2,261 of record NZ_JAIZ01000325.1, on the reverse strand, counting down.
GAGGCCGACCGCCGCGCCGAGGGCGACGTCGTGCGGGTAGTGGACGCCGACCAACACCCGCGAGACCCCCATCGCGAGCGCGAGCAGCAGGGCGAGCCCGCCGAGCCGGCGATCGACCTGCCACAGCACGGCGGCTGCGGCGAAGACGATGACGGTGTGGTTGCTGGGCAGCGACCAGTCCCCGGCGGCGGGGCACGCTTCGAGGGTGCGCCCGGCGTCCAGCACCTGGCACGGGCGGGGCTCGCGCAGCACGGACTTGAGGAGGGTGTCGGCGGCGAACGCCACAACGACCACCAGCGGCGCGGCGAGCGCCCGGGCGACCGCCGTGCTGTCGGTACGCCGGGCGCGCCACCAGCCGAGGAGCATCAGCACGGCGGCCAGGGCCAGGCCGTAGGCGGAGAACGCGGCGACGGCGTGCTGCACCGGCACCGGGAGGTGCTGGGCCCACCGGTCGATGCGCTGGTACAGGCCGCCGTCGATCGGGCGGCCGTCGAGCGCGAGCCTGGTCGTGGGGCCGCTCAACGGGCCTTCGCCTGTCGACGGGAGCGCAGCATCTCCAGGACCAGCGGCAGCAGCGACACCACGACCACGACGGCGACGATCGGCAGCAGGTAGTGGTCGACGTTCGGGATCGAGGAGCCGAGCGCGTACCCGGCCATGACCAGGCCGACCGTCCACGCCAGCCCGCCCACCACCTGCCACAGGGTGAAGGTGCGGACCTTGACGCCGAGCGCACCGGCCAGCGGGTTGAGCACGGTGCGCACGACCGGGACGAAGCGGGCGAGGACGATGGCCTTGCCGTGGCCGTAGCGGGTGAGGATCTCCTCGGCGCGCTCCGCGCCGTCGTGCAGGTGTCTGTTGCGGGAGCGGGCGAGCAGGGCGGGGCCGCCGCGGCGTCCGATCAGGTATCCGGTCTGCGCGCCGGCGAGGGCGCCGACCACGGCGGCCGCGAGGACCTGGCCGAGGTTCAGGTGGGGGCCACTGTGGGCGCCGGTGGTGCACAGCAGGCCGGCGGTGAACAGCAGCGAGTCGCCGGGGAGGAAGAAGCCGACGAGCAGTCCGGTCTCCGCGAACATGATCACAGCGATGCCCAGCGCGCCGAACGCGGCCAGCAGTGAGCCGGCGTCCAGTGGGTTGACGGCCAGCAGGGCCGAGGAGGTGAGCATCGTTCGGTGCCTTTCCGAGTGGAGCTGCCGGCCGACGGCATCGTGTCCGAACAGTCATGTCCAGCATGGCCGAGCGGCGCTGAAGGGTTCCTGAAGACCTGAAGGTGTCTTCAGGAACCACTCGCGATGGCCCTGCCCGAGGTGGGGCGGCTAGGCCGTGTCTGACAATTCCCGCCGGGCGCGCGACGCCGAGCATCCCGGCTGGACGCACCGGCGAATCCCCCAAGTACGACCCAGTACGAGGGCGCTTCGCCGGCACGCCCAGCCGGGCGCCCGACGCCGCGCGCTGATCCGACGCGAATTGTCAGACACGGCCTAGTGGACCGCGCCCGCGTTCGGGGCGAGCGCCCCGGCGGTGACCAGGCCGATGATCAGGACTCCCAGCAGGATGCGGTAGATCACGAACGGCAAGAAGCTGTGGTGGGAGATGTACTTCAGGAACCAGGCGATGGCCGCGTAGCCGACCGCGAAGGCGATCAGCGTGGCGAGGATCGTCGGTCCCCAGGCGGGCGCCGGGCCCTCGCCTATCTTGAAGAGCTCCAGGATGCCGGACGCCAGGACGGCGGGGACGGCGAGGAGAAAGGAGTAGCGGGCGGCGGCCTCGCGGCTGTAGCCGAGGAAGAGGCCGGCGCTGATCGTGCCGCCCGAACGGGAGACGCCCGGGATCAGCGCCAGCGACTGGGCCGCGCCGTAGACCAGTGCGTGCGGGAAGGTCAGCGAGTCGATCCCGCGGGCGCCGCGGATCGCGCGTGTGCGGTCCGCCACTGCCAGGATCACGCCGAAGAGGATCAGTGTGGTGCCGATGATCCGCAGGTCGCGCAGCTGGGTCTCGATCGTGGTCTGGAACAGCTTCCCGAGGATCGCGATCGGGAGCGTGCCGACGATCACGAACCAGCCCATCCGGGCGTTCCGGTCGCGGCGCAGCGCCGGCGTCCACAGGGAGCGGATCCAGGTGGAGACGATCGCGGCGATGTCCCGGCGGAAGTAGATCAGGACCGCGGACTCGGTGCCGAGCTGGGTGACCGCGGTGAAGGCGGCACCGGGGTCGTCCCAGCCCAGCAGTGCGGAGAAGACCCGCAGGTGGGCGCTGGAGGA
>NZ_JAIZ01000324.1:3547-4769 GCF_000710465.2 Kitasatospora sp. MBT63 | reverse complement strand
GGCGGGTCTGACCCAGGAGGAGCTCGCCGCAGCCGCCGGTGTCAGCCTGCGCGCCCTCGGCGACATGGAGCGCGGCCGCACCCGCGGGCCGCAGCGCCGCACCGTCCGGGCGCTGGCCGCCGCCCTGCACCTCGCGGACGACCGGGCCCGGGCGCTGGACCGGGCCGCCCAGTCCGGGCGTCCGCGCAGCGTGCGGCCCGAACCCACCCCGGCCGAGGACCGCAGCCCGGCGCTCCCGGCGCCCGCCGTCGGCGTGGGGCAGAGCTCCCTCGCCCTGCCCCGCGACATCGCCGACTTCACGGCCCGCGAGGACGTCCTCGCCGAACTCGTCGCCCTCGCCTCGGAGGAGCTGCCCGCGCACCCCCGCGTGGTGCTCGTCAACGGCCAGCCCGGGCTCGGCAAGACGGCCTTCGCCCTGCACGCCGCCCACCTCCTCGCCGGGCGCTTCCCCGGCGGCCAGCTCTCGCTCAACCTCGGCGGCATGTCCGCGCAGCCCCTGTCCGCGCACGACGCCCTCGGCCAGGTGCTGCGCGCCCTCGGGGTCCGGGACGCGGCCGTGCCGGTCGGGGCGGAGGAACGGGCGGGGCTCTACCGGGCTCTGGTGCGCGAGCGGCGGCTGCTCCTAGTGCTGGACGACGCCGCCGACGAAGGCCAGGTACGGCCGCTGCTGCCGGGCTCCGGGCCCACGGTGACCATCGTGACCAGCCGTAACCTGCTGCCGGGGCTGGAGTCGGTGCGTCGGCTGAGCCTGGACGTGCTCACCGCGGCCGAGGCGGCCGACCTGCTCGCCCGGATCGCGGGCCGCGAGCGGATCGGGGCCGCACCGGACGCGACCGCAGAGCTGGCCCGGCTGTGCGGCTACCTGCCGCTGGCCCTGCGGATCGCCGGGCAGCGACTGGTCGCCCGGCCGCAGCAGACCGTCGCCCACCTGGTGCGCCAACTGGCCGCGGAGGAGAACCGCCTGGACCTGCTGCAGACCGGCGACCTGGCGATCCGCCCCGCTTTCGAACTGTCCTACCGGCGACTGCCCGCCGAGTCCCGGCTGGTGCTCCGGCGGTGCGCCCTGACGGCGGGACCGGACTTCACGGCAGCCGTCGCCGCCGCCCACACCGGCCTCTCGGAAGGCCGCACCGAGCTGTTCCTGGAGCAACTGGCCGACGCGGGCCTGGTCCAGGCGCTCGGCGCGGACCGTTACCGGCTGCACGACCTGATACGGCTCTGC
>NZ_JAIZ01000324.1:0-3440 GCF_000710465.2 Kitasatospora sp. MBT63 | reverse complement strand
GGCGCAGGCCCGTGACCGGGCCGCCCGCCTGCTGCTCGGCCGCACCGTCGCCTGCGGGCTGCGGTTCGACCCCGAGCACGCCGAGGACGACACCGGGACCGCCGAGGCGGCACAGTGGCTGGAACGGGAGCACCCCGACTGGCTGGCCGCCCTGCACGTGGCGCAGCGGACCGGGCTCCACCGCGAGGTGATCGACACCGCCGAGGCCGTGCACTGGTTCTCCGACCGGCTCATGAGCTGGGGCATCTGGGAGGAGGTGTTCCAGCTCTCGGTGGACGCGGCCCGCGCGCTCGGCGACCGGCAGGCCGAGGCCGTGCACGTCAACTACCTCGCCTGGACGTACGTCACCTGCCTGCACAGCTACCGGCGGGGCGTCGAACTGGCCTCCGAAGGACTGCGGTTGGCTCAGGAGCTGGGCGACCGCGAACAGCAGGGCTGGGCGCAGGTCTACCTCGCCACCGGTCTGCGCAACCTGCAACGCCACGAGGAGGCCCTCGACGCCCTCGAGCGGGCGGCGGACGCGTTCGCCCGGCTCGACAACCGCTCGGCGGCGATCGGCCGGCTGGTGGCGCTGCGCGTCGCCGCCAATTGCCTGCGTGAGTCCGACCGGGCGGAGGAGGCGGTGGGCACCCGCCGACGCGTCCTCGCCAGCGCGCTGGAACTGGTCGAGCGCCAGCCCTCGCCGCCGATGCACCTGCTGGCCGCCATGACCGCGCACGAACTGGGCCTGGACTGTGCGGCACTGAAGCACTGGTCGGCCGCCGAGACGGCCTACCGGCAGGCCCTCGTGCACTACGAGGAGGCCGGCCGGCCCGACAGCATGACCAAGACCCTGACCGAACTGGGCACCGCGCTGATCGAGCAGGGCCGCGCCGACGAGGCCCGGGAACTGCTCACCGAGGCGCTCAGCGGGCTCAGCGAGGACAGCCGCACCGACCCGGACACCCGGCGCCCCCTCGGCCGCAGCCCGGTCCCGCACAGGTAGGCCGCGGGCTGCTCCGCGGCGTTCCGGGCGGCCGGGACCGCCGACGGCCTCCGGCCCGGGCCGGATCCCGGCGCGTCACCAGGACACCTCGGCCCCGCCCCCGTCCGTCGCGGTCGTCCGGCCACCGGTGCCGGTGCCGGTGCCGGTGCCCCCGCCGCCGCTGGTGACCGCTCGGCCCCCGGCCGCGGCGTCCGGGCCGGCGGCCCACCCGCCGCCGCTGGTGGCCACCCGCACGCCGGACCCGGCCTCCGTCAGCCCGCCCCGCGGCACCGCGGACGTCGTCCGGGCCTCCCGCGCCGCGGACCCGGTGCCGACCGGAACCGCCCGGGTCGTCCGATCGGCGGCCGGACGACGGGCCTCGGCGCGGTCGATCCGGATCACCACGTTGCGTTCGCGGTTGGCGCGGTTCGGCCAGTCGTGGTCCTTGCTCCAGACCAGTTGGCTGCGGACGCCGGCCACGTCCGTCCACTTGCCCTGCGTGGCACGGACGTTCGGCCGCCAGAGGCCGTCGTACTCGTGCTCCAGGGACAGGTCCCACCCGTGGCCGCAAGCGCTGTCGTCGATGAGCTCGCTCGCTCCGACCCTGCCGGGGATCACCACGGTCTCCCCCCGCCGGATGTCCACCACGATGCGTTGCGGCCAGTCCGCGTCCACCCCGACGACGGTGATCCTGCAAGGGCCTTCGTACCAAGTCATGGGCAACCTCTCGCGCTTGCGCCGACCGAGCCCGGAACCGGACTCTCCGACCAGGCGAACGGCTCCCCCCGCCCCAGGGGTTCGAACGGAGCCCGGTCCGCGACTCGGGAACCCCCGATCGCGGGTCCCGCGACCGCTCGCACGAACGGGTGAACCGCCGGGCGGGTCCGGGCCGTAACGAGGGAGGGGGAGCGTCCGCAGACCGATCGGCGGGGCGCTCCCGTCGACAGGACCGCAGGGGAAGCCGAGGAGATCTGGTGGGTTCGAACACGGGTGGAAACGGTTCTCAGGCCGACCCCGGGGGCATTCAACTGCCGACGGTCGCCTGGGAGATCGAGGAGGGCCCGGCAGCCGCCGCGGCGGGGGCCGAGGCCGAGGCGCCCTCGTACGGGCCGGTCGAGCCGGCCGCGGCGGAGGCACCGCCCGCACCGAAGTACGGCCGGGTGCTGCCCGGCCCCAACGCGGTGCGCCGGCAGCCCGAGCCCGCCGAGCCGCAGCCCGGACCCGTCGCCGTCTCCGTTGTCGAGCCCGAGTCCGATCCGGAGGCCGACGACCGGCAGGCCCCGCGTCCGCGCCGCATCCCGCCCGGGGTGTTCCCGTTCCTGTCGCCCGAGCCCGAGCCCGAGCCGGAGCCCCGCCCCGTCCCCATGCCCGACCCGACCGCCGTCGGCCTCGACGGCGAAGCCCCGGACGGGATCGACCAGGAGGAGCCGGAGCACCGCCGGTCCAAGAAGCCGATGATGTTCGCTGCCGTCGCCGTCGGCGCGCTGCTGCTGGGCCTGCCGTTCGTGCTGACCGGCAGCGGCACGAAGACCCCCGGCGCCGCGGCCGACCAGCCGCCCGCCGGGGTCAGCGGGCCCGGCGACCCGCTGCCCACCCCTGGCCCGAACGACCCGACCGCCGTCGCGGCGCCGGTCGACGCGACGCTGCTCCCCGGTAGCTCGGCCTCGCCGACCGACGGCACGAACGGTGCGGGCGGGGCCGGCGGTGCGAACGGCACGACCGACCAGACCACCGGTGCCGCCGGCTCGCAGAACCGCCAGGGCACCACCGGCGGCACGGCCACTGGCGGCAGTACGGGCGGCGGGTCCACCTCCGGCGGCAGCACGGGCGGCGGCTCCACCTCCGGCGGCGGCGCCCCGGTCGTCCCCGTCCCGAACAAGACCACCCCCGCCGCGCCGACCTTCACCGCCGTCGCCGGAACGGGCTGCACCAACGCGGGCATCGGCTACGACCAGAACGGCTTCTACACCGACGGCAGCAAAGGCTGGACCACCAACACGACCGGCGGATACGCCGGTTCGGGCTGCGGCGGCAAGTACGTGTCGGTGCCGATGTCCGGCAGCGCCGGCAAGGACGCCGGCAAGTCGGTGCTGTGGGCGTTCACCACCAATCCGGTCCCCTCCGGTAACTGCAGGATCTCGGTGTACATCCCGAACAACGGCGACGTGAAGGCCGTCGGCGGCAAGCCCGCCTACTACACCGTGCAGCGGTACTTCACCACCGGCGAGGGCACCATCAGTGCGTTCACCATCGACCAGACCGCCAACCGCGGCAAGTGGGTCAACGCCGGAACCTTCCCCGTCACCAACGGGAAGATCGCCGTGATGCTGCACGACCGCGGCGTCGACTTCGGCTCAGGCGCCGAACAGGCCCACCACGCGGCCTCCGCCGTCCGGGCCGACTGCTCCTGACGGAACTCCGGTACCCGTCGGCCCCTCGCAACACCATCCAGCCCGCCCAGCCCACCCAGGAAGAG
>NZ_JAIZ01000323.1 GCF_000710465.2 Kitasatospora sp. MBT63 | reverse complement strand
AACAGCCCGCCGCCCAGCAGCCCCCCTCCCACCCCACCGCCGAAGCCGCCACCACCACACCCACCAACCACCATCAGTCGTCCGACGACCCGCCGGCTCCCGAGCAGGCGGCCGCCCAGCCCCAATCCGCTCCGGCACCACCGGCACGCCCCGCTCCGGCCCCACCGGCCCCCGCCGTCGATCCGCGGCACCGCACCTCCTTCGCCGGACTCAAGATCACCGCCGATCCCGGCCCGGGAGCCGTTCGGGGCCAGATCGAGGACATCCTCGGCGGCCACCGCACGGACACGACGGTCGTCCAGGGGCTCGACTCCCAGCTCACGCCCGGCAACTTCCGCGAGAACCACCCGCAGATGGTCGACGGCGGCTGGCGTTTCCCGGTCAGGGTCGACGGACGCTGGCACGAGGTCGTGGTCACCGCCAAGCCGAGCGACTGGCTGCCGGCCGACCACGTACCCACCAAGGACCAGGCCGAGAAGGAGGGCAAGACCGACATCGAGGCGGCCGCCAAGTCCAGCTTCCAGCCGGAACCCCGCAAGACCCAGGCCGCGCACTCCGAGTCCGGTGTCAATGTCGCGCCGTCCGTGACGCGTCCGGTCAACGATCATCTGCTCCTGACCGGTTCGGCCTCGCTGACCTTCGGCGGGGCGAACCACGAGACGGAGACCACCGTCACGTCCACGGCGGAGACGTCCAACAAGCTGACGCTGACCGGACCGACCGCCCCGCACGTCAACCAGCTCGATTACCACGTCACCGTCCTGGACCACCAGGGCAGGCTGCTGGGCGACCGCGGGCCGATCGTGGACTCGGTGACCGCCGAGATCCCCCTCCGCGGGATGCCCGAAGGAAGCGAGGCCCAGGCCTGGAACGGCTGGGACCGGCCGCCGCCGGGCGACGCGGAGCACCCCGCCCCCGCGCCGGGCCGGCATCCCGAGGGGCAGCCGCTCACCGTCACCGGGCTCGGCGACGCCCGGGAGGCCGTGTTCACCGCCTTCCCGGCGGAGCGTCGCCCGGACGCCCCCGCGCACCAGCCGATCAACGACTTCTTCACCTCGGCCAACGTCGTCAACGAGTTCGAGCACGCGGCGAGTTGGGGCATGACCTCGCCCCCGGTGCGGTTCTCCGACGGCAGTACGGGCCACCTGCACCTCACGCTGGAACCGCACGGCTCCACCGTGCTGGACACCGTCGACCACAAGAGCGAACTGGGCTCGAACACCTCGACCGAGCACAAAGGGAGCCAGGTGACCAAGGCTTCCCGGAGCGCCGGGCTCAGCGGTGGTCCCACCGGGCAGGTCTGGAAGTCCAGTCGGCCGGGTGACCGCGAGTCGAAGTGGCTGGGCGGCTCCGCGGGCTACTCCTACACCTCGAACCACGACCACGAGGACAAGAGCAGCCACACCGTGAAGGTGGCGGACAGCCAGGAGCACGAGGGCAAGGCCGACCTCGTCGGCACGGACGTGCGCTTCAACGTCAGCGTGACCAAGCAGCACCTGTCGCCGCACGGTGGCGGCCTGTACGTGACGGAGCGCCACGTGGTCGACGTCCCGGCCGGACCGGGCGCGGCGCCCGCCGAGCACCACGGCGGCGACGCCGTGATCGACGTCGACGCACCCGTCAAGCACCGGGCCCTCCGCGTGGTACCGCACCCCCCGACCAGGGAGACCCCCGCCGGTGCCTCCCACACCCCCACCGCCACCCCCGGCGGCACCCCTGCCAACGCCCCCGGCCACTCCGCTGCGGACAGCGGCCCGTCCGGATCCAACACCGACCACGCCGTCGCCCCGGCGGACCCGCCCGCCGCGCCGGCCGGGGCGGCGCACCCGGTTCCTCCGGACACCGCCGGGCTGCGCGACCCGCTGAACGGCGGGCGCACCACGTTCGTCAAGGTGCCCGGTTCGGCGGAGCTGGCGCAGCACATCGTCGCCCGGCTGCACGAGACGGCACCGGGGCTGCTCCCGCCACCGACCGGCGCCGCGGGCGCGAGTGGGAGTGGCGGCGGGGGCCACGCCCGGGTCACCCCGAAGGCGATCGAGAACCTGGCCGATCTGCACCGGCAGATCACCCCGTCCGCGCTCGCCCGCGGCGGTCCCGACCTCCTGGACGGCAGGTTCCGGATCACCCTGGACAGCTCGCACCTGCCGGGGTTCGGCGGGAGCACGCACGAGATCCTGATCAAGGCCGACCCGGGCCCGGGCGAGCACCAGGGCTCGCAGAGCGTCACCACGAAGAACAGCGTCAGCCGCACCGCCGGCGGCGACCTGGCGGTCACCGGCGGCGGCAAGCACACGGTCTCCGGCAACCTCAGCCTCCGGACCTCGCTCAACGATCCGGACACCACCCGGGCCTTCGTCAACGGGAACCTCGAAGGCTCCTCCAGCACCAGCCACCAGACCACCACGGCCGCGTCCACCGAGACCAAGCACGAGTTCAGCATCGAGTCGACGGCCGACCGCTTCGGCTATCCGGTCACCTACCACGTGATGACCGGTCGCGAGGAACCCGGCCACCCCACCACGGTGCTGGACACCGGAGCGGGGTCCCCGCACGCCGCGCAGACCCGGCAGGTCGCCGCGGGCGGGCAGCTGGTCGTGGAACAGCACCCGGCCGCGCCGCCGTCCGACGACCCGCCGCCGGCGCACCCGGTGATCGACCACCTGCCGCAGGCGACCTTCGTCCGGGACGTCGACAACGAACAGGCCTTCCGCGCGAGCGCCGAGAAGGCGCTGCGCAGCGCGTTCGACCAGGGACCGCTGCGGCGCGGCCCCTCCGACCTGACCGACGTGCTGGACGCGCTCGGCGGGCCTGGGCAACTGCGCGGCTCCGTCACCGCCTCGCACAACGGCTGGGCGAACTCCGGTGACGAGCACGTGGGTGGTGGGCTCAACCAGGGGACCGCGGGGCTGTCCACCCGGACCCGGCTGGGCGACTTCGAGTACCAGGAGACCCTCTCCGGAGAGGGCAAGCTCACCATCGAGAGCACCTCCAAGACCTCCACGGGCGTGGAGGACAAGTGGAGCCGGGCCGGAAAGGGCGGGGTCGGGCCGGACTTCGGCAGGTTCCCCGAGGCGCCGACGGGCATCCACGAATCCAACTACCAGCTCCGTGGCGGCTTCAAGCTGAAGGGTGGCTCCACGGTCAGTGGTGGCGACGCGGTCAAGCACGAGATGTCGACCACCCGCACGATGGCCACCCCCAAGGGCACCTGGCACGTCTACCGGGCCAACGCCGAGGTCACGACCGTCGGACGGGTCACCGACAACAAGGGGAACACCCGCTACGGCGCCCCGGAGCGCAGCGACCACACCGTGCACGTCCTGCTCTCCGATGCCGACGTCCGCGCGCTGGGCGGCGGCGCGGAGGCGCCGGGTCCTTCCGACCCGCGGACCGCGCCGCTGCTCGACCGGGGCATCAGCGGCGGCGCGTTCACGCACGTGCCGAGCAGCGACGAGATCCTCGAGGAGATCGACCGGCAGGTGAACGGCCCACGCCCGGAGGGAGCCGTGCCGACGGCGGCGCTTCCCTTCGCCGACGTCTACTCCCCGCACAACCTGGACGCGAACTTCGACGAGTTGATGACCAGAGGCATCCTCTCCCAGCACGTGGACGAGAACCGCTTCGGCCGGGTGACCACCACGGTGCTGGTCCGTGGGGTGTCGGGGGCCGGTTGGCACGACGATCACCAGCAGTCGGAGAACGAGATCAGCCGGAAGGTGACGGTCTCGCAGACCGTCACCGGCAGCGCCGGCGGCGCGGGCTCCCTGGGCGCGGAGGGCAACGTACGTGCCTCGGTCCGCCCGCCGGCGGCTGTCCGGCACCTCAACAACGCGAGCTACAACCCGGGCGCGGGCGCCGAAGGCTCCCTCACCACCAGCGCCAAGTCGGGGATCACCACCGAGGTCGGCCACAAGACCTCCGGGTTCGGCAGCAACCACAAGTTCTCCAACGACGTGGGCTTCGACGTGTCGGTCAGCCGGCGGAACGACCAGGGGCGGTTCGTGAACCTGCACGCTCCCGCGCCGGTCAACCCGCCGTGGCGGACCCAGGCCTGGGTGCCCGAGCCGCTCACCGAGCGGCCCGCGGCGCAGCACGATCCGGCCGCCGTCCAGCCGCCGCCCGGCCGGCCCCCGCAGGTGGCACAGCCGCCCGCCGGCTCCGCGGGCGCGGCACAGCCGCCGGCCCAACCGCCGCACGCGGCACAGCCGCAGGCACCACATCCGGCCGGCGGCGCGGCCGGGGCCCCTGCCGGTGGCGGGATCGCACTCGGGCCGGTCGGACCGCACGGGGCCGACGTCAGTGCCTGGCGCAAGCAGTTGGCCGCCGGGCACGACATGGCCGGCTTCGACAACTCCGGCCAGCTGATCGACAACGCCATCCGTACCCTCACCACGCCCCGTCCGTGGGGCGACGGCGTCGTCGGCCGGACAGGGGCGGCACTCGCCACGGGTGCCGGGGCGGTCGGCTCGGCGGTGAGCACGGCGGCGCACGCGGTGACCCCGAAGGCCGCGATCGACATGGCCAACCGGGTCGTCGGATCGTTCATCAGCGACCCGCGGCTGCCCGAGGGCAACGTGCTGAAGCACGAACAGCAGCAGCACCTGCCGCCGGACGTGCAGCAGGGGCTGCGCCAGGTGTTCTCCCCGCAGTCCACACCGGCGATCTTCCATGAACTCAACAACCACGGATCCGCGTACCGGACCGTCCCGCTCGGCGAGGACGGTCGGACCGGCCTGCTGGTCACGATGGAACCGACCGGTCCGGCCCAGGAGTTCAACACCCGCGAGAACGGGAAGGACGAGCTGACCAGCAGCGCGAAGGACGCGTCCAGCACCGCCGCGACCAAGGGGTACACCTGGAGTGCCAACCCGGCCGATTTCTCCGTGCTGACCAACGACCCGCTGGTGAACGTTCCGATCAGCCTCGTCAACCTGGCCGGGCAGGGCACCGGGGACCGCACCGTCCCGGTGACGCACGCACCCGGTGTGCCCAGCCGCGCGCTGCCGCTGCCCGGCATTCCGCACGGCAAGGATCCGACCGAGGCGGGCAAGGCGGAGCTCAAGGGCCCGCAGTCGCTGATGCGCCAACCGGTCAGGATCACCACGCAGAAGACGGACCACAACGGCCCGTACGGTGAGGCCGTCCCGACCGACGGCAACCTGTACTACTGGTCCCAGAAGCCCCCGGCCGACACGGACGCCCCGGCCGCGCCCACGCCCGCCGCCGGTCCGTCCGTCCCCGCCGCCACCGCTCCGGCCGGAGCACCGGTGAACGCGCCGGTGAACACCGCTCCCGGCGGCAGCGGTTCGGATCGCCCCGCCACCCCGCCGAGTGCGCCGGCGACCGCGCCGCAGAACCAGCCGGCACCCGCCGAGGGAACGGGCGGACCGGTAACCGTCCCGCCCTCCACCGGGGGATCGAGCGGCACCCCGGCCGTCCAAGGACCGCCGGCCGTCGCCGCCCCGCCGTCCGGCACCGGTTCAAGGCCCGCCATCACCGTCGACACCTCCCTCGAATCCTCCCCGCATCCCGGCCCGGCGCCGACGGTTCCCGCCGCCCGGCGCCCGACGTCCGATGCCGCCTCCGAAGTGTCCAGCCTGCACGGATCGGTGTTGTCGGACCTCGCCGGACTGTCCCCGGTCTCCCCGGTCTCCCCGGCTGCTTCCCACCACTCCACCCCCGGCAGCTCCGTCCTGGACGACCTCGCGGCACCCCCAGCTCCTCCCGTCTCCCCCGTCCCTTCCGAGCCCCCCGCGCCCCC
>NZ_JAIZ01000322.1 GCF_000710465.2 Kitasatospora sp. MBT63 | reverse complement strand
CGACACCACCGGCACCGGCTACCTCACCACCGACCGCCGCCGCAACACCACCGCCCTCGTCGACCTCAACGGCACCATCACCCAGACCACCAACTACCACGACTACGGCAAACATACCGATCGAAACGGAAATCCCCTCACCCAGAATCCCCATCACGACCGAGCCCACACCAACCCCTTCCTTTTCGGCAGCGAATACACGAACCCCGATAATCAGAACACCCAATACACTCCAGCTCGCACTTACTCCACCGACGGTTACTGGACCAGCAGAGACACCTATCAACTCCACAACCGATTCAACGCCTTCGACGCCGACCCCATCAACCAAACTGACCCCACCGGGCACATGACTGAGGCCATGAAGAAGGCGGCCAAAAAACTAAAGGAAAAGCTGGGTGGGGGGATAGACGTGCAAGAAACCCAGAGGGAGCTAGATCGAGGGGCGGAAATCTATCAGCGAAACAGGCAGATACAAATCGAGGCCCAAGATCGGCAGCGGTCCCACAATGCCTTGAATGGCGCAACGGATCCCGCAGATACGGCGACCGCGGGCGACTATATCCGCGAGCAGAAGAGTCACATATTTAATAGCGGTGAACTCTTCATCGACCCGAAAGATATGTTTGACGAGCAGGTAGGAAATCTTAATTCGCAGAAAATATATCGGAATCAAACCGGCGCCACGAGAGATCGAGGCCTATGCTCCCAGTGTGTAATGTCAAGCCACGTGTCAATGCTCACTGGCGTTAAAAATCACACCCTGGGAAACGCCTACTTCGGGGGGCCTGGGGCGACGGCTTTCATAAACTCCGGAAATGCCATTGGCGGTCCCACCAGGATTGGATTCGGCGCGGCGCTCGAAGCGGCCCGAACGGACTTTAATGCGAACCCTAACAGAATTGCCGGAATTACCCAGACCGGATCCTATGCGATCTCGATGAGGCTGGGAGGGAACCATGTGACGCACGTTGCAATGAGGCCTAGTGTGGATTCTATTTACGTAATCGATGCGGCACAGAAGAAATATCAAGTATACGCATTGTCGCAGCCTATCCCGGCCGCCGCAAACCACCTGTACGCACGATATGGAGAGTTTCAGGCATATTACATGGATATCGACGCGTGACGGCTATGCCTTTCGGAGCACTGTAGCCATTTGCTCCGGGTTAACTGTCATTCTGAGGGCTTGATGGTCGCTAATGCCTCGGCAGGACTGATTTCAGCCGAGGAGACCAAGTGCAGGCCGAGGCCCAGAGCTGATGCAGAGTTAGTTGATCTTGCATATTGCAAGGTCGGTGTGGGTGTTCGAGACGGATGAACCTCCGTCCTGGTTGTTGACCTCGCGGGCCGAGCCCACTCAGGAGTTTCAATGACTGAGTCAAGCCGTCTGCGTGACCGGCTGGGCGGGGGTGAACTCCCGTTCGTCACGCAGCAGGGCCCATAGGGCGTTCACCCGTCGGCGGGCCAGGGCGATGAGGGCCTGAACGTGGCTGCAGCCCTCGGCGCGCTTCTTGAGGTCGAAGTCCCGGTTGGGGCCGTCCTTGATCGTGCTGGTCTGCGCGGACGTGTAGAACACCGTGACCTTGTCGGGCGAGCGGACCCCGGGCTTGCGCAGCCAGGACTCCAGGCGGCGCGGCCGACGCGGCGTATCCCGGCCGGGGTCTGGCGGTAGGTCAGCAGCCTGGGTGCACCCATGTTGTTGGACCAGTCGAAGGCCCACTCCGGGGCCGGGAAGGGCCGGTCAGCACGTCGCGGAGCCGGTTGACCGTGCGGACCCGGCCGGCGACCAGGTCGGTGCGGTGGGCGACCAGCGGTGCCGGGTCCGCGACCAGCTGGGCGGGTACGTCCACGGCGGTGGGGTCCCGCCGCAGCCGGGAGGTCTCGGCGATCACGAAGGCGTCGCGGGCGTCGGTCTTCGCCTCGCCCCGGTAGGCGCCGGCCATCCGGTGCACCGTGCGGCCGGGCCCGTGCACGGGCTTCTGTCCGTGCGAGGCCGGCAGTGCCAGCAGCAGCGCGGACGCGGTACCCGTCAGGTCGATCGCCCACTCCACGGCATCGGCCATGGCCAGGGCCTCGGCGATGGCCTCCAGGATCGCCGCCTCGTCGTCGTTGATCTTTTCCGACCAGATCTGGAACCCGGACTCGTCCACGGCAGCCGCCCAGTGATGGCCCTTGCCCGCGTCGATCCCCGTCCAGATCCGGGCCCGCCGCTCAGTCATCCCACTCTCCCCACGCCGAACCATCACACGTCGGCCCCAGGAACACCCCGCCGTCAGCTCCAGCGACCAGGACACAGATCTCAATCAGCGGTCAGGGCGCCCCGGAGAGCCGGACGGCCACTCCTTGGGAGCCGCAGAAGGCAAGACCCCGTCAGCCACATCCGGCCCTCCCGGGCCGCTCAACACCTTATGGAGCACCGGCGTGCCAGTCGGCCGCGTCCCCTCTCCCCCGCTGTGCCGATGTGGCGCTTCATGGAAGTTGGTGGATGGCTTTCGGGATCCGAGCAAGGCACGGGGGCACCGCAGGTATCCGGGTTCGACTCATTCCGGGCGGACGGGGCAGTGGGCGGCCGCGGCTCCGCAGGAGACTCTGGTGCGGCTGGCGCTGCCGGCGCGCGAGGCTTTCGCGCTGGCGGTGCCTCTGGGCGTCTCCACTATCGGGCGGGTGGTTTCGGCAGTGCTGCTGCGGGCTTTCCGAGAGAAGGCGGTGACGGTGGCCGTGGACGGGAAGCGCCTGCGCGGCTCCCGTCGTGAGTCCGGCGCGGCGATGACCGTGCTGGGGGCGATGCTGCAGGAAGGGACGCTGATCGCGCAACAGCGGGTGCCGGGCAGGATGAACGAGATCACCGGGTTCGCCGCCCTTCTCGCGGCCCTCGACCCGGCCGGGCCTGTGGTCACCGCGAACGCGCTGCTCAGAGCGAGAGCATGCGCGGATGCTGGTCGAGGAGTTCGGCGTCCACTACGTCTTCGTCACCAAGCGCAACCAGCCCGACCTGTGGGAAGCGTGCCGAGCGGTTCCCTGGTACCGCGTGCGTGCCGCCTCGCGCTTCACCGTTCGCGCGCACGGTCGCCTGGAGACGTGGATCATCGAGGCCGTGACCTGGAAGGATCTCGACTTCCCTACCTTCTGGTCGCGCGTATTACCCGCTACCGAACCCGCTACCCGGGCAGGGCTGATTCAAAGTCCCGGTGATCTTGAATCGGCCCTGGTCAGGGGATGTGCAGGAGGTCGAGGGGTCGGGTGAAGGGCCGGTAGGAGACGTGGCGGAGGCCGGCGGTGATGCTTGTGTGGCCGTGGTCGCGGAGGGTGTTGATCGCGAGGTTGCGCAGGGTGGCCATGTTCTCCGGGCCGTGGCCGTTGCGGATCTTGGAGGCGTCCTCGTCGAAGGCGGTGTCACGGACGAAGTGGAGCCGGTTCTCGATGGTCCACTGCGAGCGGGCCGCCTCGCCGATCCGCCTCGGCGAAGCCTGCAGGTGGGACAGGTCGGTGAGCGCGTAGACGGTCT
>NZ_JAIZ01000321.1 GCF_000710465.2 Kitasatospora sp. MBT63 | reverse complement strand
CGGGAGCCGGTGGCGCCGTGGAGGGCCGGGACGAGGCCGGGGAGCAGCGCGAGTCAGTCGCGGCGGGCCGGGTCCGAGGCCGGCCGAGCCGCGCAACCCGTGGCTCCGCCGGACCGGTGCCCGTCGTGCCCGTCGTGATCGGCCCCGGGCTGTCCCGATCCGCCCCGCTCCGGCCGGAAGGGGACACGGACCGGACGGCGGCACTGGTCGATGCCGTCCGGCTCCGACTCGCCGAGACGGGCGCTCGGCCGACCGCCGGATCCGTGGCTGCCGCCCTGCGATCGGCCCGCCCGCCGCTGGGCGGCGGGGACACCCTCGA
>NZ_JAIZ01000320.1 GCF_000710465.2 Kitasatospora sp. MBT63 | reverse complement strand
CCCCAGCGTCCACCCCCTCCGACCGCGCCCCCTCCGACCACGCCTACTTCGACCACGCCGGCCTCGGCCGGCTGCGGCCGGTGGCCGCAGCCGCCATGCGCAGCGCCCTCGACGATGCGCTGCCGCACGGCAGCGCGGGGGTGGGCCCGCTGTTCCCGGCCCGCGCCGCCGCCCGCCGCTCGGCGGCCGCCCTGCTCGGCTGCACCCCGGACGAGGTGGCCTTCGTCCCCAACACCTCCACCGGGATCCACCTGGTCGCCGACGGTCTGGACTGGCGGCCCGGCGACCGGGTGGTGGTCTTCGACCGCGACTTCCCGGCCAACGTCCGGCCCTGGCAGCGGCTGGAGCGCCACGGCGTCCGGCTGTCCTGGGTGCCGATGCGCGAGGGCGGCTACCGGCTGGAGGACGTCGCCGACGCGATCGGCCCGGCCGCCCGGCTGGTGGCCGTCAGCCACGTCAACTTCGCCACCGGTTTCCGCCTCGACCTGGACGCCGTCTGCGCGCTGGCCGCCCGGGCGGGCGCCCTGGTCTGCGTGGACGCCGTGCAGAGCCTGGGCGCGCTGCCGCTGGACGTGGCCGCCACCCCGGTCGACTTCCTCGCGGCCGGCGCCCACAAGTGGCTCTGCGGGCCGCCCGGCACCGGCGTCTTCTACTGCCGGGCCGACCGGCTGGAGCTGCTGCGCTCCACCCCCACCGGCTGGTTCGGCCACGAAGGCGCCGCGGAGGTCTCCAAGGGCCCCGGCCGGCTGCGCTACGACCTGCCGGAACGTGCTGCCGCCGCCAAGGTGGAGGGCGGGATGTACGACCTGCTCGGGATGGCCGGCCTGGCCGCGGCCCTGGCGGAGCTGACCGGGGTGGGCATCGAGGCGGTGGCGGACCGGGTGCTGCGGCTCGCCGGCCGGGTCACGGCCGCCGCGGCCGGCCTCGGCCTGCCACTGGTCCTCGGGCCGGACGCACCGGCGGCCTCCGGCATCGTCGCCCTTTCCCGGCCGGGGGCGGACGGTATGCGAATGGCCGAGAAGCTGATCTCCTCGGGTATCCAGGTATCCACCGCCGACGGTGTGCTCCGGATCTCCCCGCACTATTGGACGACGGACCGGGAGATCGAACTCCTGCTGGGCCGATTGGCAACTCTCAAGCCTTGACGCTGCCTGACGGGGTGTCATAGCTTTCGAGCACCCAAACGGTTTCCGGACATCCGGATCCCGGCAATTCGGTGAAAGGAGTTGCGAAATGGCTTACGAGTCCTGGGAGTCCCTCGCGGACGAGGTCGAGATCAGCACCGGTGCAGCGGACTGCTGGACCTGTCTGATCGACGACGCAGCCTGATCCGATCCACTGCGGGCACGCCCTTCGGCCGCGTGCCGGGGGGCGTGCCTCCGGCGGGAGAAATAGGAGGGGGAATCCGCCCGTGGAGCGCTGGGATTTCAGTCGTGGGGCCGTCGGTGCGAATGCGCCGAGCTGGTTGACGTTCGAGGTGCACCGGCCCTATTTCGACGGCGGTGAATCCGAGTTCACGGCCGTCCAGGCGCGGGCCGCGCTGCTGGCCGCCCGCCGGTTCGAGCAGCGCTCGCCGGCCGCGCTGCGGTTCGGGATGACCATGCCCGCCAGCTACCGCAAGCTGCTGGTCGAGGAGTCCGGGCTGACGGCCTACCGGGCCGCCGCCCCCACCGACCTGCCCGAGGAACTGGCCTCGCCCGCCTGGCGGCGGATGGCGGAGGCCCACCGGCACCGCGCCGACCTCGACCCGACCGCGCGCACCGGACTCGCGCACTGGCTGGTCGCCGCCTGCCTGCTGCCGGCGGTCCTGGAGCTCGCCCCCGAGGACCTCACCGCCGACGCCTGCCGGGAGCCGGTCACGGCCGGCCTGCAGGCCGCCCGGGCGGTCGCACTGTTCGGCTCCGAGGGCCTGTCCGCGCGGACCGTCGCCGCCTACCGGCCGCTGGTGGAGGACCCGGTCCCGACCGTCACCCACGTCCAGGCCGTCGCCGGCTGGGGCTACCTGCTGGCCCGGCACTCCGGCGACGACCGCGCCATCCCCGCCCACCTGGAGCGCGCCCGCGCCCTGCTGGCCGACATCAACGCCGAACTCACCCCGTTCGACCACGCGATCCTGACCGTCCGGCTGGCCCTGCGCGAGGTGATGTACGCCGAGCGCAGGCGTGACTTCACCGGCGCCCACGCCCTGCTCACCGAGGCCCGCGCAACCGTCGCGGAGCTGCGCACCGACGATCCGGACGACGCCGAGGTGCTGCTGGAGTCGCGGCGCCGGGTGATCGACCGCCGGGTGGAGATCGCGGTCCGGCTCGGCGACACCGACGCCGAGCGGGAGGCGATCGAGGAGGGCACCGCCGCCGACCCCTGGTGCGTCAAGATCCGGATGCAGGCCGCCCAGGCCGCCGAGCGCGCGGGCGACCACGAGCGCGCCCTGGCCGGCTACCTGCACGCGGCCCGCCTCGGCCCCTTCGGCACCGCGTACGCGCTGCTCCAGGCGGCCGGTGCGGCCCGCACCCTCGGTCACCGCGAGTTCGTCCGGGTGCTGACCGAACGCGCCTTCCGCGCCGCCCCGCGCGCCACGCTCACCCGGGACCGGCTGGTCGAGGCCTGCCGCGACGCCGGCGACGAGCCGATGGCCGAGGTCGCCAGGCGTGCCTCGCTGGCCGAGCCGGGGCAGCCCTGGACCAACAACTGGCACTACCGGATGTACGCCGCGTACTTCAACCTCGGGGAATCCCGCTCGCCCGGCCTGTACGCCGACCTGCCGACGCTCGCCTTCGAATTCGCGGAACGCGGCGGCCGCCCCGAAATGAACTGGCAGCGGCTCATGCCGCCCGCATTCCGGAGCAATCTGATCCGCGAGTCCGGACTCACCGAATTCGCCGTCGACCACCCGGCCGACCTGCCCGAGCGGTTGCGCACACCGGCGTGGGAGAAGCTCTGCGCATGGCTCGATGATTTCGCCGGATCGGATGTCGAGACGCAGCACCGGATCGCGGTGGTGCTCTACCGGCTGGGATTCGGGAGACTCGTTCTCGAGCTGCTGCCGGAAATCCCGCCGGAGCGGCTCACCACCCCGGAGGAACTCCGGCTGCACCATTGGCTGGACACCGTCAGGTATGTCGGTTCGGTCGGCCGCCGGGTGGTCGCGCCGAGGAATTCCTTCGCCATCGCCCGGCACCCGGCCTGCCCGGTCCGGCTGCGCTTCACCATCGCGGTGTTCGCGGTGGTGTTCCACGCCCGGGAGACCAAGGACCTCGACGAGGCCCTGGCCTGGCGCAAGACCGCCGACGAGGCCCTGACCGAGCTCCTCGCGGACGAGGGCCGGCCGCCGTTCGAGAAGATGATGCTGGAGAGCCGGTTCTACCGCAGCGTCAGCTACGTGCCCTTCCTGCAGCGCGACCGCGCGCTGCTGCGGCAGGACATGGACCGGGCCGAGGAACTCGCCAGGGCGCTCACCGCCGACGGCGCCTACCAGGAGTTCCTGCGCCGGGAGAACCTGCGGGCCTGCCTGGAGAGCCGTTCCAAGGAGTGCTACGCCTTCGGCGAGGACGAGGCCGGGCACCGGCTGGTCGCCGAGGCGCTGGCGCTCGACCCGTACGAGCCGAAGACCCACATCGAGGTGGGCGAGAGCCTGTTGAAGCGCGGGCTGCCGGGGGAGGCGGCCGACAGCTTCCTGCGCACCGCCCGGCTCGGCCCGGTCTCCACCGCGCTCGGGTACGCGGCCGCCGCCGACTGCTTCGCCGCGGCCGGCCAGCCGGTCCTCGCCGAGGACTGCTAC
>NZ_JAIZ01000319.1 GCF_000710465.2 Kitasatospora sp. MBT63 | reverse complement strand
CCCGGACGCCACCACCACCCCCGCCACCGGCCTGCCGGTGCCGGGCGCCTCCGGCACCACCGCGCCCGCCACCACCGGGCAGCCGGCCACGCCGGACCCGGCCGCGACGGCGACGGCGACGGCGACGGCGACGACGGCCGCCACCGCAGCAGCCACCACCACGCCCGCGGCCACCGCACCGGCGCCCGCGACCACCTACACCGTCGCCCCGGGCGACACCCTCTCCACCATCTCCAACAGCCTGACGCTGGGCGGCTGGCAGCACCTCTACGAGAGCAACTCCCCCACGGTCGGCACCAACCCCGACCTGATCCACCCCGGCCAGGTGCTCAACCTCCCCTGACCGGCCGGGACCGGCCCCGGCCGGCCCCACCCGAACCCCGCACCGGACCACCGGGCACGGGCCTGGCAGACTGCTGCCGACGGCCCGTGCCCGAACGATCCCAGCCGAGGTTCCATGCAGTCCCTGCTCGCCGGCTTCGCCCCGATCTGGGTGCTCACCGCCGTCGGCCTGCTGATCGCCCGGACCGGCCTGCTCGGGGAGCAGGCCGAGGCGGTGCTCGGCCGGTTCGTCTTCCATGTGGCCATGCCCGCCGCGCTGTTCACCATGCTCGCCGGGGCCCGCCCGGCCGGCCTGGTGGGCGCCGCGATGCTGGCCTTCGCCGCGGGCACGGTGCTGACCGCCGGGCTGGGCTTCCTGGCGGGCCGGGTGCTGTTCCGCCGGGCCCCGGCCGACCGGGCGATCAGCGGGATGGCGGCGGGCTACGTCAACTCGGCCAACCTCGGCATCCCGGTGGCCGTCCAGGTGCTCGGTGACGCCTCGTTCGTGGCCCAGATCCTGCTGTTCCAGGTCCTGCTGGTGTCCCCGGTGATCCTCGCCCTGCTCGACGCGGGCACCGCGCCGGCCCGCGCGGCGGCCGGCTCCGGGACGGCGGCGCCCGGCCCGCTGCGGCGGCTGCTCACCATGCCGGTCCGCAACCCGGTCATCCTGGCCTCCGCCCTCGGTGTGCTGGTCTCCGCCGCGGGGTGGCGGCTGCCGCCGTTCCTGGCCCGGCCCGGCGAACTGCTCGGCGCCGCGGCGGTCCCGACCGCACTGCTCACCCTCGGCATGTCGCTGCACGGCCGCCGGGCCGGGGCCGGCCCCGGGCTGCGGGCCGAGGTCGGCGTGGCCGTGGCCCTGAAGACGCTGGTCCAGCCGCTGGTCGCGCTGGCGGTCGGCGGCCCGCTGCTGCACCTGCCCCGCCATCAACTGCTGGCCGTGGTGCTCTGCTCGGCGCTGCCGACCGCCCAGAACGCCTTCGTCTACGCCCGCGAGTACGGGCTGAGCACGGCCGTGGCCCGCGACTCGGTGCTGTCCTCGACGCTGGTGTCGATGGGCACGCTCTCCCTGGTGTACCTGGCCCTCGGTCCGACGCACTGAGCCGGACTCCCGGCGGACTGCGGCAACCTGCCGTCTTGACGAAACCATGACACTGACGGACCATCATGCTGGCGCGCGCCGCACCTCCTCCCCTGTTCCGTCCCTACGGATCCCCCACCGGAGGACAGTCATGCGACTGCCCAGTCGAGGGAAGCCCGCCGCGGCCACCGCCGTCCTGCTGGCCCTCGCCCTCGCGTCACCGCTCACCACCCAGGCCGCCGCGCACCCGGTTCCCGCCGGGTCCGCCGTCGGCGCGGACACCGCCCGGCAGTACGTCCTCGACGGCCCGCGGACCGTCGCCGAGCGCACCGCCATCGCCGCCACCGGCGCCTCCGTCGACGCCGTCCGCAGCGACTCCGTGGTGGTCACGGCCACCGCCGCCGAAGCCGGCCGGCTGCGGGCGCTCGGCTGGTCCGCCACCCTGCTGCCCGGCCCGCAGGACGGCGCCGACGGCGCCCAGGAGTCGGCGGGCGCCGCCCTGTACGACTTCCCGTCCGCGGACTCCGGCTACCACAACTACGCCGAGGCCACCGCCGACATCGACGCCGTGGTCGCCGCCCACCCCGACATCATGAGCAAGCGCGTCATCGGCACCTCGTACGAGGGCCGGGCGATCGTCGCGATCAAGATCAGCGACAACGTCGGCACCGACGAGAACGAGCCCGAGGTGCTGTTCACCGCCCACCAGCACGCCCGCGAGCACCTCACCGTCGAGATGGCGCTCTACCTGCTGCACGAGTTCGGCGACAAGTACGCCACCGACAGCCGGATCGCGAACGCCGTCAACAGCCGCGAGATCTGGGTGGTCCCGGACCTCAACCCCGACGGCGGCGAGTACGACATCGCCACCGGCCGCTACCGCAGCTGGCGCAAGGACCGCCAGCCCAACCCCGGCAGCAGCAGCGCCGGTACCGACCTCAACCGGAACTGGAACTACAAGTGGGGCTGCTGCGGCGGCTCCTCCGGCTCCACCTCCAGCGAGACCTACCGGGGCAGCGCGGCGGAGTCCGCCAAGGAGACCAAGGTGGTCGCCGACTTCGTGCGCAGCCGGGTGGTCGGCGGCAAGCAGCAGATCACCGCGGCGATCGACTTCCACACCTACAGCCAGCTGGTGCTCTGGCCGTTCGGCTGGACCACCGCCAACACCACCACGGGCATGACCGCCGACGAGTACAACACCTTCGCCACCCTCGGCCGCACCATGGCCGGCACCAACGGCTACACCCCCGAGCAGTCCAGCGACCTGTACATCACCGACGGGGCGATCGACGACTGGCTGTGGGGCACCCAGCGGGTCTTCGCGTACACCTTCGAGATGTACCCGGGCCCGAACGGCAGCAGCGGCTTCTACCCGCCCGACGAGGTGATCGGACGGGAGACCAGCCGCAACCGGGAGGCCGTGCTGCGGCTGGTGGAGACCGCCGACTGCGTGTACCGGGCGATCGGCAAGCAGCAGCAGTACTGCGGCATCGCGACCTGAGCGGCGCCGCTCCGGACGGGCCCGCGCAGGGCCCGCCCGGAGCGGCAGACCGTCAGGAGCGCACCGGGCGCCGGGCCGGCTGGTCGCGGTCGCCGAACAGCCGGTGGTAGGCGGCCAGGTGGCGCGGGTCGGCCAGCAGGAACGGCAGGTCGGTCGGCACCATGTGGCGGATCACCAGCATCGGCAGCGGGCTGCGCAGCGGCCGGAAGTCGGGGTTCCACAGGCCCGGCTGGTCCGGCGGCAGGTCGTGGAACTGGCCCAGCATCAGGCCGTCC
The DNA here is from genome assembly GCF_000710465.2 of Kitasatospora sp. MBT63. Taxonomy (GTDB): domain Bacteria; phylum Actinomycetota; class Actinomycetes; order Streptomycetales; family Streptomycetaceae; genus Kitasatospora. Next base: position 2,787 of record NZ_JAIZ01000319.1, on the reverse strand, counting down.
TCGACGAAGGCGGTCTTCAGCTCCAGCTGGGTGCGGTCGACGAGTTCGGGAGCCTCGGCGGTCGGCAGGTCGGGGAAGACGATCAGGATGGTGGTGAACTGCGCCCGGACGCCGCCGGGCGGCGCCAGCCGCAGGAACCAGTCCCGGTACAGCGCGACGGCCTCCGCCACCTCCCCGCGGTCCTCGGGCCGCCCCGGCCACAGGGCCAGGTGGAACCGCCCGTCGCGCAGCGAGGCGCCGACGAACGGACAGACCGGGCCGGTGCGGCCGAGTTCCGGGTGCGGCGCGGTCAGGTACGCCCGGGCCCAGCCGAGCACACCGCGCAGTGCGTCCGCGTACCGGCGGGCGTGCGGCGGCAGCCCGGCGGCGGGCGGCTCCAGGTCGGCGGCGGTGAACAGGGCGTGCTCGGGTCTGCCGGGGTGGGTGAGCATCAGGAGTCCCGCGGGTCGGCCGGGCGGGCGCCGGTCGGCTGCCCGGAGTCCGGAAGTGAGTCGTCGGCCTCGCGCAGCGGCCGGTACCCGTAGCCCGCGGCGGTCCAGGCCAGTGCGGCGAGGCCGGTGAGGACCACGACGGCGGCCATGCCGCGTCCCGGGCCGGTGCCGAGGACGGCGCCGATCAGGGTGCCGGGCAGGGTGGCGGGGTCGCGTAGCAGCGGTTCGAAGACGTGGTCGGTGAGCGGGCCGGTGACCAGGTAGCCGAGCGGCATCACCAGCCGGGCCAGCATCAGGCAGGTGGCGAGTACCCGGCCCTGCAGGTCGAGGCCGACCTTGAGCTGGACCAGGGCCAGCCAGTGGGCGTTGATCAGGGCCGCGCAGACACCGATGCCGAACATGCCGGCGGTCGGGAAGAACGCGGTCGGGCGCAGGCCGATCACCACCGCGGAGGCGGCGAACAGCCCGACGAAGGCGATCATGCCGGCGGCCCGGCGGCGGGTGCCGCCCCAGAGCGCCATCAGGGCGCTGCCGGCCAGCAGTCCGGCGCCCTGGGCGGCCAGCACCATGCCGAGGGTGGCGGGTGAGCCGAAGGCCAGGACCAGCGGGGTGACCAGGACCGTTACCACGCCACCGAGCGCGTTGGCGACGGCGAAGAAGACGGCGAGGGCGATCAGGCCGCGGCGGCGGGCCAGGAAGCGCCATCCCTCGGTGATCTCCCGCAGCAGCGGCCCGTCCCGGCGGACGAAGCCGAGATCGGGGAAGCGGACCACCAGCAGGGTGGTGAGCGAGATCGCGAACGAGGCCACGTCCAGCCACACCACGGTGGCCAGGCCGACGGCCACCGCCAGTGCGCCGCCGAGGAGTTGGGCGAACAGGGTGCCGGTGGCGGTGCCCAGTCCGACCACGCCGTTGGCCTGGCCCAGGTAGCGCTTGGGAGTGAGCTGGGTGACGGCCGCGAGGTAGGCGGGCTGCCGGAAGGCGGTGGCGACGGCCCCCACGATCACCACCGCGTACAGCTGCCACAGCCGCAGTGACCCGGCGGTGAGCAGGGCGGCGGCGGCCGCGCCGGCGCCGAGCGCGGCCAGGTCGCAGCCGATCATCACCCGGCGGCGGTCGTGGCGGTCGGCCACGGCGCCGGCGATGGGGGCCGCCAGGATGGCCGGGAGCAGCGCGAACGCGGCGATGGCGGCGAAGGCGGTGACGGCGCCGGTGGTGCGGTAGGCCCACAGGCCGAGGGCGAAGGTGGACAGTCCGGTGCCGACCAGCGAGACCAGCTGGCCGAGGGTGACGGTGAGGAAGGCGGTGAGCCGGGCCGGCGGCGGTACCTCGGGCGGTTCGGCCGGTCCCTCCGCGCGCCGCCAGCGCTCCACGCGTTGCTGCAGCAGTTCGGCGAGGGCGGGTTCGCGCTGGAAGAAGTGGCCGGCGCCGGGGACCACGGCGGTGTCCACGGCGGAGCCGTAGGCGGCCCATTCGTGGGCGCGTTCGCGGTGGAACTCGGTGACCCGGTCGCGTTCGCCGACCACCACCAGGACGGGGGTGGGGCCGGCCGTGGCGGGGGCGCCGTAGAAGCGTTCGGCCTCGACGGCGTCGTGCCGCACGGCCGCGGCCAGCAGCCGGCGTTCCTGCTCGGGGAGGTCCTCGGCGAGGCCGCCGAGGGCGCGCAGGCCGTCGGTGAGGGCGCGGTCGGACTGCCGGCGGCCGGGGGCGAGGCGGGCCAGGCGGCCGAGCGGTCCCGGCAGTTCGGCGGTCGGGAAGGCCGCCCCGACGACCAGGCCGAGGACGGGGTGGCCGGCGGCGCGCAGTTCGGCCTCGATCGCGGTGGCGAGGGCGGCGCCGACGCAGTGGCCGTACAGGACCACCGGGCCGGGGCGTTCCCGCAGGATCCGCTCGGCGCAGCGGCGGGCGAGGCCGGCGGCCGGTTCGGCGCTCTCGTCCGGGTGGGCCGGGTCGCGTCCGGGCGGCTGGACGGCGTACAGGGCCCAGCTGTCGGGCAGCCGTTCGGCGAGGTCGCGGTAGACGATGGCGCCGGCGCCGCCGAACGGGACGGCGAGGACGGTGACCTCGGCCTGCTCGGCGGTGGTGCCGGTCATCCGGTGGATCAGGTCGGCGGCCCGGCCGGGGCCGCCGAGGCGTGCGGCGAGGGTGCGGACGGTGGGGTGGCCGAACAGGTCAAGGACGGAGAGTTCGGGGTCGATCCGGCGGACCGCGCGGACGGCTCGCATGGAGTCGCCGCCGGCGGCGAAGAAGTCCTCGTCGAGGCCGACCGGCCGTTCCAGGACGTCCTGGAAGACGGCGGCGACCAGCGCTTCGGCGGGGGTGGTGGGGGCGGCGACGGGACCGGTGGGGGTCTCGG
>NZ_JAIZ01000318.1 GCF_000710465.2 Kitasatospora sp. MBT63 | reverse complement strand
GGGTGGTCAGGTCGAAGGGCCGGTTGACGTACGGGGCGACGGCCTCGGTGAGGTCGGTGTCGGTGGCGCCGGGCGGGATGCGGTGGACGGCGAGGTCGACCGGCCCGGGCGGGTGGACGATCTGGCGGGGGTGGTCGCCGATCAGCGGGAAGCGGGTGCGCAGGATGTCGTGGCGGGCGGCGAGGCCGTCCAGGGCGGTGTGCAGGGCGTCCGGGTCGAGCGGGCCGCGCCAGCGGTGGGCGAGGTACAGGTGGTAAGCGGTGTCGGCGGGGTCGAGTTGCTGGAGGAACCACAGCCGGTGCTGGTCGGCGGTGAGCGGGTGGCCGGGCGGGTCGGCGGGTGTGGTCATGCGTCCACCTCGTCCTTGGTGCGGGCTTGCAGGGTCTTCAGGCCGACCAGGTCGTCGGAGACGGCGTCGGGCACCTCGCGGTCGAACCGGGCGAGGACCGGGATCCGCAGGCAGATCAGGGCGAGCGCGGCCATGGCGAGTCCGAACAGCAGGTAGGCGAGGCCGATGCCGCGGCCTTCGCCGGTGCCGATCAGGCGGCCGACGGTGTCGGCGAGTGCGCCGTGCTCGTCCATCAGGGGTTGCAGCAGGCCGGGGGCGGTGGGGGCCACGACGGCGAACCCGATCGGCAGGGTCGACCAGGCGACCATGGTGTTGACGGCGATGATCCGGCCGTGGAAGCGCAGCGGGACCTTGGTCTGGATGATGGTGGCGTAGGTGCCGTTGAGCAGCGCGAGGCCGAGGGTCATGCCGAACGCGCCGAGCGCGACCAGTGGCAGGGCCGGGCGCAGGCCGGTGAGGACGCAGGCGGCGGCCAGGCCCAGGGTGGCGTACAGGACGCCGCGCAGCCGGTCGCGGCGCGGGCCGCCCCAGACCAGCAGGGTGAGGCCGCCGGCGACGGCGCCCGCGCCGGCCGCCAGCGCGACCCAGCCGGTGGCGGGCAGGTCGGCGAAGGAGAGCACCAGCGGGGTGGTGAGCAGGAACAGCGGGGAGAGGAAGATGTTGAGGACGGCGAAGTAGACCAGCATGGCGCGGAAGTGCCGGCTGCCGAGCGCCCGCCGGAAGCCGGCCCTGATCTCCTCGGTGACGCTCTCGCGGCGGCGCCAGGCCATCGCCTGCGGGAAGCGGACGGCGAGGGTGACGGCGACGGCGACGGTGTAGCTGACCACGTCGATGGCGAGGATGCCGCCGAGGCCGATGCCGGCCAGCAGGCCGACGGCGAACAGCGGGACCAGGAACTGGGCGAAGCCGAGTGCCATCTGGACGATGCCGTTGGCGCGGCCGAGGAAGCGCTTGGGGACCAGTTGCGGGACGGCCGAGCCCCAGGCGAAGCGCTGGAAGGCGAGGGCGAGCGAGAGCAGCGCGATCAGGGCGTAGGCGTACCGGACATGGAGGCCGCCGGTGAGGTAGAGCGCCAGCAGGGCGGCCTGGGTGGCGCCGGCGGCGAGGTCGCCGGCCAGCATCACCTTCCGGCGGTCGCCGCGGTCGACGACGGCGCCGGCCAGCGGGGCGGCGAGGATGCCGGGGACGAGTCCGCAGGCGGCGAGCAGGCCGAGGTCGGCGAGCGAGCCGGTGCGCAGGTAGATCCAGATCGGCAGGGCGAACTCGGTGAGCGCCGAGCCGATCATGGAGATCTGCTGGCCGGTGGCGACGGCCAGGAAGCGGCCGAGGCTGGGCCTGACCTGCCGTCCGGTGCCTTCGGCGGCGGGGCGTCCGCCGCCGTCCGGTGCGGGCCGGGCGGCGGCGGCCGGGTCGCGGGAGACGTCCTCCAGCCACCAGGTGGCGTCCGGGGTGCGGGCGTGGTCCTGTTCGGTGCCCGCGGCGATGGCGGGGTGCACCTCGGTGAGGACGGCGGCGAGCTCCTCGGCGCGGTACTTGAGGAAGAAGTGGCCGGCCTCGTCGAGGACCACCACGCCGGTGGTGTCGGTGAGCCGGTGCCACTCGCGGTGGCGTTCCTGGTAGAACTCGGTGGCGGGGTCGCGTTCGCCGACGACGGCGATGACCGGGGCGTTCAGCCGGCCGCCGGCGGTGCGGAACAGTTCGCCGAAGTACTGCTCGGCCTTCTTGGTGCCGGTCCGCCGGTTGCGGACGATCAGGGTGAGCTGTTCGGGGGTGAAGTCCTCGGTGTCCAGGCCGGCCGAGGTGAGCGCGTTGACCATGTCCTGGTCGCTGCGCAGCCGGTCGGTGAGGGCGCCGAAGCGTTCGGAGAGGGCGGCGCCGCGTCCTTCGGGGCGGGCGAAGGGGAAGCTGCCGCCGAGGTGGACGGCGTCGACCTGGCGGCCGGCGGCCTCCAGTCGGCGGGCGATCTCCACGGTGAGCATCACGCCGAGCCCGCAGTGGCCGTAGAGCACGATCCGGCCCTCGACGCCGTCCAGGATCTCCTGTGCGGTCTCGGCCGCGACCTCGTCGAACGGCCGTGACTCCTCGCCGAGTTCGTGGCCGGGGACGGCCAGCGAGTGCAGGGCCCAGTCGTCCGGGAGGGCGTCGGCGAGCGGCTTGTAGATGAGTGCGCTGCCGCCGCCGTACGGGGCGCAGACCACCGAGGCGGTGGTGCGGGTGCGGTGCGGGGTGAGGCGGTGCAGCAGGCGGCGCGGTCCGCGCTCGGCGGCGTCGGCGCCGAGCAGGGCGGCGAGCGTGCGGACGGTGGGGTGCTGGAAGAGGTCCATCACGCCGAGGGTGCGGGCCTGGTCGGGCAGGGCGCGGCGGAGCCGGGCGACCACCTGGGTGGCGAGCAGCGAGTGGCCGCCGAGTTCGAAGAAGTCGTCGAGGGCGCCGACCTGGTCGAGGTCGAGCAGGTCGGCCCAGAGTGCGGCGATCAGTTCCTCGGTGTCGCCTTCGGGGGGCCGGTACCCGTTCGGGTCGGCGGGGCCGTCGGCGGGGGCGGGGAGCGCGGCGCGGTCGACCTTGCCGTGGGCGAGCAGCGGGAGGCGGTCGAGCGTGACGTAGCGGGCGGGGACCATGTAGTCGGGCAGGGTGTCGGCGAGGCGGGTGCGCAGGGCGGCGGCGGTGGGCGGTTCGCCGTCGCCGGGCCACTCGAGGTAGCCGACCAGGTGCTGCTTGATGCCGTCGCCGCGGGCCAGCACGACGGCCTGGGTGACGCCGGGTACGGCGGTGAGGGCGGCCTCGATCTCGCCGGGTTCGACGCGGTGGCCGCGGACCTTGATCTGGTGGTCGGCGCGGCCGAGGAACTCGAGTTCGCCGTCGGGCCGGTGGCGGACGAGGTCGCCGGTGCGGTACATCCGGGCGCCGGGTGCGGTGGCGTAGGGGTCGGGCAGGAAGCGGTCGGCGGTGAGGTCGGGGCGGCCGAGGTAGCCGCGGGCCAGCCGGTCGCCGCCGAGGTGCAGTTCGCCGGCCGTGCCGGGCGGGACGGGCTGAAGCCGCTCGTTCAGGACGTAGCAGCGGGCGCCGGCCAGCGGGCGGCCGATCGGGGTGGAGCCGTGCCCGGGGCCGTCGGGCAGGACCTCGTGGACGGTGACGCCGACGGTGGTCTCGGTGGGGCCGTAGTGGTTGAAGACGGCGCACCGGCCGAGGCGGGCCAGGCCGCGGGCCCAGCCGGCCGGGCTCGCCTCGCCGCCGAGGACCAGGGCCTTGCGGGGCAGCAGGCGTTCGGCGGGGGCGTCGGCGGCGAGGGCGGCCAGGTGGGAGGGGGTCATCTTGAGGTAGTCGATGGCGTGGTCGGCCATCGCGTCGGCGAGTTCGGCGCCGGAGATCCGCCGGGGCAGCAGGTGGATCCGCCCGCCGGTGGACAGGCCGAGGTACAGCATGGTGATGCTGAAGTCGAAGGCGAGGGACTGCAGCAGGCCGTACGAGCCGCCCGGTTCTATCCGCAGCCGTTCGGCGGCGCCGGCCAGGTAGTTGACGATCTGGCGGTGCTGGACGGCGACGCCCTTGGGGCGGCCGGTGGAGCCGGAGGTGTAGATGACGTACGCGAGGTCGCCGGGGCCGGCGAGTTCGGGGAGCGGCTGGTCGCCTGCGGCGTGTTCGGCGGCGGCGTCGATGCCGAGTACGGTGCCGGGGCGGCCGGTGGGCGGGGCGGTGCCGGGTCCGGTGACCAGGACCGCGGCGGCGGAGTCGGCGAGCAGGAACTCCAGCCGTCCGGCGGGCTGTTCGGGGTCGAGCGGGAGGTAGGCGGCGCCGGCCTTGAGCGTGCCGAGCATGGCGACGGCGAGGTCCGGGGACTGCTCGAGGCAGAGCGCGACCACGTCGCCGGGTCCGGCGCCGAGGGCGCGCAGGCGGTGGGCGAACCCGGTGGCACGGCGTTCGAGGGCGGCGTAGGTGAGTGTTTCGGTGCCGTGGGTGAGGGCGGGGGCGTCGGGGGTCCGGGCCGCGGCCGCGGCGAGCAGGGCGGTGAGGGTGGCCGGGCCGTCGGCGGGCAGGGCGGGGCCGGCCGCCCGGGCTGCGAGTTCGGTGTCCTCTCCGGGGGCGAGCAGCGGCAGTTCCAGGGCGGGGCGGTCGGGGTCGGCGAGGGCGGCCCGCAGCAGCACCTCGAAGCGGGCGGTGAGCCGCTCGACGGTGGTGTGGTCGAACAGGTCGGTGCGGTAGGTGAACAGGCCGTACAGCCGGCCGTCGGGCTCGTCGCGCAGGTACAGCGCGAGGTCGTGGTGGGTGGTGGCGGCGCGGTGGCCGAAGCCCTCGGTGCGGGTGGCGCCGGGCGGTGCGGCGGCGGCGGGCTCGCCGTAGTTCTGGAAGGCGAAGGTGGTCTGGAAGACGGCGGCCCGGCTGACGTCCCGTTCGACGGCGAGGTCGGAGACGATCTGCTCGAACGGCACCTCCTGGTGGGCGTAGGCGTCCAGGGTCTGCTCGCGGACCCGGCCGACCAGCCGGCCGAAGGTCAGCTCCGGGGTGAGCCGGACCCGGATCGGCAGCATGTTGACGAAGATGCCGACCAGGGCCTCGAGTTCGCCGTGCAGCCGGCCGGCGACCGGCGAGCCGACCGCGAAGTCGCTCTGGCCGCTGTGCCGGGCCAGCAGGACCTGGTACGCGGCGAGCAGCACCATGTAGCGGGAGGCGCCGTGGGCACGGGCCAGTTCGGTGATCCGCCCGGACAGGCCGGCGTCCCAGTGGAACTCGTGGGCGGCGCCGTCGTGGGTCAGGACGGGCGGCCGGGGCCGGTCGGCGGGCAGTTCCAGCGGCGGGACACCGGCCAGTTCGGCCTGCCAGTGGGCGCGGGAGGCGTCCAGGGCGCCGTCGGCGGTCCTGGCCCGCTGCCAGGCGGCGTAGTCGCCGTACTGGAGGGCGGGTTCGGCGAGGCCATGTGGGGTGCCGTCGGCGTGCCAGGCGTACAGGGCGTCGAGTTCGCGCTGCAGCAGGTCGATCGACCAGCCGTCGCAGACGATGTGGTGCAGCACCAGGGCGAGGACGTGCTCGCGCTCGGCGAGGCGGACCAGCAGGACCCGCAGCAGCGGGCCGCGGCCGAGGTCGAAGGGTTCGGCGAGCAGTGCCTCGACGGCCTCGGCGGCGCGCCGGTCCGGTTCGGCCTCGCCGCTCGCGTCCAGGTACCCGGCGGTGAACGGCGCCGGGTCGGCGACCACGGTGTACGCCGTGCCGTCCGTGGTGGCGGGGAAGGTGGTGCGCAGGCTCTCGTGCCGGGCGAGCAGGTCGGTGAGCGCGGCGTCCAGGGCGGCCCGGTCGTAGCGGCCGTGCAGGCGGCGGGCGGGGGCCAGCGCGTAGGCGGTGGAGCCGGGGGTGAGCTGGGCCATGAACCAGAGCCGTTCCTGGCTGCTGGACAGCGGCGCCGCGCTCCCGGCGGGCCTCGGGTGCACGGTACGGGCGGGGCCGCGGGCGCCGCGCAGCCGCTGCGCCAGCAGGGTCCGTTTGGCGTCGGACCAGCCCGTGGTCAGGGGCTGGGTTTCGGTCATCGTGGTCCTGTTCGGGATCGGGGGCGGCCGGCGGGCGGGCGGG
>NZ_JAIZ01000317.1 GCF_000710465.2 Kitasatospora sp. MBT63 | reverse complement strand
CCGCGACGGTCGCAATGTGCACAAGATGTGACACACAGGGTGATATCACCGCTGAGATGTGACAAATCGGGCGGCGATGGGTACAAACAGGGGCGGCACGACAGGCGACGCCCGTCCCGGGACGGGAATCTTCGTCGGCGGCCGAGCGTTGGACCGAACGACGAAGACAGCGACCACTAGTCCTGTGGGCCAGAAGCCCGGGAGGCACGATTCATGAGCGAGCGAGCTCTCCGCGGCACGCGACTCGGGGCGACCAGCTACGAGACCGACCGCGGCATCGACCTGGCTCCCCGCCAGACCGTCGAGTATGCATGTCAGAACGGACACCGATTCGAGGTTCCCTTCTCCGTCGAGGCGGAGATCCCCTCGGTGTGGGAATGCCGGTTCTGCGGCCAGGAGGCCATGCTGCTGGACGGCGATGAGCCGGAGGAGAAGAAGGTCAAGCCGACGCGTACCCATTGGGACATGCTGATGGAGCGTCGGACCAGGGAGGAGCTGGAGGAGGTGCTGGCCGAACGGCTGGCGGTCCTCAGGTCCGGCGGGATGAATCTCGCGATCCACCCGCGTGACACCCGCAAGAGCGCATAGCGGTACCGCACACCAGGAAGGGCCCCGGGCGATCTGCCCGGGGCCCTTCCTCATGCGCTCGGCGCCACCTCGTGCGCCCGGTGCCACTCTGCTCGGCTCGGCTCTGCTCGGCTCGGCTCTGCTCGGCTCGGCTCGGCGCTTCTCAGGGCTCGGCTCGGCGCTTCTCAGTGGGCGAGCGGCGGGCGGTACGCGGTGTCGGGGCCGCCTGCGCCCGGGGCCGGCGGGTCGACCACCTCGCCCTGGATCACCTTGCCGTCGGGCCGGTGGATCCGCAGCTGCTCCTGGAGCCGCAGCGCGTCCGCGAAGCGGTCCGCCCCCACCGGCGCGGTGGAGTGCAGCGCCCGTCCGGCCAGCCGGCGGCCCAGCGCCCGCCACAGCGCGCGGGTCGGCGGGAACAGCAGGCTCAGGCCGAGCAGGTCGGACAGGAAGCCGGGCAGCATCAGCAGGACGCCCGCCAGGACGGTCAGGCTGGTGCCGGTCTGCGGCTGCTCCGAGCGGGGGTCCTTGGTCTGCTCGACGGCGGCCGCGAACGCCCGGCGGCCGGCCCGCTTGATCAGCGAGCCGCCCGCGAACATCCCGGCGATCAGCAGCAGCAGGACCGCGGGCCAGCTCAGCACCCCGGCCACCACGGTCAGCAGCCAGATCTCCAGCACCAGCCAGGCGGCGACGGCGAGCGGCAGGAGACGCCGCACTCGGCCCCGCGGGGCCGGGCGGACCTGGTCAGTTGTCTGGGCCACGGTACGAATCCACTCCATCGCGGTGCTCTTCGCACCGCCGGCGGACTCCGGCCGTGGCTACGGCACCTGTGGGGTCAACGGCTCGGAGCCGGCCGATGTTCCACCCCGGCGGCGCCGGCGCAGACCGGTGGCCGCGGCGAAGCCGCAGGCCAGCAGGCCCGTCACGGCGAGCGCCCACTCGGGCGCCGCGCCCACCCGGTCGGCCACGGTCGTCCCGTCGCGCAGCGGCACCACGGCGTTCAGCACGGCCGGGGTCAGCTCCTCGGTCCGGGAGACCACCGAGCCGTCCGGGGCGATCACCGCGCTGATCCCGCTGGTGGCGGCGATCAGCACCGCGCGGCCGTGCTCGACCGCGCGCAGCCGGGACATCGCGAGCTGCTGCTCGGGCTGGCCGCTCTCGGCGTAGGTGGCGTTGTTGGTCTGGACGACCAGCACCCGGCCGCCGTCGTTGACGGTGTCGCGGACGATCTCGTCGTAGGCGACCTCGAAGCAGATCACGTCGCCGATCCGGGCCGGGCCGAGCTGCATCACACCGTTGTGGGTGCCCGGGTAGAAGTCGCGGGCGACCCGCTGCAGGCGCTCGATCACCTGGGACAGCTCGGCGCGGAACGGCACGTACTCGCCGAACGGCACCGGGTGCTGCTTGGTGTACGAGGCCCCGGGGCCGCTCGCCGGGTCCCAGACGATGCCGTTGTTCTGCACGTGCTGGGCGTCCGGGCCGTCCACCAGGGCGCCGACCAGGGTCGGCACGCCGATGCTGCGGACCGCCTCGTCGATCCGGGCGTACGCCGCGGGGTCGGAGTAGGGGTCGAGGTCGGAGGAGTTCTCCGGCCAGATCACGATGTCCGGGCGCGGGGCGCGGCCCGCCGCGACGTCCGCGGCCAGCCGCTCGGTCTCGGCGGCGTGGTTGTTGAGCACCATCATCGGGCGGCCGAGGAAGTCCATCCCGGGCTTGGCCACGTTGCCCTGGACCAGCGCGACCTTGACGGTGTCGTCGGCGCCGGTGGGTACCGGCACCAGGTAGCCCGCCAGCAGCGCCGCCAGCGCACCGACGGCGCCCGTGGCGGCCAGCGGGAAGGAGCGCCGGGGGCCGTTGCGCAGCCGCAGTGCGGCCCAGGCCAGCAGGGCGCCGGACAGCGCCACGGCGAAGGTCACCAGCGGGGCGCCACCGAGCGCGGCCAGCGGGGTGAACGGGCTCGCCGTGTTGGCGAAGGCCAGCCGGCCCCACGGGAAGCCGCCGAGCGGCAGCCGGTCCCTGGCCCACTCCTGGGTGACCCACAGGCAGGCGGTCCACAGCGGCCAGCCGGGCAGCCGGGAGGTGAGCGCGAGCGCGCCGCCGAGCAGCGCCAGGAACAGCGCCTCCACCACGGACAGGCCGATGGTGGCGTCCCAGCCGATCACCCGCAGCCAGGACAGCAGCGCCAGGAAGAACGGCAGCCCGAACGCGAAGCCGGTCCAGGCGCCCTGCCGGACCGTGCGGCCCCGGGTCAGCAGCGAGAAGCCGGCCACCGCCAGGAAGGACAGCGGCCACAGGTCGTACGGCGGGAAGGAGGCCGCCAGCAGCAGACCGGCGAGCACGGCGAGACCGGTCCGGGGCAGGCCCGCACGGATCCGGGCGAGCCGCCCGGGCCGCTGCCGGGGCTGCCCGGCCTCGCCTGCCGACCCGGCGTCCGCCGCCGGGTGCTCCTGCTGTACGGGCAGGGCCACCTGCGTACCGCCTCTCTCGTCGGGTCCGTCCTCGATCCGGCCGCCCACGATCGAGAGCCGTCCGAAGACGGTACCCCGCACCAGTATCCGCCCGGCTCACGGGGTGTCGCGGCTCACACCGGCCGCCGCCGGGCGGGTCGGCGGACGTGCACCGTACGACCGCGGACCACGGTGCGCAGGCAGGTGGGCAGGGGTGCGCCCGGGGTGAGGTCGGGCAGGCCCGGGGTGCCGGAGCGGGGGTCGGTGGACCAGCCGGCCACCCGGTCGTCGGGGGCCTGCACGACCAGGTCGGTGGCGTCCCAGACCGCGAAGCTGGCGACCGCGCCGGGCACCAGCACGCCGTCCTGGTCGCGGCCGAGCGCCCGCCAGCCGCCGCGGGTGTGGGCGGTGAAGGCGGCGCGGACCGAGATCCGGTGCTCCGGCGTGCGGTGGAAGGCGGCGGCCCGGACGGTGCCCCAGGGGTCGAGCGGGGTGACCGGCGCGTCGGAGCCGAAGGCGAGCGGGACGCCGGCCTTCAGCAGCGCGGCGAACGGGTTCAGGCCGGCCGCCCGCTCGGCGCCCAGCCGCTGGACGTACATGCCGTCCGGGCCGCCCCAGGCGGCGTCGAACGCGGGCTGCACGGAGGCGGTCAGGCCGAGCTCGGTGAAGGCCGCGATGGACTTGTCGTCGAGCGACTCGGCGTGCTCGACCCGGTGCCGGGCGGCCTTCACCCGGGCGGGGCCGACCCGGTCGGCGGCGGCCCGCACGCCGTCCAGGACGGCGGTCACGGCGGCGTCGCCGATCGCGTGGAAGCCGGCCTGCAGGCCCGCCTCGGTGCAGGCGGCGACGTGGTCGGCGATCTGCTCGGCGCTCAGGTAGGCGGCGCCGGTGTGCTCGGCGTCGGCGTACGGGGTGTGCAGGCAGGCGGTGTGCGAGCCGAGCGCCCCGTCGACGAACAGGTCGCCGCCGGCGCCGACCGCCCCGAGCCGCCGGGCGGTGTCGACGCCGCCGAGCTCGCCCCAGTAGCCGAAGACCTCGGGGCCGTCGGTGGCGGCGGCCAGCTCGAGCAGCGCCGCGAGGTCCTGCTCGGAGGAGATCTGCGGTCCCGCGCACTCGTGCAGGGCGCCGATGCCGAGCTCGGCGGCGCGCCGCAGGGTGGCCAGCTGGGCGGCGCGGCGCTGGTCCGGCGTGAGGTGGGCCAGTGCGGCAGCCCGCACGGCGTGGTGGGCGTCGCGGCTGAGCGGGCCGTCGGGGTGGTGGCCGGGGAGGGCGGCCAGGTCCTCGGTGAGGGCGCGCAGCGCGGTGGAGGCGAGCGCGGAGTGCACGTCGGTGCGCGACAGGTACAGCGCGGCGCCGCCGGCCGCCCGGTCGAGTTCGGCCTGGGTCGGCGGGCGGCCCTCGGGCCAGCCGGACTCGTCCCAGCCGTGGCCGATCAGCACGCCGCCGGCAGGGGCGTCGGCGGCGAAGCGGGCGATCCGCTCCAGTGCCTCGGCGAGCGTCGGGCAGCCGGTCAGGTCCAGGCCGGTGAGCGCCAGGCCGGTCGAGGTGGCGTGCACGTGGGCGTCGACGAAGGCCGGGGTGACCAGGGCACCGGCCAGCTCCACCACCTCGTCGGCGATGTCGGCGTAGGCCTCGGCCGCGCCGTCGCTGCCGACCCAGGCGACCTGCTCCCCCTCCACCAGCATGGCGGTGGCGAAGGGGTCGGCGGGGCTGTAGACGTTGCCGCCGCGCAGCAGCACGGTGCGGTTGGTGCGTTCGGTCATGGGCACAAGTCTGCACCCGACCGGTGCGCGTCAGAGCTTCGGGGGGCGCGCCTCGTACGGGGTGGACAGCACCACGGTGGTGCGGGTGGAGACGCCGGCGGCGGACCTGATCCGGGCCAGCAGGTCCTCCAGGTCGCCCGGTCCGGGGACCCTGACCTTGAGGATGTAGTTCTCGTCGCCGGCGACGCTGTGGCAGGCCTCGATCTCGGGCAACTGGACCAGCCGGTCCGGGGTGTCGTCCGGGGCGCTGGGGTCGAACGGCTTGACGGAGATGAAGGCGGTCAACGCCAGGTTGACGGCCTGGGGGTCGACGATCGCCGTGTAGCCGCGGATCACCCCCCGCTGTTCGAGGCGGCGCACCCGCTGGTGCACCGCCGAGGTGGACAGGCCGGTGGCCTTGCCCAGGTCCGTGTAGCTCATCCGGCCGTCTTCGAGAAGCAGCTGGACGATGCGCTGGTCGAGATCCTCCACAAGGCGCAAACCTAGCGCCCCGGGGAGCCGTACGCCGACCCGGCGGCTCATCCGCCCGGCCGCGCGGCGATCCGGCGCACCGCCCGCGGCCCGCCGGGACCGGCCGGGCGCTGCGGGGCCCCGCCCGGCCCCGATACCGAACCGGCGCATTGCAGGGGGCACATGCCACCAGAATGTGGCGAAGGACACACCCCGTGCATCATCGTGCGCCGACCTGCAGGGTTATGACGGTCCGTCGGCGGGAAGTGCTGCTGTTGGCCCGGGCTTACCGAGGCCGGCCCGATCCGAGGGGGATCCCGATGCCTGCCACTGACCAACGCTCATCCAGCGTCGAGGACGAACGCGCCGAGACCGGACGGCACGAGGACGACGGCTACGCCGACTTCGGCCCGACCCCGGGCGCGGACCCGGGCGAGGCCGAGACCTGGGAGATCGTCCGGGTGCACTGCCCGTCCTGCGACCGCCCGATCGCGCTGGTGGGCGACGAGGACCGGCTGCCGCTGCACGCCGTCCTGCCGACCGCCTGGCACCCCTTCTCGCCGGCCGTCTGCGCGGGCTCCGGCTCGCCCGCCGACGACCTGGCCGAGTGCGACGCCGCCGAGCACGCCGGCCCCGGCCTGGACGAGCTGCTCGCCCTGCCGGCCGAGCTGGACTGGCGCACCCAGCCGTTCTCGCACGCCGGCCAGCGGCGCACCGTCGAGGACGCCCCGCCGGTCCCCGCCCAGCGTGGTGCCCGGGGACGGCGCTGACCGCTGCCGCCGCACCCCGGGCCCGCGGTCACCGGCCGGTCAGGTGCCGGCCGATGACCAGGCGCTGGACCTGGTTGGTGCCCTCGACGATCTGCAGCACCTTCGCCTCGCGCATGTAGCGCTCGGCCGGGTAGTCCTGGGTGTAGCCGTAGCCGCCGAGGACCTGCACCGCGTCGGTGGTGACCCGCATCGCGGCGTCGGTGCAGAACAGCTTGGCCATCGCCGCCTCCTTGGAGAAGGCCAGACCGGCGTCCTTGAGCCGGGCGGCGGCCAGGTACAGCGCCCGGCCGGCCTCGATCTGGGTGGCCATGTCGGCGAGCATGAAGGACAGCCCCTGGAAGTCTGCGATCGGCCGGCCGAACTGCTGCCGGGTACCGGCGTAGTCGACGGCCAGGTCCAGCGCCGCCTGGGCGACGCCGATCGCGCAGGCCGCGATGCCGAGCCGGCCCGAGTCGAGGGCGGCCAGGGCGATCTGGAAGCCCTGGCCCTCCTCGCCGATCAGCCGCTCGCGGGCCACCCGGACGCCGTCGAAGTGCAGCTGCGCGGTCGGCGAGGACCGCATGCCCATCTTGTGCTCCGGCGGGGCCGCCGACAGCCCGGCCGCCCCGCCCGGCACCAGCAGGCAGCTGATGCCGCGGGCGCCGTCCTCGCCGGTGCGCACCATCGAGCTGTAGAAGTCCGCGTGGCCGCCGTGGGTGATCCACGCCTTGGTGCCGCTGACCACGTACTCCTCGCCGTCCACCACCGCGCGGGTGCGCAGCGAGGCCGCGTCGGAGCCCGACTGAGGCTCGGAGAGGCAGTACGCGCCGAGCTGCTCGCCGCTGAGCATGCCGGGCAGCCAGCGGTCGCGCTGCTCGTCGGTGCCGAAGACGGCCAGGGCGTGGCAGGAGAGGGTGTGCACGCTGACGCCGAGGCCGACGGCCAGCCAGCCGGCCGCCAGCTCCTCCAGGACCTGGAGGTACACCTCGTAGGGCTGGTCGCCGCCGCCGTACTGCTCGCCGTACGGCAGGGACAGCAGGCCGGCCCGGCCCAGGGTGCGGAACACCTCGCGGGGGAAGCGGTCACCGGCCTCGTCGGCGGCGGCGTGCGGGGCGACCTCGTTGTGTACCAGCTCGCGGGTGAGGCCCAGCAGCTCGCGGGCCTCCTCGCTGGGCAGCTGACGGTCCACGGGCTTGGCGGATACGGCGCTCATGGCTGCGTCTCCTCGATTCGGCGGGCCCTGGTGTGGCGGGCCCGGGGACGGGGCTGACGGGTCTGGGTGGACCGTCACCGGCCGAAGTGAACGGTCGTTCACAGGCGCGGCGATGCGAGTATGCCCGATATCGACCCAGGCAGTCACCGTCGACGGTCGAACGCCCATCGAACGGAGTCCTAGAGTGGCCAGGTGATTGACCCGGCCGACCTGCGCGACATTCCCGGCACCCCGGACATACCGGACGGCCTGCCGGACCGGCTCGGCGCCCTGGCGCCCTCGCTCGGGCCGGTGCGGCTGGTCGCGGTGGACGGGCACGCCGGGTCCGGCAAGACCACCTTCGCGGCCCGGGTGGCCGCCGCGCTCGGCGGGGCGCCGGTGGTGCACCTGGACGACCTGGCGACCCACGAGGAGCCGTTCGGCTGGGTCGGGCGGCTGCGCTCGCAGGTGCTGGCACCGCTGGCGGCGGGCCGGGCGGCCGAGTACCAGGTCTACGACTGGACGCTGCGGCGCTTCGCCACGTCCCGGCGGATCCCGGCGGCGCCGGTGGTCCTGCTGGAGGGGGTCGGCGCGGGACGGCGCGCGGTGCGCCCGGCGCTCGCCGCGCTGGTGTGGATGGAGCTGGACGCGGCCGCCGCCCGGCGCCGGGGCGAGCTGCGGGACGGTCCGGAACTGGCCGAGTTCTGGGCCGGCTGGGCCCGCGCGGAGCGGGCGCACTTCGCCGCCGACCCCAGCCGCCCGTACGCCGGCCTGCGGGTCGACGGGGTCACCGGACGGATCGTCCGGGGCACCGTCGGTGACCCCGCGCACGGCCCTTGACCTGGGACGTCGCCAGGACTTAGGTTCACTTCACGCGGGAGATAGTTGATCCCGCAACATTGGACTCGGCGCCTCCGGCTTGTTCCCCCGTGAGCCGGAGGCGCCGTGCTGTCCTCCCCCACCGGCCCCGCCGGGGCCAACAGCCCGGCCACCCCTTGGATTTGAAGCGGTGCGGCACCCTTCCGGATCAGCCTCGCGCCGGTACGATTCCAGTCAGGCGCACAGGCGCTCCGGGGGTTGCGGACGGACGGGCGGGGGTTGCCTGCCGCTCGTCGACCGACTTGGCCTCGATGCACTCGGCGGGGGGCGTGAGTGACGGTGGAGACGTCCGACTTCGGTTCCGGCGGCCCGGGGGCCGCCCGGCAGGCCGACCGCGCCTGGCTGCGCGCCACCGACGCCTACGCGGCCGGTTCGTACGCGCGCGCCGAGGAGGAGTTCCGCACCGCCGTCGAACTCGACCCGGCGATGGCCGACGCCTGGCTCGGCCTGCACGCGCTGCGCAGCGACACCTCCGGCGCACTGCTCGCCATGTACCGCCACCAGGACCGGTTCGGGGAGCAGCGCAGACGCCACCGACGGCCGCTCAGTTCCTGGTACTGGCTGGGCTGGTGGGTGCAGCCGGTCCTGGAGGACACCCGCGACCTGCTGCTGGCGCACGCCTCGCACTGGCTCGACGGCCGGCACCTGACCGAGCTCGACCGGGCGCTCGCCGAGTGCCCGCCGCCCGAGCAGGACCCCTCGGTCCGCTTCCTGCACGCCTGCCGCTCCTACCTGGTGAAGGACTGGGAGCAGCTGATCCGGGACACCGACCGGCTGCTGGACGACCCGGTGCTGGGCATCGAGGCCGGGCTGTTCGGCGGGATGGCCCGGGTCCGGCTCGACATGTGCGCCCAGGCGCAGGCCCCGCTCGCCGCGTCGCTGGCCCGGTGCCGCTCCGAGCAGCCGCAGCGCAAGGAGCTGCGGTACTGGCTGGCCCGGGCGTACGAGGGCGCCGGGCGCAGCGCCGCCGCGCTGCCGCTGTACCGTGCCGTGCACCGGGCCGATCCGGCGTTCATGGACACCTCCGCGCGGCTGGCGGCGATCGCCACCGACGGGGTGCTGGAGGGGTTGCTGCTCTCCGACGAGGACCGGGCGATGCTCGAACCGGCCCTGCCCGACTCCGAGTTCGACCCGGATCCGGATCCGGATCCCGACCCCGGTGCCGGCCGAGGCCCCGGGCCGGACGCCGGACCGCAGGGCGACCAGGACCCCGGCCCGGAACCGTCCGAGCCGTCCGGTCCCGGCGGGTTCGGCGTGGTCGCACCGGCCGGCGGGGGCGGGCCGGCCGGGCGGTTCGGCTCCCCCGGTGCCGGTGCCGGTGGCGAGTCGGCGGGCGACGCCGCCGGCGAGCCTTCCCCGGCCGACCGCTCGGCCTGCGCCGCCGGTCCCG
>NZ_JAIZ01000316.1 GCF_000710465.2 Kitasatospora sp. MBT63 | reverse complement strand
GCCCCGGCCGGACCGCCGCCCCGCCCACCGCGAGCGGGCACCAGCACGGCACCCCGTCGCCCGCGGCCTCCGTGGCGCCGCCCTCCGAGCAGCCGCCGCCGACCGTCGCCGAGGGCGGCCGCCGCTGGTCCGACCCGGCCGGCTGGGGCGGCAGCGTCCCGGGACCGAAGAGCGCGGTGCGGATCACCGACCAGGTGCTGCTGGACACCGACGCCGCCGTCGGGTCCCTGGTGATCGAGCCGGCCGGCTCGCTGGTCTTCGCCAAGGACAAGAACCTCACGCTCAGCTCGGCCGGCAACATCGAGGTCCGCGGCACCCTGAGCGCGTCCCCCGCCGACGCGGTGGTGCACATGGTCAGGTTCCCCGGGGTGGACGAGCGCCGCTTCCAGGGCGGCGGCATGACCGTCGTCGACACCGACACCGGCCTGTGGGTGACCGGCGCCGGCTACCTGCGCCTGGACGGCGCCGCCCGGACCGCCTGGGTCCGGGCCGCCGGCGCGCTCAAGGCCGGCGACACCAGCATCACCCTCGCGGCCGCCCCCGCCGGCTGGCAGGTGGGCGACGAACTGGCCGTCACCCCGACCGCCGCCCCCGACAGCGGTGACGACTTCTCCGCCCAGTACGACCTGCGCACGGTCCGTCAGGTCAAGGGCGCCACGGTCGTCCTTGACGGCCCGTTGACGTACGCCCACCCCCGGGTCGCGGTCGGCGCGGGCGTCACCGTCGGCGCCGAGGTCCTCAATCTGACCCGCAACGTCCGCGTCGAGGGCACCGAACAGGGCCGGGCCCACATCCACCTGACCAGTTCCCGTCGCGCGGACGTCCGGCACGCCGCGCTGCGCTGGCTCGGCCCGCGCACCAACGGCAAGGAGCAGTGGAACGGAAAGCCCGTCACCGACCCGGTGCTCGGCCGGTACGGGCTGCACTTCCACATGCTCGCCGACGCGTCCCGGGGGACCGTGGTGCAGGGTGTGGTGGTCCGCGACGCGGGCAACCACGCCTTCGTCCCGCACATGAGCCACGGCGTCACCTTCCGCAGCTGCATCAGCCACAACACCTGGGAGGACGCCTACTGGTGGGACGGCCCGCAGGACACCCGCACCCCGCAGGGCCCCTCCGACGACATCGTCTACGACTCCTGCGTCGCCTCCCGGACGGTCTTCGAGCCCAACCCGCGCGGCTACCGGCTGACCGGTTTCAGCCTCGGCGCCGGCAGCGGCAGCAAGGCGACCGGCTGCGTGGCGGTCGGCGTCCAGGGCGCCACCGGCGCCTCCGGCTACGAGTGGCCGGAGACCAGCGAGGGGGTGTGGACCTTCGAACGCTGCCTGGCGCACAACAACCTGGAGAACGGCATCTTCGTCTGGCTCAACGCCCAGCACCACCACACCGTCGGACAGTTCGTCGCGTACCACAACGGCGGCTGGGGCATCGAGCACGGCGCCTACCTGAACGACTTCGACTACACCTCGAGCGTGCTCTACGGCAACGCGGCCGGCGGCATCGCCGTGCACGCGCTCGGCCGGGACAAGGGCACCGTCTTCGACGGCTTGCTGATCGACGCGGCCGGGCAGTCCGACTACGCGGTCTCCACCCTCAAGCACCAGCTGGCCGGCGTGCCGGTGACGATCAGCCGCTGCCGGATGACCGGCTACCGCAAGGCCGGGGTCGCCTTCCGGGCCACCACCGACGGGCAGCCGGACGACATCCAGGTGCTGGACTGCTCGTTCAGCGGCAACGAGGTGTGGCTCGACCCCGAGTCGCCGACCCCCAAGCGGATCGTGCTGCGCAAGGCCGGGGACGCCCAGGCGGTCGAGCTGAACAAGTCCCAGGGCGTCGCCGCGGCCCCGGCGTGGAACGCCTCGACCACCCCGGCCGACGTCCCGGACGGCCCGCGCCAGCCCGTCACCCCGTCCGTCCGGCTCGCCGACGCGGCGGTGCCGACCGCCCGGGTGACCTGACTCCCGCCACCGCCGACGCACCCGGCCTCGGCCCCCAGGTGGGGGCCGAGGCCGGGTGGTGTCGCGGGTCGCGCGGGACTCAGCCCTCCGGCTGCTCCTCGGCGTACTCCTCGTCGAGCGGCGCCGGGGCGGGCAGCTGCGCGAGGTAGCTGCCGGCGATCAGCTGACCGACGGTCGGGTAGGCGCCCAGCGGGGCGGCGCTCGGGCAGCCGGTCTCCTCGGCTGCGGCGGCCAGCAGCTCCGGGTCGGCCTCCGGGCCGATCACCAGCGGGGCGAGCGCGGGACGCTGCGAACCGGTGGCCCGCAGGTGGTCGACGGCCGCGGCCACCGAACCCGGGACGTCCAGCGCGGCGGCGACGACCGGCACGGCGAGCCGGGCGGCCAGCAGCACACCGGTGATCCCGGCGGCCGTGGCGGCCTCCTCGCCACCGGTCACGGTCAGTACGATGCCGTCGGCCGCCGTGGTGATGGCGAACAGCCGGGCGCGGTCGGCGCGGGCCAGCCCGGCCTCGGAGAGGCGGACGTGCACGGCCTCGGCCAGCAGCGGGTGCGGGCCGAGCGCGTCGGTGACGGTGGAGCCGAACTCGGCGGCCACCTTGTGCAGCTCCTGCAGCCCGAGGTGCGGACCGGTCAGCAGCGGGACCACGACCGGCGCGGGGTACCCGGCGTTGGTGGCCTCGGCCAGCAGCGAGCTGACCGTGACGGCGCCCTCGGTGCCCTCGCTGACGTCCAGGTAGGCGGCCGCGGCCTCGATGCCCGGCTGCTCGCCGCGCACGATGGAGAGCAGCTCGTCCACCACGGAGCGGGACTCGGGGCCGGCCGTGACGGGTACGGCGAGCACCATGGCCGGGGAGCCGACCGGGATCTCGGGGCGCTCAGGACGACGGTGGCGCCCCCGCGCACGGGAGCCGGGCGTACGGACGGGCAGTGGCGCGCCCGGGATCGCTGCTGTGCTCATGGCGGAGATCGTAGGACATTCGCCCGCCCCTACTGCAGCCGGATCCCAGGAACCGGGCAAACCGTCCTGGACAAGAGGGATGTTGTCGGGCAAAGCGGTCACCTTTCCGGGGTGGTTACCCAGTTGCCGGGCCCTTCGATCGTGACGCGGCTCACACTTGGCCGACGTAACTGCCCGTGAGGTGCCCGGCGTCTCTTGAAGATCGACACCGTGCTTGCCGAGGTGTACGGACGGTCATCGGATCGCCGGGTATTCGTGGCGGTATGCCCGCTTACGTACCGTCAGGCGGCCCGGGGCATCCGCGTCGAGGGGCTGTCGGTCGCGTGCATTCGCACGGGCGCTATCCCGTGCCGATGCACGTGCAAGCCGAGCTATCATCACGTCAGGTGAGGAGATCGCCGTCGATCGGGGAGATTTCAATGCGTGAGGCTTTCAACGGCATGGCGGCTGCGGACCTCGACGGTGTGGTCTGGCAGAAGAGTCGGCACAGTAACTCCCAGGGGAACTGTGTGGAGTTCGCGGCGCTGCCCGGCGGAGACGTCGCGATGCGGAACTCGCGCTTTCCCGACGGCCCCGCGCTGGTGTACACCCGGGCCGAGATCGAGGCGATGCTGCTCGGGGTCAAGGACGGGGAGTTCGACCACCTCGGCGCGGGGGCGAACTGACGTCCGGTGGGACGTCGGGGCGGGTTTCGGGCCGTCGTGGGCACCGGTTGCCACGGCGGCCTTTGGTTTTGCCGGCGGCCGCCGGCCCGCGGGGGGCGTGGGGTCCGGGGGG
>NZ_JAIZ01000315.1 GCF_000710465.2 Kitasatospora sp. MBT63 | reverse complement strand
GGGCCGGCCAACACGGCGGTCGCGCTGGCCCGGCTCGGTACCCCCACCCGGTTCCTGGGACGGCTGTCCGGCGACGTCTTCGGCCGCCTGTTCCGGGCCCACCTGGCGGACTCCGGGGTGGACCTGGACGGCTGCGTGGCCGCCCCCGAGCCCAGCACGCTGGCCGTCGCGGACCTGGACGGCGAGGGCCGCGCGAGCTACTCCTTCCACGCCGAGGGCGCGGCCGACTGGCAGTGGACCGCGGCCGAACTCGACGCCGAACCGGCCGGCGACCCCGCCTGCGTGCACAGCGGTTCGCTCGCCCTGGTCCGCGCGCCCGGCGGGCCGGTGGTCGAGGAGTTCCTGGCCCGCGCGTCGGCCCGCGCCACTATCTCGGTGGACCCCAACGTCCGGCCGCTGCTGGTGCCCGCGGCCGCCTACCGGGAGCGGCTGGCCCGCTGGTGCGAGCTCGCCGACCTGCTGCGGCTCAGCGACGACGACCTGGCCCACCTGCTCCCGGGGGTCCCCGCCGAGGAGGCCTGCGACCGCTGGCACTCCGCGGGCGTACGGCTGGTGGTCGTCACCCTGGGCGCGGCCGGGGCACTGCTCTCGCTGGACGGCGAGCGGGTACGGCTGCCCGCGGAGCCGGTCACCGTGGCGGACACCGTCGGCGCGGGCGACGCCTTCACCGCCGGCCTGCTCCACCACCTCGGCGGTCAGGGGCTGCTCGGCGGCCGCCTGGACCGGCTCGACCTCGACCGGGCCACCGAGGCCTGCCGCTTCGCCGCCAGGGTGGCGGCCCTCACCTGCGCGGTGCCCGGCGCCAACCCGCCGCGGGCCGCGCTGCTGGCACCCTGAGCACCCATGCGCGCCCGGCTCCCGCACCCGGTCACGGGCCGGACGCGGGCGCCGCACCTGCACGGACGGCCGCCCCGCCACCGGAGGCGCGGTGGCCGTCCGCGGCTCACTCGACCGGCGCCTTCTCCCGCAGCACCTCGACGAACGCCTTCATCCAACCCGGGTGGTCCGGCCAGGCCCGGCCGGAGACCAGCACGCCGTCCACCACGGCCTCGCCGTCCACGAAACCCGCGCCACCCGCCACCACGTCCGGCTCCAGCGCCGGGTACGCGGCCGTGCGGCGGCCCGCCAGCACCCCGCCGACCAGCGGGATCAACGGCCCGTGGCAGAGCTGGGCGACCGGCTTGTCGAGTTCGAAGAAGTGCCGGACGATCCGCTGCACCTCGGGGTCGTTGCGCAGGTACTCCGGGGCGCGCCCGCCGGGCAGCACCAGCGCCACATAGTCGGCCGGATCGACCTCGGCGACCGCGAGGTCGGCCTGCCAGGTGTAGCCGGGCTTCTCGGTGTAGGTGTCGAAGCCCTCCACGAAGTCGTGCACCACGAACTGCAGCCGCTTGCGGCTCGGCGCCGCGATGTGGACCTCGTACCCTTCCTCGCGCAGCCGCTGGTACGGGTAGAAGACCTCCAACGACTCCGCCGCGTCACCGGTCACAATGAGGATCTTGGCTGCCATACCCGGGGTTCCGCCCTTCGTCCGCCGTACAGGTCGATCGCATCGGTCGATCGCACCGGTCGATCGCGCAGGCCGATCACACCGGTCGATCGTGCAGGAGCCGGCCCGTTGCGGGGACCGACCGCGACACACACTGCCCGTCGGCAGCCCGTCCGGCAACGAGGCGCACGGCGCAGAGCACCGGCGCACCCGGCCCGCCCCGTGCGCCCCCGGCAGCCCGGGGCCGCCGCCGCGTCCGCCGGGTCAGGCCGTCCGCCCGGCCGTCCACTCGAGCAGCCGCTCCACCGGCCAGGTGGTGACGATCCGTCCGGCGTCGAGACCGGCGGCGGCCGCCCGGGCGCAGCCGTACGCCTGCCAGTCCAGCTGGCCCGGCGCGTGGGCGTCGGTGTCGATCGAGAACAGGCAGCCCGCGGCCTCGGCCACCGCGATCAGCCGGGCGGGCGGATCGCGGCGCTCGGGGCGGCAGTTGATCTCGACGGCGGTGCCGGCCGCGGCACAGGCGGCGAAGACGGCCTCGGCGTCGAAGACGGACTCCGGACGGGTCTTCCCCGCGATCAGGCGGCCGGTGCAGTGGCCGAGGACGTCGACCCGCGGATTGCCGACCGCGGCCAGCAACCGCCGGGTCATCGCGCCGGAGTCCATCCGGAGCTTGGAGTGGACGGAGGCGACCACCAGGTCGAGCTGGGCGAGCAGGTCCTCCTCCTGGTCCAGCGAACCGTCGTCGAGGATGTCGCACTCGATGCCGCTGAGCAGCCGGAACGGCGCGAGTTCGGCGTTGACCGCGGCCACCACCTCCAACTGCTGCCGCAGCCGGTCGGGGCTGAGGCCGCGGGCCACCTTGAGGCGGGGCGAGTGGTCGGTCAGCACCGCCCACTCGTGGCCGAGGTCGCGGGCGGTGCGGGCCATCAGTTCGATCGGGCTGCCGCCGTCCGACCAGTCGGAGTGCAGGTGGCAGTCGCCGCGCTGGGCCGCCAGAAGGTCCTCGCCGCCTTCCGCGAGCGGACCGGCCCGCTGCTCGAGCTCCGCCAGGTAGTCGGGGACCCGGCCGGCGGCCGCCTCCGCGATCACCTGCGCAGTCACCGGGCCGATGCCGGGCACCTGGGCCGCGCGGGTGGCGTCCAGCGGTCCCGGCGGCAGGGCGACGGCGGCCTCGGCCGCGGTGCGGAAGGCCTGCACCCGGTACGGGGAGGCCAGCTCCCGTTCGAGCAGGAAGGCGATCCGTTCGAGTGCGGTGACCGGGTCCATACCGCCAAGTCTGGCCCGGCGTCACCGGCCGCCGCGCGGCGAGGGATTCGCCACCGAACCCTTGTTGACACCGTGTATAACTGCTTGACTCCTCCCGGGGGCCGTACGCGGGACCGTCGGCCCCGACCCTGCCACCCGCCCCTCACGGGAGCCCCCATGCGCGAAGCCACCACCGCCGCCCGGCCGCAGGACCGCGAGCAGAACGCCGAACGGCTGCTGCGCGCCTCCGCCAAGCACTCCTACGACCCGCTCACCGAGATCGACTGGGACGCGCCCCTCGACCCGGCGCACTTCGCCGTCCCCCCGCACCGGGTCTCGCTGTACGGCACCCCGCTGTGGCACTCGCTCGACCCGCAGCAGCAGGCCCGGCTCAGCGTCGACCAGTTCGCCAGCACCACGGCGGCCGGCATCTGGTTCGAACTGGTCCTGATGGAGGGACTGGTCCGGCACGTCTACGAGAGCGACCTGACCACCCGGCACGCCCAGTACGCGCTCACCGAGGTCGCCGACGAGTGCCGGCACTCCACCATGTTCGCCCGGTACATCAGCACCACCGGCTACCCCTCCGCCCGGCCCAGCCGCCGGGCGCAGCGGCTCGGGCAGCTGCACTTCCTGGCCAACGACACCGCGATGACCTTCGCCGGGGCGATATTCGTCGAGGAGTTCACCGACGCGATGCAGCGGGAGATGATCCGGGACGAGTCCCTGCAGCCGCTGGCCCGCTCGGTGGCCCGGATCCACGTGATCGAGGAGGCCCGGCACATCGGCTACGCCAAGCCGGAGCTGGAACGGCGCTGGGCCCGGATGAGCACGGCGCGCCGGGCGGTGTTCCGGCGGGCGCTGGCGGTGCTGGCCAACCAGGCGGTGGAAGAGATCATCCACCCGCGGGTGTACGCCCGGGCGGGTCTGGACCCGGTGGCCGCACAGCGGGCCGCCCACCTCAACCCGTACTGGCGCGACACCCGGGTGGAGTGGGCGCGCAAGGCGGTCGGCTTCTTCACCGAGCTGGGGATCATCGACCGCGGCGTCGAACCGATGTGGCGCCGGGCCGCGCTGCTGGCCCCACGGCGCTGAGCCCGGCGGCGGGCCGCCCTCGGTGAGGAACCACGGCAGCAGCGGCACCGGCGCACCGAAGTCGAACAGCACCAGCAGCAGCGAGCTGACCGCCGTCCTGTACCTGTGCCGGCTCGGTGCCTGCGTGCATTGGTGCCCGCGTGTCTTGGTGCCCGCGTGGTCAGGCCAGGCCGGGGCCGGTGATCGGTGGCGGATCACCGCGCTGCGGCGGGGTGCGCGCCCGTCGGACGGTCCGGGAGGGCGCACCCGGGATCGCCGCGGATTCCTCCGTTCGGGGTGCGCGGGCCCCGCCGGGGGCGGACGATCGGGACGTGGACGACGTGGATCCGGCCTCCCAGCACGCCGCGGGGCCGGACGATGTGGGCGGCATCCGGCTCGGCACGCCCCGGGGGCGGTGGGTGATCCTGGCCACCGTGCTCGGTTCGGGCATGGCGATGCTCGACGGCACCGTGGTCAACGTCGCGCTCCCGAGGATCGGCGCCGACCTCGGCGCCTCCCTAGCGGCCCTGCAGTGGACGGTCAACGCCTACATGCTCACGCTGGCTGCGCTGATCCTGCTCGGCGGCTCGCTCGGTGACCGGTACGGGCGGCGGCGGGTGTTCCTGATCGGGGTGTGCTGGTTCGCCGCCGCCTCGGCCCTGTGCGCGGCCGCGCCCACCATCGGGGTACTGATCTTCGCCCGCGCGCTGCAGGGTGTCGGCGGTGCGCTGCTGACCCCCGGGTCGCTGGCCATGCTCCAGGCGGTGTTCCACCCGGACGACCGGGCCGGTGCGGTGGGTGCCTGGTCGGGGCTGGGCGGGGTCGCGGCGGCCGTGGGACCCTTCCTCGGCGGCTGGCTGGTGGACGGCCCGGGCTGGCGGTGGATCTTCCTCCTGAACGTCCCGCTGGCGGCGGCCGTGGTCCTCGTGACCGCCCGCCACGTCCCGGAGACCCGGGACCCGGCGGACGAGGGCCGGTTCGACGTCCGCGGCGCGGTGCTGGCCGCTCTCGCCCTGGCCGGTGTGACCTACGCGCTCACCGAGGGCGGCAAGGGCCTCTCGCTGATCGCCGGGGTGGCCGGTGTGCTGTTCGGGATCGCCTTCGTCGTGGCGGAGCGGCGGTCCGCCAACCCGATGCTCCCGCTGGGGCTGTTCGCCTCGCGCCTGTTCACCTCGGTCAACCTGGTCACCCTGTGCGTGTACGCCGCCTTCAGCGGCATCTTCCTGCTGCTCACCGTGCAGTTGCAGACGGTGTCCGGGTTCAGCCCGCTGGCCGCCGGGGTGGCGTTGATCCCGATCACGGTGCTGATGCTGGCGCTCTCCAGCCGGGCCGGACGCCTGAGCAAGGCGATCGGGCCGCGCCTGCCGCTCTTCCTCGGCCCGATGATCTGTTCGGCCGGGGTGCTGCTGATGCTGCGGATCGGCCCGGGCGCCTCGTACTGGACCGACGTCCTGCCCGCCGTGACGGTCCTGGGCGCGGGGATGACGCTGGTGGTCGCGCCGCTGACGGCCACCGTCCTGGCGGCGGTCGACGTGCAGCGGGCGGGCATCGCCAGCGGGGTGAACAACGCCGCGGCCCGGGCCGCCGGACTGTTCGCCGTCGCGGCGCTGCCCGCACTCTCCGGGCTGAGCGGCGAGGCGTACCAGGTGCCCTCCGAGGTGAACGACGCGTTCCACACCGCCATGCTGATCTGCGCCGGGCTGCTCGCGGCGGGCGGGCTATTGGCCCTGGCGACCGTACCCAACGATGCGCTGGAGCCCGACCGACCGGTCGCCGAACCCGACTGCGACTGGTACTGCGGGCCGACGACCCCGCCCATCGGGCCCGGACGCCGGAGCCCGGCGGGCCGGGCCGGCGTCAAGCCGGACGGCCCCGCTCGGACGTGAGCGGGGCCGTCGGGGTGGACGTCCGTCCGACGCGCGGCGTCGGACATCAGCCGTCAGCCGTCAGCCGTCAGATGTCGGACATCGGATGTCAGGCATCAGCCGACAATCAACAGTCGACGACTGACAGCTGACAGATTTCAGAGAATGTCACCCGGTGCGTACTTGGCAGCCGCCGGGTAGGCGTCCGCGACCGCCTGGACCCGCCGCACCACCTCGGCCACCTGCGCCCCCGCCGCACCGGTGAAGGACAGCCGGTCGGCCAGCAGCGCATCGAGTCCGGCCCGGTCCAGCGGGATCCGGTCGTCCGCCGCGAGCTTGTCGAGCAGCGCGTTCTCCCGGGCGCCCTCGCGCATCGCGAGCGCCGAGGCCACCGCGTGCTCCTTGATCACCTCGTGCGCGGTCTCCCGCCCGACACCGGCCCGCACCGCGCCCATCAGCACCTTGGTGGTGGCGAGGAACGGCAGGTAGCGGTCCAGCTCGGCCTCGATCACGGCGGGGAAGGCGCCGAACTCGTCGAGCACGGTCAGGAAGGTCTCCAGCAGGCCGTCGAAGGCGAAGAACGCGTCCGGCAGCGCGACCCGGCGGACCACGGAGCAGGAGACGTCGCCCTCGTTCCACTGGTCGCCGCCGAGCTCGGCGGTCATCGACGCGTAGCCGCGCAGGATCACCGCGAGGCCGTTGACGCGCTCGCAGGAGCGGGTGTTCATCTTGTGCGGCATCGCCGAGGAGCCGACCTGGCCGGCCTTGAAGCCCTCGGTGACCAGCTCGTGGCCAGCCATCAGCCGGATGGTCTTGGCCAGGCTGGACGGCGCGGCGGCGAGCTGGACGAGCGCGGTGACGACCTCGAAGTCCAGCGACCGCGGGTAGACCTGGCCGACGCTGGTGAGGACGTTGGCGAAGCCGAGGTGGCCGGCCACCCGGCTCTCCAGCTCGGCGAGCTTGTCGGCGTCGCCGCCGAGCAGGTCGAGCATGTCCTGGGCGGTGCCGACCGGGCCCTTGATCCCGCGCAGCGGGTAGCGGGCGATCAGCTCCTCGAGCCGGTTGAAGGCGACCAGCAGCTCGTCGGCGACGGTCGCGAAGCGCTTGCCGAGGGTGGTGGCCTGGGCGGCCACATTGTGCGAGCGGCCCGCCATGACCAGCTCGGCGTGCTCGGCGGAGAGCCGGCCCAGCCGGACCAGGACGGCCACCGTACGGTCGCGGACGTGCTCCAGCGACTGCCGGATCTGCAGCTGCTCGACGTTCTCGGTGAGGTCCCGCGAGGTCATGCCCTTGTGGATCTGCTCGTGCCCGGCGAGCTCGCTGAACTCCTCGATCCGGGCCTTCACGTCGTGCCGGGTGACCCGCTCACGGGCGGCGATCGACTCCAGGTCGACCTGGTCGACGACCCGCTCGTAGTCCGCGACGGCGGTGGCCGGGACCTCGATGCCGAGATCCTGCTGGGCCTTCAGGACGGCGAGCCACAGATGGCGCTCGAGGACCACCTTGTGCTCGGGGGACCACAGCTGGGCCAGGGTCGCCGAAGCGTACCGGGAGGCCAGGACATTGGGGATCTGGGGCTTCGCGCTCACGCTTCGCAAGCCTAACAGTCGAGGTCACGACAGCCGACGGCGGTACACGCGGGCCCGTCCCCCGGCGCGCCCGCCGGGCCGCCGCGGCACGGCTCCGGCACGGCTCAGAACAGCGCGTCCTGGGCGTCCGGCCCGGCCGGCCGGACGCAGCTGCGCAGGTCGAGTCCCGCGCACCGCCGGACGCCCCCGGCCGCCAGGCCCCATCCGGCCAGCAGCCGGGTGTCCAGCAGCAGCGGCCCGCCGCCCCCGGCAGGAACGGCGGCGGCGCCGGGTTCGGGGCCGGGACCGGGTTCGGGACCGGGTTCGGGACCGGGTTCGGGACCGGGGTCCCCGTCAGGGTCGAGGAACAGGTGGCCGCCGATGGCCGGGCGCAGTGTCCCCGCGAGGGTGGCGCCGGGGCTCAGTGCGGTGATCTTCCGGTACGCCGGGGGCACGCCGTCGGCCAGGCCGAACAGCGCGGTGTGGTCGGTGACGGGCTGGTCGGGCAGCAGGTCGATCTCGTGGCCCGCCAGCAGCCGGAGCACCTCGCGGCGGCCGTCGGTCAGCTCGCGCCGCCGGTCGGCGATCTCGGCCAGTCCCCACCAGGCGGCGGACTTGACCTCGCTCCTGACCCGTTCCCGGGCCAGGCCGGCCTGTGCGACGGTGAGTTCGGCCCGGCGGACGGCCGGGAGCCGGCCGCGCCCGACGAAGGTGAAGACGGGGGCGGCCTGGTCGAGCAGCCGGGCGGTGCCCCGGTGTTCCCCGGTCAGGCCGATCTTGAGCAGGCCGGGGCCGAACCAGGCCAGGTACAGGCGGTAGGTGCGGCCGTCGTCGAGGATCTGGTCGCGGGCGAGCGCCAGGCCCGGGTCGAGCCGCTGGCAGGTCCCGCACTGGCTGCTGCGGCCCTCGGCGGGGATCAGTTCACCGTACGGGCAGCGCCGGTGCTGCCGCCCGGTGCGCACCCCGGTGCAGCGGCGCGGTCCCGTGACCGTCCAGCCGATCCGCATGCCGCCGACGAGTTCGCGGGCGTGCTCGCGCCGCCAGTCGGTCGCGGCCAGCCGCGGGACGCCGTCGTGCCAGCCGAGGCCGGTCACCGTCCAGCCGCTCACCGTGCCCCTCCCCCTACCTGTTCCCGTTCGGCCTCCGGACCGATCGCTCAGCGGGCGGTGAGCAGCGGGAGGACCTGGCGGCAGAGCTGGTCGAGTGAGGTCCGCTGGTCGTCGTCGAGGCTGTCGAAGGCCTCGTGGGCGCGGGTCATGTCGTCGCGGATCCGGTCGAGGATGGCGCGGCCCTCGGCGGTGATCGCGACGATCTTGACCCGGCGGTCACCGGCCGCGGTCTCGCGGTGGGCGAGGCCGAGCGCCTCCAGCCGGTCCACGATGCCGGTCACGTTGGAGGCGTCACAGCCGAGCCGGCCGGCCAGTGCCCGCATCGGCACCGGCTCCAGGACCGCCTTGAGCGCCTTGGCCTGCGAGGGGTTCAGGCCGTGCCGGCCCGCGGCCAGGGCGAAGTCCTGGAAGTAGGCCGTGCCGACGGCCGCCACCGCGTCCATCAGGTCGACGGTGGAAGGTGCCGGGGTGGTCGCTGTGGTGCCCATGTCGGCCAGGTTACGCCGAGATGGTTCACCAGCTCCAGCTTTGACCCCGGCAAGTGCCTGCGGAACGTCTCCGACCCGGCCCCCCGACCCCGACCCCGACCCGGCCGGAGCACCGTCGGCCGGCGCACCGTCGGTCAGAGCACCATCAGCCCGAAGAGGTGCCGCAGCTCCGCCTCCGGGTCGGCGGTCAGCCCGGTGTGCACCGGCCCGGGCTGGAGTACGGCGCTGCGCGGCGCGGTCAGCCAGCGGAAGCGGCGGCCGGGGCTGTCGCCGGCCGCGGGCCCGGCGGCCGGTCCGCCCTCGCAGACCGCCTCGACCCCGCGCAGGGCGCGCCGGACCCCGGCGACGTCCGCGACCGGGTCGATCGCCAGCAGCCGTCCCTGGTCGAGGTGGGTGCGGGCGCCGAGGTACTCGGTCCGCCGGCAGTACAGCAGGACGCCGACGTTGACGAACTCACCGCGCTCGACCCTGGGGACCGCGCGCAGCACGGCGTACTCGTAGTCGTGCCGGACCTCGGCCTGCGGGCCGTCGGGCTCGCCCTGCCCCGCCGGATCCAGCAGGTACCTCTGGTCGCCGTTCATGCCGCCATCTCCGGAAGCCAGTCCCGCGGGGCCGCCAGGCGGGCCGTGAGCTGCGCGATGTAGGCCTCGCGTACGGCCTGCGGGCCGTCGAAGCCCGCCTCGTCGGTCAGCCACTCGTCCGGGATCGCCGCGACGGCCGCGGGCAGCGCCTCGGCGGCGGCCGGGCCGAGTTCGGCGTCGGCGGCCTTCAGGTCGGGTGCCGCGCCCAGCAGGGCGTGGTCCGAGGCGTCGTACGGCCGGCCGATCCAGTTGGCGGCGCCCGCCCAGTGGTGGTGGAAGATCAGGCTCGCGCCGTGGTCGATGAGCCGCAGGCCGCCCGCGGCGACCAGCAGGTTGGGGTTGCGCCAGGAGCGGTCGACGTTGCCGATCAGCGCGTCGAACCAGAGCACCCGGCCCGCCAGTCCGGCGTCGACGTCGAAGCAGAGCGGGTCGAAGTTGAGCGCGCCGCTGACGAAGGCCATGCCGAGGTTGACGCCGCCGCTGGCGCGGATCTGCTCCTGGATCTGCTGTTCGGGCTCGCTGCGGGCGATTACCGGGTCGAGGTCGATCCGGACCAGTTCGGGGACCGGCAGTCCGAGCCCGCGGGCCAGTTCGCCGGCCAGCACCTCGGCCACCAGCGCCTTGCGGCCCTGGGCGGCGCCGGCCCACTTGAGCACGTACAGCCGCCGGTCGTCGGCCTCGACCAGGCCCGGCATCGAACCGCCTTCGCGCAGGGGCGTCACGTACCGGATCGCCGTCACCTCGGGGAGCATCGGGCCAGCCTACCGACCGTCCGAGGGCCCCCGCGCGCGTCTGCGGTGGCAACGGCAGAGGGTCGGTGAGAGGGTGGCGGACAACTGTCCTGGTTCGGCACAAAACGGCACACAAGGGATGGACGATGGAGCGACCTCGGATCCTGATCGTCGGCGGCGGCTTCGCCGGCCTGGAGTGCGCACGCCGCCTGGAACGCAAGCTCTCCCCCTCGGAGGCGGAGATCTCGCTGGTCGCCCCGTTCAGCTACCAGCTCTACCTGCCGCTGCTGCCGCACGTCGCGGCGGGCGTGCTGACCCCGCAGTCGGTCGCGGTCTCGCTGCGCCGCTCCCTGCACCGCACCCACATCGTCCCGGGCGGCGCGATCGGGGTCGACCCGCGCTCCAAGGTCTGCGTGGTCCGCAAGATCACCGACGAGGTCACCGCCGAGCGGTACGACTACCTGGTGCTCGCCCCCGGCAGTGTCACCCGCACCTTCGACATCCCCGGTCTGCCGGACTACGCGCGCGGGATGAAGACGCTCGCCGAGGCGACGTACGTGCGCGACCACGTGATCGCCCAGCTCGACCTGGCCTCCGCCACCCGCGACGAGCGCGAGCGCGAGTCCCGGCTGCAGTTCGTGGTGGTCGGCGGCGGCTACGCGGGCACCGAGACGGCGGCCTGCCTCCAGCGGCTGACCACCGCCGCCTCCAGGCGCTACCCGCGGCTGGACCCCCGGCTGATCAAGTGGCACCTGATCGACATCGCCCCCAAGCTGATGCCCGAACTCGGCGACAAGCTCGGCGTCACCGCGCTGCAGATCCTGCGCGAGCGCGGCATCGAGGTGTCGCTGGGCGTCTCGGTGGCCGAGGTCGGCGCGGAGACGGTGAAGTTCACCGACGGCCGGGTGCTGCCCTGCCGGACCCTGATCTGGACCGCCGGGGTGGCCGCCAGTCCGCTGATCGGCACGCTGGACGCGGAGACCGTGCGCGGCCGGGTCGCGGTGACGGCGGAGATGCGGGTGCCGCAGTTCGAGGGCGTCTTCGCGCTCGGCGACGCGGCGGCCGTCCCGGACCTCGCCAACGGCGACGGCGCGGTCTGCCCGCCCACCGCCCAGCACTCCGCCCGCCAGGGCCGGGCCTGCGCCGACAACCTGGTGGCCGCGCTGCGCGGCGAGCCGCTGGAGCCGTACTACCACAAGGATCTCGGGCTGGTCGTGGACCTCGGCGGCAAGGACGCCGTCTCCAAGCCGCTCGGCATCGAACTGCACGGCCTGCCGGCCCAGTTGGTGGCCCGCGGCTACCACCTGATGGCGATGCGAACCAACGCGGCCAAGTTCCGGGTCGGCGCCAACTGGCTGCTGAACGCGACCGCCGGCGACGACTTCGTCCGCACCGGTTTCCTGGCCCGCCAGCCCGCCCGGCTGCGCGACTTCGAGTACACCGACGCCTATCTGACCAAGGACCAGGTACGCGCCCACGCCCAGGCGCTGCTGGCCAAGGGCTAGCTGTATTGACCCGCAGGGTTGTTGACACGGCTGATCGGTGG
>NZ_JAIZ01000314.1:18048-21440 GCF_000710465.2 Kitasatospora sp. MBT63 | reverse complement strand
GCGGGTCCGGAAACCGCCGAGCACCAGGCGGCTGTCGCCGTCGCCGAGCGTCTCCAGGGTGTGCAGGTCGCCGGTCAGGAACTCCTCGACCAGCAGGGTGGCCGCCGGTCCCCGGCGCTGCCTGATCTGCGCACAGCGGGCGGCGAGTTCGGCGTGGTCGGCGACCAGTGACACGTCCTCGCTGGCGACCCCTTCACGCGGTTTGACGACGCACGGGAACGGCGGGTCCAGCTCGGCCGGCTCCTGGCCGGGGGCGAGTTCGGCGGACCAGACGGTGTCCAGTCCGGTGGCGGCCAGGTGCCGGCGCAGCTCGGCCTTGTTCTTGGCCCGCAGGGTGGCCCGCCAGTCCTTCGCGGGCAGGCCGAAGTAGGCGGCGGCCAGGGCGGTCTGGGTCTGCAGGTGGTCGCTGTTGCTGAACACGGCGTCGGGCGCCGGGTGCCGGGAGATCAGCGCCACCACCTCGCGGAAGTCCTGCACCGCGCACTCCAGCACCTCCGGCGGGTGCGCCAGGTCCGCGTACGCCTCGCGGTGCTCGCGCGGGCGGTCGGTGAGCACGGTGACGCCGAGCCCCATCCGGGTGGCGGCCGGGAGGAAGCCGAGTGTGACGGAGTCGGTCGGGTTGACCGCGAGCAGATAGAGCCGCATGGGTGATCCTCGCTGCTGGTCCGAAGTGGTGCGACGGCCCGTGGATCCTGGCCGGAACGGGCCTTCGGCACACCCTGATCGCGACATCACCCGGATGCGCGATCGATGGACCGTCGAATATGAACTAAGGTGAGCCTCACCTTAGCGCTCATGGGGAGTTCCGATGCTCCAACTGACGGCCGGTCAGCCCTGCCGGACGGACGAACTGGCCGAGACCTATCGGCTCCTGTTCGCCGCCTGCGACGGCGTGCTGCGGGTCGAACTCGCCCGGCGGCCGATGGCGGGCGGGAACTGGCGCAGAGCCGACACCCTCGCCTGCGCGGCCGAGGAGATGGTCGCCGCCGAGAGCGCCAGGATCACCGCCGAGCACGGCCGCACCCCCCGCGAGCACGTCGCCGCCTCCCGCGCCCTGCACACCTACCTCTGGGCCGCCTGCCTGCTGATCAGCGGCCCCTGGTACCTGGAGGGCCGGGTGCCCCGGCTGCGCGCCACGGACCTGTGGGTGGACCCGTCCGACGGCCGGCTCGCGCTGAGTCCGGGCGAGTGGGCGCCCGGCGGCGAGGCCGAGCTGCGCACGGCCGTGGCCGAGCACCTCGGCCCGGTTCTGGCGGCCTTCCAGCCGTACGTCCGGCGCGGGCCGCGGGCCCTGTGGGGGATGGCCGCCGACGACCTGGTCTCCGGGATCTGGTACCTCGGCCGGCTGCTGGGGGAGGAGGACCGGGCGGTGG
Source organism: Kitasatospora sp. MBT63 (assembly GCF_000710465.2). Classification (GTDB taxonomy): domain Bacteria; phylum Actinomycetota; class Actinomycetes; order Streptomycetales; family Streptomycetaceae; genus Kitasatospora. The sequence goes on along the minus strand of NZ_JAIZ01000314.1, from coordinate 20,067 downwards.
AGGCGGCCGAGGCCGTGCTGCCGGGCGGCACCCCGCCGTTCCCGGGCGCCGCGGCCTTCCGCCGGCTGACCGGCACGGCCGGGCGCACCCACTGGACCAGGACCAGGGCCGGCTGCTGCCTCTACTACGCGATCCGCCCAGACGACGCCTGCGTCACCTGCCCGCGTACCACCGACGAGGAGCGGGTGCGCCGGCTGGAGGCCTGAGCGCCCCGCCGGTACCCGGCGCAGGGATGCTCAGCGGCGGCGGGAGACGGCGACGCCCGCCAGGCACAGCGCCCCGCCGGCCAGTGCGAGCGGGGCCGGCACTTCGCCGAGCACGGCCCAGGCCATCAGCACCACCAGCGCGGGCACCGCGTACGTGGTGGCGCCCATCCGACCGGCGGTGGTGCGCGCCAGGGCGTACGCCCAGGTGGTGAAGGCGAGCGCGGTCGGGAACAGGCCCAGGTACACCACGCCGAGGGTCGCCGACAGCGGGGCGGTGCCGACCTGGGCGACCAGCTGCGGGGTGAACGGCAGACAGGCCGCCGTGCCGACCAGGCAGCCGAAGGTGGTGGTCTGCAGCGGGGACGCGTGCCGCAGCGCGGGCTTCTGGGCCACCACCCCGCCGGCGTAGCTGACCGCGGCCAGCAGGCACAGGGCGATGCCGAGCAGCGAGCTGGAGCCGCCGCCCGAGGTCGACAGGCCGACCACCACCGCGCCGGCGAACGAGACCGCCATCCCGGCGAGCAGCCGCGGCGGGAATCCCTCGCCGAGCAGCTTGCCGCCGAGCAGGGCGATCAGCACCGGGCCGATGTTCACCACCATCGCCGCGGTGCCCGCGTCGACCTGCTGCTCGCCCCAGTTGAGCACCACCATGTACGCGCCGAACCAGAGCAGCCCGCTGACCGCGATCCCCGGCCAGGCCGCGCGCGGCGGCAGCCCCTCGCGCCGGTGCAGCAGCAGCGCGACCAGCGCCACCGATCCGGCCAGCAGCCGCCCGAGCGCGAGCGCGCCCGGGCCGAAGTGCGTCCCCGCGCCGCGGATCGCGACGAACGCGGAGGCCCACAGCACCACCGTGGTGGTCGCCGCGGCGAGCGCTCTGCGGTCGGGTCGGGCGGTGGCGGGCACGGAGTCGGAGAGAGCCATCCGGCCAACCTACGGCGCGGGCCCGGCCGTGAACAGCGGGTTTCCGCCGTCCACCTGCGGCCGGCCGGGACGGGCCTCAGCCGGCCCGGGCCCCGGTCAGCGGGCGGTGTCCCGCCCCGGTGCGGCGCCGGTAACGGGCCTCGGTGGCGGTGGTCAGGGCGAGCACCGCGGCGAGGCCGGCCGCGGCGCAGGTGACCAGGAACGGTGCCGCCGCCCCGGACCGGTCGGCGAGCCATCCGGCCAGCAGAGTGCCGGCGGACTGGGCCAGCGTGATGCTGCTGACCAGCGCCGCCATCGCCTCGCCGAGGCGGTCGGTGGGGACGGCACGCTCGGTCAGACCGAACATCGTGATCATCTGCGGTGCGACGGCCACCCCGAGGCAGCCGACGCCGACGGCGAGTCCGGTCATCCCGGCGGCCCCGGGCAGCAGCAGCGAGGCGGCGAGCAGCAGGACCGTGGCGGCCTTCAGCCGTGCAGCCAGGGCGAACCCGGCCGGCAGGGCCGCGGTGGCCACCCCGGCGAAGGAGCTGGTCAGGCCGATCAGGCCGTACAGGAGTCCGGCCGCGCCGGGGTGGCCGAGCCGCTCGGCGGTGGCGGTGACACCGACCTGGACCGAGCCGAAGCAGACGCCGAGCAGGGCCATCCCGGCCAGCAGCAGTGCGAACGGTGCGGTCAGCAGCGGTGCGCCGCCGTGCCGGCGGGCGGCCGGGGTGCCGGGCGGGGCGGTGGGGTGGCGGGCGAAGAGGGTCCCGCAGACGCCGACCAGGGCGGCGGCCAGCAGCAGTCCGGCGGCTGGGTCGGCGAGCGCCGCCAGGATGCCGATCACGGCCGGTCCCGCGGTGAAGCTGATCTCGTCCATGATGCCGTCGAGCGAGATCGCAGCGCCGGTGGC
>NZ_JAIZ01000314.1:12861-17933 GCF_000710465.2 Kitasatospora sp. MBT63 | reverse complement strand
CTGCGCGAGAGCGGCCCGACCAGCGGGACCGACAGGCCGATCAGCGCGGCGGGTACCAGTTGGAGCCACAGCGGCAGCCCGCTCCGGGAGGCGGCGACCAGGGCCAGGATCGCCACGGCGTTGACGGCGGCCGCGGCGAGGCCCACCGGACGCTGGCCGCGGCGGTCGGCGAGCCGGCCGACCAGCGGGCCGGCCACCGCCTGGGCCACCGCCAGCGTGCCGGCGGCCGCCGAACCCCGCCACACGCTGCCGGAGTCGTGGCGGACCAGCAGCAGGCTGCCGATCGGGCACATCGCGTTGGGCAGCCGGCCGAGCAGCGACCAGAGCAGCACGCGGCGGCCGGTCAGGTGGACTGCGGTGCGGAACGTTGCGACAGCGGCCACGGCCGCCACCCCCCGGGCTCGGCCGCGTCGGGGTGCCCGCCTCCCGTCCGTCGGCCCTGGCTGGTCCGGCAGCTGCGGGTGAGCCTCGACCGTACGGGGACGGCGGGTGCGGCCGGAAGCGTCGGATCGCCCAGCGGCGCCGGGGCGCCGTCCGAGGGCGGATTGGAGGAGCAGCCAACCGGGACTGTGCGAAACGCCCACGGCCCCGCCCGCCCTGATGGACCGTCACCGGGCGGGCGGGGCCGTGGGATCGCCGGCGCCCGCGAGACCCCTCGCGCGGACGCCGATGCCGTTGGACCGGGGCCGCGAAGGCTCCGGCCGGCCGAGCTTAGGTAAGCCTAACTTGATAGGTCGTCATGCGGCAAGCTCCCGCGCCGGGCCCGTTCGGTGGCTCGTTCGGTGGCTGGTTCAGTGGCCGCTGAGCCGCTCGTACTCGGCCCGCACCCGGCGGTCCATCGCCAGGGTGAACTGGGTGTCCGCGACCGCCCGGGCCAGCGGCCGGATCCGCAGCACCTGGTCGCGCAGCCGGGCCGCCTCGGCCGGCGTCAGCCGGTCCACCTGGTCGAGCGGCTGCAGCAGTTGGTCGGCGATCAGCGTGATGAAGGACTCGGCGATGGCGTCGGCGTGCTCCTGTGCGGTGCGGCTGGCCGCGAGCACGGCCGCGAGCGGCACCCCCTCGTCGACCAGCGCGATGGTGGCGTCCATCAGCCGCCGGCTGATGTGGGTGATGCCGTCGTCCTCGACGGTGATGTAGCCCTGGGCGATGGACTCGGCGGTGTTCTCCTCGGTCAGCTGGTCGCCGAAGGAGGCCTTCAGCTCGGCCCAGTCGAGGTGGACCGGGGTCTCGTCGGACCAGGGCGCTGTGATTGCGTCCTGCAGCCCGATCAGCTCGGCCACGTCGCGGCCGCTCTCCCCGGCGCCGATCAGCTCGGCGATGCCGCCGAGGGCGTGCCCGCGCTCCAGCAGTTCGGCGATCACCCGCAGCCGGGCCAGGTGCTCCTCGCCGTACCATGCGATCCGGCCCTCCTTGCGGGGCGGCTGGAGCAGCCTGCGCTCGCGGTAGAAGCGCAGCGTGCGCACGGTGATGCCGGCCGCCTCGGCCAGCTCCCCGACCCGGAACCGGCGCGCCGCCGAGGCCTCCCGTTCGATCTCCTTGTCCGCCACGCCGCCAGCATAGGGCGGGCCGGCGGCGGAACCGGTGCGGTCGGGCTTCTTCCATGAACTGTCAGCAAGGACTACCCTGCCAATCGTGCCAGTGATTACTGGCAAGGTTCTAATGGTCATGCACCCCCCACCTCGCCCAGGAGGTCCGCCCGCATGGTTCCTCGCACCAAGCAGCCCGCCACGCCGCCGCCCGCCACGACCCCGCACGTCAGGGTCGCCGTGGTCGGCTCGGGCTTCGGCGGGCTCGGGGCCGGCGTCCGGCTGCGCCGGGCCGGCATCACCGACTTCGTCATCCTGGAGCGCGCCTCCTCGGTCGGCGGCACCTGGCGCGACAACAGCTACCCCGGCTGCGCCTGTGACGTCCCCTCGCACCTCTACTCCTTCTCCTTCGCGCCCAACCCCGAGTGGCCGCGCAGCTTCTCCGGCCAGCCCGACATCCGCGCGTACCTGGAGAAGGTCACCGACGTCTTCGGGCTCCGCCCGCACCTGCGCTTCGACACCGAGGTGGTGGAACTGCGCTGGGAGGAGGAGCGGACCCGCTGGCGGATCCGCACCACCCGGGGCGAGTGGACCGCCGACGCAGTGACCTCCGCGGCCGGTCCGCTGGCCGACCCGCAGATCCCGGACCTGCCCGGCCTCGCCGACTTCCCCGGCAAGGTCTTCCACTCCTCCCGCTGGGACCACGACTACGACCTCACCGGCAAGCGCGTCGCGGTGGTCGGCACCGGCGCCTCCGCCGCCCAGATCGTCCCGGCGATCCAGCCGAAGGTCGGCCGGCTGACCGTCTTCCAGCGCACCCCCGGCTGGGTGCTGCCGCGCGCCGACCGGGAGATCTCCGCCCTGGAGAAGTGGCTGCACACCCGGATCCCGCCGACCGGCCGGCTGCGCCGGGCCACCCTGTTCGCACTGCGCGAGCTGCAGGTGGACGCCTTCGTCCGGCGCCCCGGCGCGCTGCGGCTGGTCCAGCAGATGGCCGAGCGGCACATCGCCCGCTCGATCGCCGACCCGGCGCTGCGCGCCAAGCTCACCCCGGACTACCGGATCGGCTGCAAGCGGATCCTGCTCAGCAACACGTACTACCCGGCGCTCGCCGCCCCCAACACCGAGGTGGTCGCGTCCGGCCTGCGCGAACTGCGCGGCTCCACCCTGGTGGCCGCCGACGGCAGCGAGCACGAGGTGGACGCGATCGTCTTCGGCACCGGTTTCCACGTCACCGACATGCCCATCGCCCAGCGGGTGTTCGGCGTCGGCGGCCGGGCGCTCGCCGAGGAGTGGAAGGACGGCATGGAGGCGCTGCGCGGCTCGACCGTCCGCGGCTTCCCCAACCTGTTCTTCGTGATCGGCCCCAACACCGGCCTCGGCAACAGCTCGATGATCCTGATGATCGAGTCCCAGCTGAACTACCTGATCGACGCGCTGGCCGCACTGGACGCCGTCGGCGCCGCCGCCCTCCAGCCGACCGCCCGGGCCCAGCGGCACTGGAACCTCGAACTCCAGCACCGGATGGACCGCACGGTGTGGAGCACCGGCGGCTGCAAGAGCTGGTACCTGGACGCCTCCGGCCGCAACACCGTGCTGTGGCCCGGCTCCACCAGCGCCTTCCGGCGTGCCACCCGGCGGGTGGACCTGGCCGAGTACGAGCTGATCAAGCGCCCGGCCGAGGCCGCGGCCGCGTCCCCCGCCGTCGAGGAGGCCCGCGCATGAGCGCCGACCCGCCGGCCTCCGCCGGGCCCTGCGCCCCCGCCGGCCCGTACGCCCCCGCCGACCCGTACGCGCTGCCCGACCCCGCCGGCACCCGGCTGGTGCGCTCCGCCGACGGCACCCGGCTGCACACCGAGTCGTACGGTCCGGCCGGCGCCCCCGTGGTGGTGCTGGCGCACGGCTGGACCTGCTCGGTGGCGTTCTGGGCGCCGGTGATCCACCGGCTGGCCGGCGACCACCGGGTGATCGCCTACGACCAGCGCGGCCACGGCGGCAGCGACCGGCCCGCCACCCCGGCCGGGTACTCCACCGGCAAGCTCGCCGACGACCTGGAGGCGGTGCTCACCGAGCTGCTGCCCGCCGGACGGCGGGCCGTGCTGGCCGGGCACAGCATGGGGGGCATGACCGTGATGGCCGCCGCCGACCGCGCGCAGGTCGCCGCCCGGACCGCCGGCGCGGTGCTGGTCAGCACCGGCCCGAGCGACCTGGTGGCGGAGCTGGACCTGGTGCCGGCCGCCGTCCGGCCGGTGCGGCTGCGCCGGGCGCTGCACCGGCTGGTGCTGGAGTCGAAGCTGCCGCTCGGCCCGGTCAACGGACTCAGCAAGGCGGTGCTGAAGTACGCCACCATGGGCCCGGGAGCGACCGCCGACCAGGTGGCGGCCTGCGCCAAGGTGGTGCACGCCTGCCCGACCAGCACCCGGCACAGCTGGTCGCAGGTGCTCGGTACGGTCGAACTCACCGCCGGACTGGCCGCGTTGGCCGTGCCGACCGCCGTGGTGGTGGGCAGCCGGGACCGGCTCACCCCGCCGGTGCACTCCCGCCGGATGCTGGCCGCCCTGCCCGACCCGCGCGGTCTGCTGGAACTGCCCGGGGCCGGGCACATGGCGCCGGTCGAGCGGCCGGCCGAGGTGGCCGGCGAGATCCGGCGGATCGTCAATCTCGTCTCCGTGGACCAGAGGAGTGATGTCGGATGAGCCCGTCGATCGCGAACCAGGTGGTCGTGGTGACCGGCGCCGCCCGTGGCGTCGGTGCGCTGACCGCCCGCAAGCTGGCGCAGCAGGGGGCCAGGGTCGCCCTGGTGGGTCTGGAGCCCGAGGAGCTGAAGGCGGTCGCCGCGCAGTGCGGGCCCGAGGCCTCGTTCTGGGAGGCCGACGTCACCGACCTGGAGGCGCTGAGCGCCGTCGCCGGGCAGATCGAGGAACGGTACGGGCGGATCGACACCGTGGTGGCCAACGCCGGGATCGCCATCGGCGGCCCGCTGCTGGACAGCGACCACCGGGCGTTCACCCGGGTGATCGAGGTCAACCTGCTGGGCAGCGTCGCCACCGCCCGGGCGTTCCTGCCCGCACTGGCGAAGAGCCGCGGCTACCTGCTGCAGATCGCCTCGCTGGCCGCCATCACCCCGGCGCCGCTGATGGCCGCGTACTGCGCGAGCAAGGCGGGGGTCGAGGCCTTCGCCCACTCGCTGCGCGCCGAGGTCGCCCACCAGGGCGTCAAGGTCGGGGTCGGCTACCTGAGCTGGACCGACACCGACATGGTGCGCGGCGCGGACCAGGACGCCGTGCTGCGGCAGATGCGCGCCCGGCTGCCCTGGCCGGCCAACAAGACCTACCCGCTCGGCCCGGCGGTCGACCGGCTGGTGGCCGGTATCGCCCGGCGTTCCGCGCACGTCTACGCGCAGGCCTGGCTGCGCGGGATGCAGCCGGTCCGCTGGGTGCTGCCGAGCCTGATCGCGGCCGTCGGTGCGCGCGATGTGGCCCGGCTGGCACCGGAGTTGAAGGCCACGGCGGGGGACCGGCTGCGCCCGGTGGGCGCCGGGGGCGA
>NZ_JAIZ01000314.1:0-12755 GCF_000710465.2 Kitasatospora sp. MBT63 | reverse complement strand
GGGGGGGGGGCCCGCCCCCCCCCCCCCGCCGTGCTGTCCGGGGGCGGTTTCCGGCCACGATGGCGATGTTCCGGTGGGGTTGCCCGGATGTAAAGCCTCCATCTGGGGTGCCCCAATGGCCGGTAAACCTGCGGTAGTTGGGGGATTTGTCCGGAGTATTTCGCGGCCGGAACGGATCTGACGCGTACACGGCGGCAGTGCTTAACCTCTGCTCGGCGGCCCCAATCCGCCACCCCCCACACCCCCACGGGAGAGCAGATGTCTCGTCCTGCCCGCTCCGCCATGCGCATCGCCAACCGGATCCTCGGCGTCACCGCGCTGGCCGCCGCGCTCGGCACCGCCCAGTTCGCGGTGCCCGCCACCTTCTCCGCGGCCACCGCCGCACCCGCCGCCGCGTCCACCTGCGTGGACGGCTCGTCGGCCGGGCACACCGACGCCGCCGCGCGCCAGGCCGAGGGCTCCACCGCGCACGACCCCAACTCGCTGACGGCCGGCCAGGTCAAGGCGATGGACGCGGACCTGAAGTCCACCGTCGAGCAGCTGCGCCGCTCCTCCGACTCCCGGAGCATGGTGGACGGCGGCCTGGCCGCGACCACCATCCCGGTCTACTTCCACGTGATCCACAGCGGCTCCACCGGCAAGCTCAGCGCCAGCGCCATCAACAGCCAGATCGCCGTCCTGAACGCGGCCTACGGCGGCCAAGGCTCGGGCAACACCGCGACGCCGTTCAAGTTCCAGCTGGCCGCCACCGACTACACCGACAAGGCCGCCTGGTACAACGGCATCACCGACGGCACCAGCGCCGAGAAGGCGATGAAGACCGCGCTGCACAAGGGCGGGGCCAACGCCCTCAACCTGTACACCGCCAGCCTCGGCGACGGCCTGCTCGGCTGGGCCACCTTCCCGAGCTCCTACCGCTCCCAGCCGACCATGGACGGCGTGGTCATCCTGGACACCTCGCTGCCCGGCGGCTCGGCGGCCAACTACAACGAGGGCGACACCGCCACCCACGAGATCGGCCACTGGCTCGGGCTGTACCACACCTTCCAGGGCGGCTGCAGCGGCAGCGGCGACTCGGTCGCCGACACCCCCGCCGAGGCCAGCGCGGCCTTCGAGTGCCCGACCGGCCGCAACACCTGCAGCTCCACCGGTGTGGACCCGATCCACAACTTCATGGACTACACCTACGACTCCTGCATGACCCAGTTCACCCCGGGCCAGGTCACCCGGATGACCAACTCCTGGGCCTCGTACCGCGCCTGACCCCGGCTCGGCGCCACAGGGCCGGCACCGGACCGCTCCCCGCGGTCCGGTGCCGACCCGCGTCGGCGCACCGGTGCGCGGCGCCGCTACCAGCCAGTACGGTCTCCCCATGACGACAGCTCTCATCACCGGCGCCACCGCCGGCATCGGCGCCGCCTTCGCCCGCCGCCTGGCCAGGGACGGCCGCGACCTGGTCCTGGTCGCCCGCGACCGTGAGCGCCTGGCGGCCACCGCGGAGGAACTCGCCAAGAAGTACGGCGTCCAGGTCGAGACGCTCCCCGCGGACCTCGCCACCGACCAGGGCATCGGGGCCGTCGAGGAGCGGCTGCGCGACGGCGGGCGGCCGGTCGACATCCTGATCAACAACGCCGGCTTCGGCAACCGCGGCGCCTTCCTCGACGTCCCGGTCCAGGACGAGCTGGACATGCTGAAGGTGCACGTGGAGGCGGTGCTACGAACCACCACCGCCGCTCTGCCCGGGATGCGCGAGCGCGGCCGCGGCGGCATCGTCAACGTCGCCTCGGTCGCCGCCTTCCTGCCGCGCGGCACCTACGGGGCGACCAAGGCGTGGGTGGTCAGCTTCACCCAGGGCATCGCCCGCGACCTCGGCGGCAGCGGGGTGCGGCTGCAGGCGCTGTGCCCCGGTTTCACCCGCACCGAGTTCCACCAGCGGGCCGGGATGGGCACCGGCAACGTGCCGGCCTGGGGCTGGCTGTCGGCGGAGCGGGTGGTCGACGAGTCGCTGCGCGACCTCGCGCGCGGCCGCTCGCTCTCCGTCCCCGGCAAGCGCTACAAGCTGGCGGTCGCGGTGGCCCGGCTGCTGCCCAGCGGTGGTCTCGGCGGTGTCTCGGCCAAGGCGGCGCGCACCTACCGCACCACCGACTGAGGCGCTGAGTCGCTGAGGCGCTGAGGCGCCGGGGCGCGGGCGGGGCCGGCCGGAATACACCGAGGCTCATTATTAGTTTGGCTAACCATGAGCCAAGCTCGGTATGCTGGCTCCCCACCCGCCCGCGCCCGACGGAGGCTGCCCTTGCGACCCGACCGAGGAACCGACTGGACCCCGCCCGAACGCGCCAAGGGCGAGCCCGCACCGCCCGCCCAGCTGCGCCGGATCGCCGCGCTCTTCCGCCCCTACCGCTGGCAGCTCGCCATCGTCGGGCTGCTGGTCGCCGCCTCCGCCGTGGTCTCGGTGGCCACCCCGTTCCTGCTGCGCGCCGTGCTGGACACCGCGATCCCGCAGGGCCGCACCGGCCTGCTCACCCTGCTGGTGCTCGGCATGATCGCGGCCGCCGTGGTGAACAGCGTCTTCGGCGTGCTGCAGACGCTGATCTCCACCACCGTCGGCCAGCGCGTCATGCACGACCTGCGCACCGCCGTCTACAGCCACCTGCAGCGGATGTCGCTGGCCTTCTTCACCCGCACCCGCACCGGCGAGGTGCAGTCCCGGATCGCCAACGACATCGGCGGGATGCAGTCCACCGTCACCTCCACCGCCACCTCGCTGGTGTCCAACCTGACCGCCGTGGTGGCCAGCGTGGCGGCCATGGTCGCGCTGGATTGGCGGCTGACCGTGGTCTCGCTGCTCCTGCTCCCGCTGTTCGTCTGGATCAGCCGCCGGGTCGGCAACGAACGCAAGAAGATCACCACCGAGCGGCAGAAGCAGCTGGCCGCGATGAGCTCGGCGGTCCAGGAGTCGCTCTCGGTCAGCGGCATCCTGCTCGGCCGCACCATGGGCCGCTCCGACTCGCTCTCCCGCGAGTTCACCGGGCAGTCCGACCGGCTGGCCGACCTGGAGGTGCGCTCCAGCATGGCCGGGCGCTGGCGGATGTCCACCATCGGCGTGGTGATGGCCGCGATGCCCGCGCTGATCTACTGGGCGGCCGGGCTGACCGCGGCCGGCGGCGCGCCGATCGTCTCGATCGGCACCCTGGTCGCCTTCGTCTCGCTCCAGCAGGGACTGTTCCGGCCCACCGTCAGCCTGCTCTCCACCGGCGTCCAGGTGCAGACCTCGCTGGCGCTGTTCCACCGCATCTTCGAGTACCTCGACCTGCCGGTGGAGATCGCCGAACCCGCGCAGCCGGTCCGCCCGGCCGCCGTCCGCGGCGACGTCGCCTTCGACGGCGTCGACTTCCGCTACCACCCGGACCAGGAGCGGCCCACCCTGGCCGGTATCGACCTGAAGATCCCGGCCGGCGGCTCGCTGGCGGTGGTCGGCGAGACCGGTTCCGGCAAGACCACCCTCAGCTACCTGGTGCCGCGGCTGTACGACGTGACCGGCGGGCGGGTCACCATCGACGGCACCGACGTGCGCGACCTCTCCTTCGCCACCCTGGCCGACACGGTCGGCGTGGTCTCCCAGGAGACCTACCTCTTCCACGCCTCGGTCGCCGACAACCTCCGCTTCGCCAAGCCGGACGCCACCGACGCCGAACTGGTCGAGGCGGCCCGCGCCGCCCAGGTCCACGACATGATCGCGGCCCTGCCGGACGGCTACGACACGCTGGTCGGCGAGCGCGGCTACCGGTTCTCCGGCGGCGAGAAGCAGCGCCTCGCCATCGCCCGCACCATCCTGCGCAACCCGCCGGTGCTGATCCTCGACGAGGCAACCAGCGCCCTGGACAACCGCACCGAGCTCGCCGTCCAGCAGGCCATCGACGCGCTCGCGGCCGGCCGCACCACCATCACCATCGCGCACCGCCTCTCCACCGTCCGCGACGCCGACCAGATCGCCGTGCTCGACCGCGGCCGGATCGCCGAACTCGGCACCCACGACGAGCTGCTGGCGCTCGGCGGGCGCTACGCCGCGCTGCTGCGCCGCGAGGGCGCCCCGGTCTCAGTCTGACCCGGGCGCCCCGGCGGCGCCGTCCGCCCCGCGGGCCCGGGCCACCGCCTCGCCCATCGCCCCGAGGAACCGGCGGGCGGTGTCCAGCTCGGCCGGGTCGAACCCCGCCATCGCGGTGACCAGTTCACCGATCACCGGTCCGAAGAAGGACCGGCCCAGCTCGACCGCCCGCTCGTCGACGGCCAGCAGCACCCGCCGCCGGTCGGCGGTGTCCCGGCCGCGGCGGATCAGACCGAGCCGCTCCAGCCGGTCGACCAGGGCGGTGGTGCCGGCCGAGTTGAGGCCGAGCCGCCCGCCCAGCAGGCCCGGGGTGGCCGCCGTGCCGGCCCGGTCGGCGTCCAGCAGCTCGATCAGCGCCCGCAGATCGGTCGGGTGCAGCCCGTGCAGGGCGGCGAACTCGCCGCCGAAGCGGTCCAGCTCCACGGTCAGGGCGCGCAGCAGGTGCACCAGCCCCATCGCCCGGTTCCCGTCGTCCATCCGTCCCGCCTTCCGTCCGTTCTGTCGCTTGCCCAGTATCTCGCTCAGCGAGAGTATTGGCCGGCGAGAATATTGGCCGACAAGGGAACACCGACCGGGAACGGGGACCCGCCATGTCCGTGGACGACTTCCACACCGCGTACGACACCGTGCTCGCCAAGTGGCCGGCCGGCACCACCGCGCTCGACCTCCGCTCGCCGTACGGCACCACCCGGGTGCTGGCCCACGGCCCGCAGGACGGTGAGCCGCTGGTGCTGCTGCCCGGCGGCGGCGCCGGCGCCACCGTCTGGTGCGCGCTGGCCGCCGAACTCGGCGACCGGTACCGGGTGTACGCCGTCGACCCGCCCGGCGATGCCGGCCGCGGCGTGGCCGGGGACCGTCCGCTCGCGCGGCCCGCGGACCTGACGGCCTGGCTGACCTCCGTGCTCGACGGCCTCGGCCTGGACCGCACCAACCTCGGCGGCCACTCCTACGGCGCCTGGCAGGCGCTGGGCCACGCCCTGCACGACCCCGGGCGGATCGGCAGGCTGGTGCTGCTCGACCCCACCCGGTGCTTCGCGGGACTGCGGCCCGGCTACCTGCTGCGCGCCCTGCCGATGCTGGCCCGTCCGAGCGCGGAGCGGGTCCGCGCCTTCCTGGCCTGGGAGTGCGAGGGTGCCGCGGTCGACGAGGACTGGCAGCGCCAGTTCGCCCTCGGCGCCGCCGAACTGCCCCGCCCGAAGCCGGTGATCGGCCGGCGGCCGGGCCCGGCGGCGCTGCGGGCGCTGGACGTGCCGACCCTGGTGCTGCTGGCCGGGCGGAGCCGGGCGCACCACCTCGGGAAGGTCGCCGCGGGCGCCCGGGCGCTGCCGGACGTCCGGCTGGCGACGCTGCCCGGGTCCTCGCACCACTCGCTGCCCGCCGCGGGCGCCGGGGAGGTCGGCGCGCTGCTGCGGGAGTTCCTGGGCGGCGGGGCTGCGCCGGCTCAGGCCGCCTTGGGCAGCTCGTTGTAGCCGTCGGCGGTCTGCTGGCCGGACAGTTCCTGGATGGCGGCCATCACCTCGTCGGTGACCTGACGGCGGGCCTTGGCCGAGCGGGCCTGGCCGTGCAGGGCGGAGAAGTCCAGCGGCTCGCCGAAACGGACCGTCACCTGCCGGATCCGGGGGATCCGCCGGCCGACCGGCAGGATGTCCTGCGGCCCCTCCAGTGCCACCGGCACCACGGGGACGCCCGCGGTCAGCGCCAGCCAGGCCACGCCGGTCTTGCCGCGGTAGAGCCGGCCGTCCAGCGAACGGGTGCCCTCCGGGTAGATGCCGAAGGCCTTGCCGTCGTTCAGGATGTCCAGCGCCTGCTCCAGCGAGGCGGCCGCCGACCGGTAGGTGCCGCGCTCGACCGGGACCGCGTTGATGACGCTGGTGAAGAAGGACCGGACGATGGCGCCCTTGAGCCCGGTGCCGGTGAAGTACTCGGCCTTGGCCAGGAAGAACACCTGGCGCGGCGCGGTCAGCGGGATCACCACGCTGTCGATGAACGAGAGGTGGTTGCTGGCCAGGATCACCCCACCCTTGCGCGGCACGTTCTCCAGCCCCTCGATGACGGGACGGTACACCGTCCTCGCCAGCGGCTTGAGCACGAGCTTGGTGATGAGGTTGATCATGGGCCCTCCCCGGCCGGCCGACACATGGGCTCGGCCGTACCCGGACCGAGGTCAGCTGGCAGATTACGACACCGCCCCCCGGGCCCGTCCACTCCTTCCGGCCCTTGGACCGGTGCGATTCCCGTCACGCCCCGCACCGGGCCGGCCACGCGGCGCCCACGGTGCGGGGCCGTGACGTGCCGTCGGCACCGTCCGCCCGGTGGGTGCCGGATCCGGCGGAAGCCGGACCGGGCGGGCCCGCGACGGGTTAGCGTGTAACGGCGGAGCACCGAGCCGCGCCGAGTCACGGGGGGGGTGGCCATGCCGATCCGTACTGCCCTGGTCCCGGTCCGCACCGCGCCGGACCGGCACACCGAGACGGTCCGTCTCTACCAGTCCGTCACCGGCGCCGCGGCGGGCCCGACCCGGACCGTCGAGGCCACCGGCCTGACCGTCACGGTGGTGGGACCGGTGCTGGTGCTGAGCGGCGCCGAGGAGGCGCTCGCCGCCGAACGCGAGGTCGGCGTGGTGTTCACCGTCGACTCGCTGGCCGGGACCACCGAACTGCTGCTGGCCCAGGGCGCCGAGCTGGTCCGGGAGCTGCCGGCGATGCCGCACGGCCGGGGGCGGCAGCTGCGGCACCCGGACGGCCTGGTCGCGGAGTACCTGGAGCTCGGCCCCCAGCCCTGAGCCCCCAACCCTGAGCCCCCAGCCCTGAGCCCCGAGCGGTCAGCCCGAGCGGTCAGCCCCGGACCGTCAGCCCTGGACCGGGAACACCCGCCGCACCACCCGCTCCGCCGCCCGGCCGTCGTCCCACGGGCAGAAGCGCTTGCGGAACGCCGCCCGCGCGTCCGGCTCCGGGTCACCCGCCCGCACCGCCGCCACCAGCTGGTCCTGGTCGGTGGCGACCGCACCCGGCGGCTCGGCCAGCAGGTCGAAGTAGACGCCGCGGGCGTGCCGGTACTCGTCCCAGTCCGGCGCGAACACCACGATCGGACGGTCCAGCACCGCGTAGTCGAACATCATCGACGAGTAGTCGGTGACCAGGGCGTCCGAGGCCAGGAAGAGGTCCTCCACCACCGGGTGGTCGGAGACGTCCAGGATCCTGGCGTCCTGCGGACCGGCCGTCAGGTCGCCCGCGCCGCCGTCGTGGAAGTAGTGGGTGCGCACCAGCAGGGTGAAGCCGGGGCCGAGTTGCCCGGCGAGTTCGCGCAGGTCGGCCAGCGGCACGTAGCCGCCCTGGGCCTCGCGGTGGGTCGGGGCGTACAGCACGGCGGTGCTTCCCGGCTCGATGCCGAGCCGCTCGCGCAGCGCGGCGCACTCCTCGGGTGTGGCGAGCGCCAACCGGTCGTTGCGCGGGTAGCCGGTGTCCAGCATCTCGTAACGGCCGGGGAAGGCGCGGGCGAAGTGCTCGCTGGTGTGCGGGTTGGAGGAGACCAGGAAGTCCCAGCGGTCGACCGCCTCCTGCAGCCGCTCGAAGTCCATGCCGTCGGCGGCGACAGGGTAGTCCCGCAGGTCCATGCCCATGGTCTTGAGCGGGGTGCCGTGCTGGGTCTGCAGGTGCACCGTGCCGGGCCGCTTGGCCATGGTGTGCGGGAAGTTGACGTTGTTGACGAAGTACTTGGCGGTGGCCATCGCCCGCAGGTACGCGGGGGTGTTGAGGATGACGTACGGCACGCCGGGCGGCAGGGTGGCGGCCCGGGCGCGGTTCTCCACCACCCACACGCCGCGCACCTGCGGTGCCAGCTCGCGGGCCTTCTCGTAGATGGCGGCCGGGTTGCAGGCGTACCCGCGGTGCCAGTACGCCGCGTACACGGCCAGGTTCCGGTCCACGGGCAGCCGGCGGAAGGTGTTGTAGGCGGTGAAGCGGGCGCTGCCGCGGACCGCCTTGCGGACCGCGGGCGCCACCGCGCGGGTGCCGCGCTTGACCGATCCGGGCAGCCGGCCGCCGCGCCGCAGCTCCGCGTACGAGCGGCGGGCGCCGCGGGCCACCAGCCGGTACTGCAGGCCGCGCACCCCGCCGGGGAAGCGGTAGCCGGCGGGGCGGTGGCGCTCGAAGTGCTCGCCGATCCGGCGGAAGAACTCCGCGCGCATCCCGGTCGGCACCAGCCCGGGGGTGTCGTGGACGGTGAGGGCCTGCTTGACGGTGCGGTCGAACACCAGCGTGCGCAGCTCCGGCCCCACCTCGGGGTGCCGGCCGAGGAAGGCGAAGATCGCGTCGTACTGGGCGAAGGCGTCCGCGTGCTTGGGGGAGGCGGTCGCGGTGATGGCGCCCGGGCGGCCGCGCCGGTAGGCGTAGCAGGGGCGGTCGAGGTAGCGCAGCCGTCCGGCGGCGAGCAGCGCGGGGTAGGTGACCGAGATGTCCTCGTAGTAGCCGCGGCCGAAGGCGACGCCGAGGCCCTCCAGGAAGTCGCGGCGGAAGACCTTGTTCCAGACCGACATCACGGCGGTGAGCAGGGCGGGGTGCTCGGCCAGCGTGCAGCCCTCGACCAGCGGGGAGCCCGCGAGCAGGTGCCGCCAGGGGTTGGGCTCGGTGCTGCCGTCCTGGTAGACGTGGGTGAAGTCGGTGAGCAGGACGTCCGCGGGCCGCCCGCCCGCCCGCTCGGTCTCCTGCTCGCGGCGGAGCTCGGTGAGGACGGCGTCCAGGCTGCCCGGCGGCAGCGAGTCGTCGCTGTCCACGAACCAGACGTAGTGGCCCGTGGCCTCGGCGAGTCCGACGGTGCGGGCGCCGCCGAGTCCCTGGTTCTCGGTGAGGTGCAGGACCTGGAAGCGGTCGTCGCCGGCGGCGTGGGCGTCCAGGATCGCGCCGCAGCCGTCGGGGGAGAGGTCGTCGACCGCGATCACCTCGACCTCGCCGGGCCGGGCGGCCGTGGCGGAGAGCGAGTCGAGGCAGCCGGGCAGGTAGCGCTCGACCCCGTGGACCGGCAGGACGATGCTCAACAGGGGGCTCACGCGTGGGTTCTCCGCGACGGGTGCAGGTGGCTGTCGGCAGGTGCGCCGGTACGGCCAACTCTAGCGAGCCCGGCTGCGCGTTCGATCACCGCCGACGCGGCGGTCGGGGGAACGGGAAACGCGACCGCCGGTGCCGCGCCGTGCGAGCGGCGGCACCGGCAGTCCGGTGTGGCGGTCCGGCCGACCCTCAACGACCGACCGCCGGTCCCGTTCACTGCGGGGGAGTCGAACCGTCGCAGCGTCGAGACGGCCAAGCAGTGACTCACTGCAGTGTCGGAAGACTATTCATATGTCGAACACATTACTTCCGGATCTTGGGGTGATGTCCCTCGAAACGGTGCTGATACAGATACTGCTTGGAGGTTTCGGCGGAGTCAATCCCTCGGATGTGTTCAGTTTCTGAATGATGTCCCAACCATTGCCGCAGGTGTCCCCGTGCTCCTATATTGACGCGAAGTCTCATAAAGGAGCGCCCATGGGCCGGCCGCCGCTGCCTGCCAGGCCGGTCAGTCCGGTCCTGCGGCTGCTGATGCTCGGGCCGCTCGCGGTCGCCGCCGGCGCGGTCTTCCTCGCCCTCACCTTCTTCGGCGGCTCCACCGACGCGCTGTTCGCCTGGCGGATGTCGCCGGTCACCGCCGCCCTGCTGGGGGCCGGGTACGGCGGCTCCTGCGCCATGCTGGTGCTCGCGCTGCGGGCCAGGACCTGGGAGAAGGTCCGGGTCGCCACCGCCGCGAGCGCCCTGTTCATGCTGCTCATGCTCGGCGCCAGCCTGCTCGGCCGCCGCACCCTGCACCTCACCGGCGGCACGCTGCCCGCCTTCGCCGCCGCCTGGACCTGGCTCGGCGTCCACCTGCTGGCGCCGCTGATCGGCCTGGTCGCGCTCGGCGCGCAGTGGCGGACGGCCGGCCCCAAACCGCCGCGCGTGCCCCGGCTGCCCTGGTGGGTGGCCGCCCCGATCGTCACCAGCGGCCTCGCCGTCGCCGTCACCGGACTGCTGCTGTACGTCCTGCCGGACCCCGCGGCCCGGCACTGGCCGTGGGCCGCCCGGCCGCTGGACGTCCGGGCGCTCGGTGCCTGGTGCGTCGCCTTCGGCGTCGCCCTGCTGCTCGGCTGGCGCGAGGCGGAGCTGCGCCGGGTGCGCAACGGGATGGCCGCGCTGGTCATCAGCGGGCTGCTCGGCCTGACCGGGTTGATTCTGCACGGCGGACAGGTCGACTGGGACGGCCCGGGCGCCTGGCTGGTCGTCCTGGTGCTGGCCGGCTTCACCGGGCTCGGCCTCTCCGGGGTGGGGGTCTCGGCCCTGCTCGACCCCCCGGAGCTCCCGGACGGTCCGGAGGTGCAGCTCCAGTAGTGGAGATCCGGTGACAACCGGAGCGTTAGCAGGTGCCCGGGGGTAAAGGGAAGAGGGCGTCCGGCCCGCGCCGCGGACCCGCGATACCCGGGTGCGCCCGGCGCGACCTGCGAAGAGAGCGCGCGGCCGGAGCGCGGCCGGCCGGCTTCGATGCCTACTCGTGACCCAGGCCACTGACACCTGGTGATGTGTCAGTTCCTGTCGCACGATACGGTGGCAGAACACCAGGACGGTTGCGCGGACTCCGTCTCACACGGATAGTCTTCGCCTCACGGCCCTGGCGCCTCGTAGGGGTGGGAAATTGATGGAACACATGCAAGCACGGACACGGGCACGAGTGCCGGCGATCCAGTGCGGTGTCGGCACGACCGGCCGCCGGATCGAGCGCCACCTCGCCGTGCTGGGCGCGCCCGCGCTCCCGGTGGTGGACACCGCCGAGGCCCTCGGGCTGATAAGGGAGCTGACGCCGCGCGGCGCCGGCACCTCCACCACGCGCCGGCGGACAGCCCGGGTGCGGCTGCTGACGCCGCTGCGCCGGCTCCGCCGCAGCCTCTTCGGCAGCCGCGGCTAGACCAGGCCTCGGCGCCGGGCGCGCCGCAGGTCCAGGGGGATGGCAGCAGGACGCAGCCATCCCCCTCCAGGTCGTACCCGGGTCCGGCCGGGCCGTGCGCCACGCCGCGGACACCGCCGCCCGCCCGGACGACGATCCGTCAGGATGGCGCCATGGCAGACAACTTCCACTCCATCGTCTTCGAGATCACCACCGGCTCCGACGAGGCTGCCGTCGACATCACCGAACGCTGCACCTCGTTCCTGGCCGGGGCGGCCGCCGGGCGGGACGGTCTGCTGAACGTCTTCGTTCCGCACGCCACCGCCGGTGTGGCCGTGATCGAGACCGGCGCGGGCAGCGACCAGGACCTGCTGCACGCGCTGCGCCAGCTCCTGCCCTCCGACGACCGCTGGCTGCACCGGCACGGCAGCCCCGGCCACGGCCGGGACCACGTGCTGCCCGGCCTGGTCGCACCGCACGCCACCCTCCCGGTGATCGGCGGCCAGCTCGCACTCGGGATCTGGCAGTCCGTGGTGCTGATCGACACCAACGGTGACAACCCCCGCCGCTCGGTCCGGCTCTCCTTCCTCGGCTGAGCCGCGGCCCGGTCCCCTCGCTCTGCCCGGCGCCCGGCTGACCCACTGGCCCGCCCGGCCGACCCGCCGGCCGACCCGGCCGCTCCTTGCGGGCAGCCGGGTCCGGCGGGTAGGAAGGCGGTATGACGGACCCGGACACCCCCGAGCCGACTGCCCGCCCGGCCGGCGCCGCGGCCTGCGAACTCGCGCCCGCCGGTGACCCGGCCGCAGGCCTGACCCCCGACCCCGCGCCCACCGGCCCGCGCGCCGACTGCGTGCTCTGCGGCGAGCCCACCGAGTACCCCGCCGACCACCCGGGCAGCACCCTCTGCCCGGTCTGCACCTGGCAGCAGGCCCAGCGGATCGCCTGCTCGGGCTGACCCCTCCGCCCGGCCCTCCCGCCGGCCGGGTCCGCCCCGGCCGGGGATCCGCTCAGGCGTCCTCGCGCCCGGCCAGCCGGAGGGTCGAACCGTGCCGGTGCTTGCGCACCAGCAGCTGGGCCGGGATCCGGCTGCGCAGATCGGCGACGTGACTGACGATCCCGACCGCCCGGTCGCGCTCCCGCAGGCCGTCCAGCACGTCCATCACCTCTTCCAGGGTCTGCTCGTCGAGGCTCCCGAACCCCTCGTCGATGAAGAGGGTGTCCAGCGGCATCCCGCCGGCCTCGTCCGTCACCACATCGGCCAGGCCCAGTGCGAGGGCCAGCGAGGCGAAGAAGCTCTCTCCGCCGGAGAGGGTGGCGGTGTCCCGCT
The DNA here is from genome assembly GCF_000710465.2 of Kitasatospora sp. MBT63. Taxonomy (GTDB): domain Bacteria; phylum Actinomycetota; class Actinomycetes; order Streptomycetales; family Streptomycetaceae; genus Kitasatospora. The sequence goes on along the minus strand of NZ_JAIZ01000314.1, from coordinate 378 downwards.
CGCTGCCCGTCCAGGCGTCGACCACCCGCAGCGACAGCCCCGAACGCTTGTTGCCCGCCACCAGCCCGTCGCTGTGGACCAGGGTGTAGCGGCCTCCCGACATCTTCACCAGCCGGTCGCTGGCGGCCGCGGCGACCTGCTCCAGCCGGGCCGCGAGCACGTACGACTCCAGCCGCATCCGCAGCGCGTTGTCCGCGGGCGCGCCCGCCACCAGCGCGGCCAGCCGGCTGATCCGGCCGTACCGGTCCAGCGCCGGCGCCAGGTCGGCGGCCAGCGTGGTGAGCGCCGCGCCCAACCGGGCCAGGGCGGCCGAGCGCTCCCGGGCGGCGCTCTCCTCGGCGGCGGCCCGGCGCAGCCGCTCCGTCGCCCGCCCGAGCG
>NZ_JAIZ01000313.1 GCF_000710465.2 Kitasatospora sp. MBT63 | reverse complement strand
CCGGGCCCTCCGCCGCACCGGCCGCGGAGCAGGCGCCCGGGCCGGCGGCCCGGGCCGTCCCGGCGGTCCTGCCCGGCCGCGCCGAGCTGGTCGAGCGGCTGTCCGGCGAGTCGCCGCGCAGCTGGGGCTTCGACCCGCCGGGCGCCGCCACCGAACTGCCCGAGGGTGAACGGGCCATTGCACTGACCTTCGACGCGTGCGGCGGCCCCGGCGGATCGGGGTACGACGAGGCGCTGATCGGCACCCTCCGGGCCCGGCAGGTGCCCGCCACGCTGTTCCTCAACTCCCGCTGGTTGGAGGCCAACCCCGAGCTCTTCCGGGAACTCGCCGGCGACCCGCTGTTCGAGATCGGCAACCACGGCACCCGGCACCGGCCGCTGTCGGTGACCGGCCGCTCGGCGTACGACATCGCGGGCACCCGTGACGTCGGCGAGGTCTACGACGAGGTGGCCGGCAACCAGGAGGGGCTCACCGAACTGCTCGGCCGCCCGCCCGCGTTCTTCCGCTCCGGCACCGCGTACTACGACGACGTGGCCGCGCAGGTGGTGACCGCGCTGGGGGCGCGCATCGCCGGCTTCACCGTCAACGGCGACGGCGGCGCCACGTTCGGCGCCGAGCAGGTCCGGCGCACGGTCGCCGCGGCCGGGCCCGGCTCGATCGTGCTGGCGCACATGAACCACCCCGGCAGCGGCACCGCCCGCGGGGTGGCCGCGGCGCTGCCGGAGCTGCTCGACGCGGGCCACCGGTTCGTCCGGCTCTCGGACGTGGCGTGGTGAACCGCTGCTGCTGCCGCCGCTGACCGGCCGGCCGTCAGTCCTGTCGCTCGTGCTCGGCCCGCAGCGACTCCTCGGCCTCCTCCTGGGCCGCCCGCACCTCGGCCTCCACCTCGTCGGCGGGGCGGCGCACCAGCCGGCCGCCGTGCCGGGCGGCGATCTCGTCCACCGCGTCGGGGGAGGTCTCGGTCAGCTCGGCGATCAGCATGCTGGTGCTGTCGGCCAGGCCCCGGCTGAAGACCAGCAGGCCCTCGGCCGAGTCGCTGAGGCGCTTGTACTCCGCGCCGCCGCCGAGCGCCGTGCCCGCGCCCCAGCCGAGGAACACCCCGATCGGCCCGCCGATCAGCCCGACCAGTCCGCCGACCACACCGCTGAGCACCGTCGCCGTGCCCGCGCCGCGCACCCAGCTCTCCGGTACGTCCAGCAGGCCCTCGGCCGACCGCTCCATCACGGCGGCCTGCCGCACGCCGTGCACCTCCTTGATCTCGTGGTACGCCCGGCGGGCGGCCTCGGTGGATCCGAAGGTCACGAAGACCATGCTGTGGCTCTCGTGCATCGTGCTGCCTCTCGACGTGCGGGCGCGGGTGCTCATCGCAACGGTAGGCCCGCCGGGGCCGGTCGTGCCGGACCCCGGCGGGTGGTCACCACTTGTCCCAGGCGATGTTCCAGCCGCTGAGGCCGTTGGCCGGGTCGACCTGCTGGCCGACCGAGTTCTTCACCGTCACCACGTCGCCGATCAGCGAGGCGGCGTAGAACCTACCCGCCACCGAGCCGTCGTCGCCGTCCTCCGCGGAGCCGTCCTGGAGGCCGACGCAGCCGTGGCTGGTGTTGCGGCTGCCGAACGGGTTGTCGGGGGCGTACTTGCCGTGGACGTAGGTGCCGGTCGGGGTGAGCCGCAGCGCGTGCGGCATCTTGACCTTGTAGTCCGGGCCCTCGTGGTTGACGACGGTGGAGGAGTCCATCACGGTGGTGCCCTCCTTCGCCATGATCACCATGGTGCCGTTGAAGGTGTTCTGCGAGGCGGGGGAGGAGGCGCCGGCGCTGATCGGGATGGTCTCCGCGGGCTTGCCCTCCTCCTCGACCACCATCTGGTGGGAGGCGGCGTCCGCGGTGCTGGTCCGCGAGCGGCCGATGGTGAAGGTCTGGTCGCTGTCGACCTCGCCGTACACGCCGGGCGCGGTCTCCACGCTCTTGAGGCGGTAGTGCGCGACCACCTTGGTCTGCGACTTCCAGAACGTCTGCGGCCGGAAGTCGATCCGGGTGTCGTTGAACCAGTGGCCCTTGACCACGCTGCCGTCGGAGGTCTCGAAGCTGACGGCCTGCTCCACCGCCGCCCGGTCCTTGACGGCCTTCTTGAAGGTCAGTGAGACGATCATGCCGGTGCCGTAGGTCTGGCCGTCGGCGATGTTGTCCTGCGGGCCCGCGCCCGCCTTGGGCGTCAGGGTGGTGAAGCTGCTCTCCGCGGTGGCGGCCAGTCCCTCGGCGTCGGTGGCCTTGGCGCTCACCCGGTACGCGGTCGACACCGCGAGCCCGGCCGCGGGCACCCAGCCCAGGCCGTCGGCGGCTATCGCGCCCGGGACCTCCTTGCCGTCCGGTCCGGTGACCTTCAGCTCGGTCAGCTTGCCGTTCGCCACCGCGACCTTGAGCGCTCCGGTCGGCTTGACGTCCGTCGCGCCGTTGCCCGGCTCGATGGTCACCGCCGCCGCCGAGGTCCTCTGCTTCGACGCGGCCGCCGCCCCGCCCGATCCGCTTCCGCTGCCGCCGCTGCACGCCGTGGTCAGCACCAGTGCGCCGCCGAGCAGCGCCACCGCCAGGACCCTGTTGTTCCGTTCCACCCGAATGACCCCTCTTGCCGGTTCCAGCCGTATACACGCCGGAGCGGGCGGACAGGTTCCCGCAGAGAGGGACGATTCGGTCACGCATGGATCTCCGGCGGCGGCGCCGGGAGTGCTGTCCGGCCGGTCAGACGCACTTCAGGTCGCGGTTGACCAGCGTCACCGAGCCGACCTTGCCGTCCGCGACGGTGAACTCCAGCATCCAGCCCGCCGGGCCCTGGGCCGACACCTGGTACCGGCCGTCCTTGCGCAGCTCCAGACCGCGCGAGCCGTACGCCTGCTTCAGCTCCTCCAGCGTGGAGCCCGCACCGACGCCCTCGGCCGTACGCGCCCCGGCCGGCGCGGCCAGCTCCCGCAGGCCGTCCTTGCCGAAGGACGCGCCGCCAGCCGCCGCGAACGCCGCGTCGCGGGCCTCACGGACCTTCATCTCGTCGACGATGGCCTGCGTCGCGTCGGCGAACAGCCGGGCCGCCTCGGCCTGGCGTCCGGCGTCATCCGCGTACTCCCGGGCCGAGGCGCCCGGGCCGGCCTTGCCCTGCTCGGCCTTGGCGCCGGCCTCGTCGGCCTTGGCGTTCAGGTCCTTCGACCTGGTCTCGGCGGCGGTCTCGGCCGCCATCCGGGCCGGGTCCGGCGCGGGCCCGCCCTGGTACGAGAAGTCCGTGCACCCGCCGAGCGTGGACACCGGCGCGGCCTGCAGCGCGCCGGTCGCCAGCGCCGCGTCCTTCGCCTGGCCCGGCGTCAGACCCCGGTAGCCGGCCGCACCGAAGGCCTCCGGCGCCTTGCCCGAGGCCGGCGCCGACCCGCCCGCGCCGCCGCCCGCGCAGGCCACCGCGCCCGCCAGGACCGCCGCCGCCACCAGGCCCCGACCGGCCGTCCGCCGCCGCCCGGTGCCCCCGAGCCCGGATACTGCTACCACCATCTGCTGCTCCCCTTGTGGATCTTCGCGGCCACGCTAGCGGTCCGCCGTCGACGGCCGACACCGGATTTCCGCCCGCGCTCGCCCGGCCGCGCCGTCCACCGCCGGTCAACTCGGCTCCCCGAGGCCGCGATTGCCCCCGGCGGCCGCGGGCCGCCCGCCGCGACCGGGTGACGCGGCTCACCCGCCGCCCGTCCGTCCCCGGTTGGCCCGATCGGCCGACAGCGGCCCGGATGTCCTTGACCACCGCCGCGTGCCGCTGCTGCGATGGGACCGGCCGGATGCCTGCGCGGCGGCCGCGACCTGCGAAGACACCCGCCCTGCAGACGGCCGGACCGGGACGTCGCATCCGCCGAGGGGATCCCCATGAGGAGACGCTGTCCGGCGTGGGCCGCGGCCGCGGCCCTGACCGCCGCCACCCTGAGCACCGCCCCCGCGGCAGCGCGGGCGGAACCCGCCTTCGACCCGGCCGCGGCCGTCGCGAGCCTCCACCGGCTGCTGCCCGCGGCCGCCGCCGACCAGCTCACCCTCACCCCCGCGGCCCGGGACACCGGCGCCGACACCTTCACCGTCCTCGGCCGGGCCGGCGCGGTCGAGGTCCGCGGAACCTCCCCGGCCACCCTGCTGGCCGGCGCCGGCTGGTACCTGCGCGAGGTGGCGGGCGTCGACATCGGCCTGCCCGGCGACAGCCTCGCCGCGCTCCCCGCCACCCTGCCCGCCGTATCGCAGCCGGTCACCCGCACCGCCGCCGTCGCCCACCGCTACGCCCTCAACGACACCGACGACGGCTACTCCGGCGCCTACCGCGACTTCGCCGCCCGCCAGCACGAGATCGACGTGCTGGCCCTGCACGGCGTCAACGAGGTCTTCGTGCAGACCGGCGCCGAGCAGCCGTACCTCGAGACCTTCCGCCGGTTCGGCTACACCGAGGCCGAGCTGCGCGCCTGGATCCCCGCACCCGCGCACCAGAGCTGGTGGCTGCTGCAGAACATGAGCGGCTTCGGCGGGCCCGTGTCCGCGCACCTGGCCGCCGACCGCGCCGCGCTCGGCCGGCGGATCGCCGACCAGCTCCGGGAGCTCGGCATGACCCCGGTGCTGCCCGGCTACTTCGGGACCGTCCCGCCGGGGTTCACCGACCGCAACCCCACCGCCGTCACCGTCCCCCAGGGCAGCTGGGTCGGCTTCGCCCGGCCCGACTGGCTGGACCCGCGCACCCCCGTGTTCGCCGAGGTGGCCGCCGCCTACTACGCCGCCCAGCGAGCCGATTTCGGCGACAGCGCGATGTACAAGATGGACCTGCTGCACGAGGGCGGCAACCCCGGCACGGTCGACGTCGGTGCCGCCGCCGGCGCCGTCCAGCGCGCCCTGCAGACGGCCCACCCCGGTGCGCTCTGGGCGATCCTCGGGTGGCAGGACAACCCCACCGCCGCCCTGCTCGGCGGCGTGGACCGGACCCGGATGCTGGTCGTCGACGGACTGTCCGACCGCTACGACGGCCTGGACCGCGAGAGCAGCTGGGCCGGCACCCCGTACGCCTTCGGCACCATCCACAACTTCGGCGGCCACACCGCCGTCGGTGCCAACACCGTGACCTGGACCACCCGCTTCCGCCAGTGGCGCGACCGGCCCGGCAGCGCCCTGCGCGGTCTCGCCTACCTGCCCGAGGGCACCGGCACCGACCCGGCCGCCTTCGACCTGTTCACCCAACTCGCCTGGGAGTCGGGCGGGATCGACCAGGGGGACTGGTTCGCCCGGTACGCGGCCCGGCGCTACGGCGGCCCCGACCCGCACGCCACCGCGGCCTGGGAACAGCTGCGCCTCGGCCCGTACAGCCTGCCCTCGGGGACCTGGAGCGAGCCGCAGGACGGCCTGTTCGCGGCCCGTCCCGACCTCGCGGCGGCCACCGCGGCGAGCTGGAGCCCGCCCGCCCTGCGCTACCGCCCGCAGACCGTCCGCACCGCGCTCGCCGAACTGCTCCAGGTCGCCCCCGAGCGGCGGGCCACCGACGCCTACCGCTTCGACCTGGTCAACACGGCCCGCCAGACGCTCGCCGACCGCAGCCGCGAGCTGCTGCCGCTGATCGCCGGCGCCTACCGGGCGAAGGACCGGCCGGCCTTCCGCCGCCTGGCCGCCGAGTGGGCCGCGGACGCGGCGCTGCTGGACCGGGTGACCGGCTCCGACGCCCGTTTCCTGCTCGGCCCGTGGCTGGCGGCCGCCCGTTCCTGGGGAGCCACCGACGCCGAACGGGACCAGCTGGAGTACGACGCCCGGACCATCCTCACCACCTGGGCCGGGCGCGGGCCCAGCGAGGAAGGCGTGCACGACTACGCCAACCGGGAGTGGTCGGGGCTGGTCGCCACGCTCTACGCCCCCCGCTGGGCCGGGTACTTCGCCGGCCTGGACGCGGCGCTGACGGCGGGCCGCGACCCGGCGCCGGTCGACTGGTTCGCCGTGGACGACGCCTGGACCCGTCAGCACGGCAGCTACCCGCTCACCCCCACGGGCGACCCGGTGGTCCTGGCCCGGGAGGTCCTGGCCGCCGTCCCGCCGCCGACCGGGCCCTGACCGCGGCGGCGCCGGGGGAGCGGGCCCGGGGGCCATGATCAGGGACACCGACCATGGCCCGGCCCTCGCGGGCGCCGGATCAGGACGCGCAGTCCTTGCAGATCGGCCGGCCCTGGGAGTCCTTACCGGCCAGCTGGCTGCGGTGGTGCACCATGAAGCAGGTGGCGCAGGTGAACTCGTCCTGCTGCTCCGGCAGCACCTGGACGACGAGCTCCTCACCGGACAGGTCGGCGCCGGGCAGCTCCAGCCCCTCGACCGCCTCGAAGTCCGCGTCGACCTGACCGGTCGACTTGTCGTTGCGCCGGCTCTTCAGTTCCTCGATGCTGTCGTCCGATTCCTCGTTGTTGTTGCGCGGGGCGTCGTAGTCGGTTGCCAAAACGGCGGCCTTCCGGTCGGGATACCGCACGGTCGGGGACCGCGCGGCGGTGGGTGTCGACGGACATCCTGTCCTGTCCGCGCGGCAGGGGGAAGCCGGGACGGTCGGCCCGCACCTGTTCGGATGACGGTGAACCGGCACCGGACCCGGAACGCACCGTCCGTCACCGGCGGTTCAGCCGCTCAGATAACCGCCCGGCACCGAGGTGAACAGCGCACCGCCCGGGCCGCTCACCCGCCAGGCCACGGCCGGTCCGCCGGGCCCGGGTTCCGGCGGCACGGCCAGTGTACGGCCGGTGTCGAAGTCCATCTCCAGGCTGCCGGCCGGGCTGACCCGGACGGCCGTGACCAACGCGCCGACCAGTGCGGCGAGGCCGCCGGCCGGGGCCATGGTCAGGCCGGGGTAGAAGTGCTCGACCTCGTGCGGGCCGGTCAGCCGGAAGTCGTTGTCCACCGTCACCGCCAGCCCGCCGGTCAGGCCCACCCGCAGCCGGTAGCCGCCCTCGACGGTCTCCACCCGGTGCCCGCGCAGTGCGCCCTCGATCGGATCCGCCGCCATGGCCTCCGCCTCCCTCGCCCGGTCACCCGGGTCCATTGTCCGCCCCACCGGGCGCCCACCGCGGGGCCCGGCCGCTCACGGCGCGGCCGGCACCCCCTGGACCAGCTCGGCCGGCCCGCCGTCGCCGTCCCGGGCGGCCAGCGCCCCGGCGATCCGCGCCCAGGACGGCCCCGGGAGCACCTCGCGGGCGCCGTCCGGTGTGAACATCCGCGCCTCGGCCAGCTCGGCCGGCTGCAGCCGCGCGGTCGCGAGCCGCCCGGCGGCGAGCGTCCCGCCGTCGTAGACGTGCACCAGCCGCGCCCGGTCACCCGGCCGGTCCGCCTCGGCGGGCACCCAGTCCAGCGCCAGC
>NZ_JAIZ01000312.1 GCF_000710465.2 Kitasatospora sp. MBT63 | reverse complement strand
ATCCCCCGAACGAACGGATAATCGGCCCCGAGCTCGGCCTGCGTGCGTGAAAGGCATGTACGGGGTGTCCGTCCGCCGACTCCGTTGTCCTCTTGGGATGTTGAGCCCGTAGGTCAGTCTGGTGCGGGGACTGTTGAGGGGCCATGCGCTGTTGCCTTCGAGCACGCCGGTCAGATTCTGCTTTCCCCTCGGCCCCTGTGGGTGGGAACCGCTTCGCGGTGCCGGTTCGAGAGGTGAGGGAGGGACGCCGGTGTCGGACACCGCAAGCGTCGATGTGGGAGTGGAGCTGTCTGCCGAGCTCGTGGAGCGGGTTTCGGCGATCGACATCCCCAAGGCGTCGGGGATGGTGTGCGTGCGGGTCCCACACGACGACGGCTCGGGTCGGCGGGTGCAGCGGGTCTCGCTCTGCGCGGTGACCTCGGGGCGATTTTGGCCCTGGCCGATCACCTGGTCTGTCAGGGCGTGACCCAGGTGATCAAGGAGGCGACCTCGACGTACTGAAAGCCGTAGTTCTTCCCTGGAGGCCCGTGGACTGGACTCCTGCCCGGTCAACGCCCGGGACGTGAAGAACGTCCCAGACTGCCCGAAGACGGACAGGCTCGACTCGGTGTGGCTGGCCAAGCTCGCCGAACGCGGCATGCTGCGGGGCGCGTTCGCGCTACCGAAACCGGTCCGCGAGTTGCGGGACCTGACCCGCACCCGCGCGGTGCTCACCCATGGGCGGACTGAGCTTGCACCGCTGTGACGGACACCCTCGTTGTGGTG
>NZ_JAIZ01000311.1 GCF_000710465.2 Kitasatospora sp. MBT63 | reverse complement strand
AGACATGGCCACACCAGAGCTTTGTGTTAGCTCCTCTAAGGCCCGGGGGGCGTCGGCATCCGCTGCGCGCGGTGCTGCTGGTTGCGCCGTGTGCCATGGCCTGCGGGTTCGGCTCGTTCCGGGCGATGGGCCAGTGGGCGGCCGCGGCCCCGCAGGAGACGCTGGTGCGGCTGGGCCTGCCGGCGCGCGGAGTGTTCGCGCTCGCGGGGTGCTGCCCAGCGCGTCCGCCATCGGCGGATCGCGCGGCGGTGCGGCGGCCGCGCAACTCAAGGCCGACGGCACTCTGGAGCTCTCCCAGGACGGCTGGCACCCTTCCGCCCTGTCCCCGGACCGCTAGCTCGACTCTTTCGGGATCTTGGAGCTTGCCGGGCGCATCAGCGTCATCGGCAGGCACGCTCGAGGCTGTTGCGTAGACCGATGCAGCTGCCGAGGTGTTCGTTGTCCATCCCTGTCGCGGCAGCGAATCCCGGCTTTCAGGCACCGTCCTGGATCCCGGCCAGGCTCCCGCCCTGGAGCTGGCGGCGGCGTACCACCGGCGGTGGGAGTTCGAGGTCGCGCCGGCCGAGATCGAGACGTATCAGCGCGGACCGGCCGGCCACCTGAGAGGACGTTAAGTCCGTTTCTGGTAGCGGCCGCGTCCGGGTTGGTCGAGGAGTCCCTGACGAACGAGTCGTCCCAGGCGGGAGCGGGTGACGTTGATCAAGGGCTCGTCGGTGGGCAGCCCGAGGAGTTCGTGTAGGTCGCGAACCCGGAAGACCCGCCCGGGATGCTTGTTGAAGGCGGTCACGATGCGCTGGTAGGTGGTGGCGGTCTCCGCGGGGGCCGGTTCGTGGTCGGGCGGGGTGAGGCCGTGGATGACCTTGCCGGTGGTGACGATCTCGGCGAGGCGGGCCTCGACCTCGGCCAGGGCGCTGGCGAGTTGGTCGATCTGTTCGCGCAGGCAGTCGGCGCGTGCGGCGGTCTCGTCGTGTTCGGCCTGCAGCAGCCGCAGGAGTTCGGTGACGTTCACGCGGCCAGCACGACGTCGTCGCGCCAGGCGGGGCTGGGGGTGGTGAGGCGGCGGAGCATGCCCGCGGTGGAGGCCCAGTAGACGCGGGAGGCGGCGTTGTCGGGCCGGTGGTCGTAGTCACGGGCGAGGCGCCGGTGGGGCATGAGGGTGCCGTTGACCTGCTCGACCACCCACCGCTTCGGTTGCGGAACGAAGCCCTTGCCCTGGTCGTCAGGGTTGCGCCGGACCACCTCGACGGTGATGTCCTTCACCGCCCCGTGGATGATCACGGCGTCCTTGAAGCCCTGGTCGACCAGGACCTTCTCCAGGCGCATCCCGCACCGTTCGGCCGCCTGGTCCAGCAGGGCGATGCCGGCCTCGTTGTCGTGCGCACTGGCGGCCAGGACCACCACTCCGATGACCAGGCCCAGCACGTCGACGGCCAGTCCCCGCTTCCTGCCGGGCGTCTTCTTGTTCGCATCCAGTCCCGTCGTCTTCTTCGGCACTCCCGCCGCCGCGCGGACGGACTGGGTGTCGATGATCACCAGGGACGGGTCCTCTAATCGCCGGGACCGCTCCCGCAGCTGGCAGCGCAGGATCTCCTGAATCCGCTGGTCAAGACCGTCCTGGCGCCACAGGGTGAAGTAGTAGAACACCGCCGACCAGGACGGTAAGTCATGTGGCAGAAGCCGCCACTGACAGCCCGTCCGGTTCTGGTACAGCAGCGCGTTCACTACCTCACGCAGGTCGCAGGAGCCCGGGTCCCCGGTCGCCGAGCGAGACACTCGCTCCTGCTTCCAGGCGGTGACCAGCGGCTCGATCAAGGCCCACTGCCCGTCGGACAAGTCCGTTGAGTACGGCATTCGTTTCATGCCCCGAGCTCATCATGCACACGACACTGGAGTCGGCCTGAACGACTCCGTACCCACGAACGGGCGACACCAGATCATCCAGAAATGGACATAACGTCCTCTGAGATCCAGGTCGCCCGAGATGGTCCGCCAGGAGATCTGGGCACTGCTGACCACGCACTACGCGATCCGGAACCTCATGCATCAAGCCGCTGACGGCGCCGGCCTCGACCCGGACCGGATGTCTTTCGTCCGCAGTCTCCGCGTCGTCCGCCGCCTGGTCACCGACCAGGCGGCCTTTCCCCCTGACCGCATGGCCACCGCCCGTGCCCGGGCCCTCGCCGAGACAGCCGAACGGCCCAACCCAGCCCGACGACACCGGACTTGCCCCCGCGCCGTCAAACGGCACCGCCTCGGCCCGCACCGCATCAAACACCACGGCGACACCAGCACCCGGCACTCCGGACCGCACACCCCGAAACCCAGAAACGCGGCTGTCCAAGTGCCTGACTGAGAACCGGGGACGGCTGGTGGCGGCCGACCAGCTTGTGGGATTGGCTCGATCGCCGGACGACACAGCAGGGCCTCCCACATGCGCTGGTTGTCTACGCCGTCCGCACCGCCAGGAGCCCTGTGTGTCGTCCTACCCTGCCCGGGCCGTCGTTGCCAACTCCGAATCGGTGTGGGGATGGTGCTGTCCCGCCTGCCGGTATGGTCGGGGCCCGACCTGCCGGCCTGGCCGCGGCGGTATCCGTCGGACATGAGCGATGCGGAATGGCTGCTCGCTGAGCCACTGTTGCCTCTGCCGGCGTGGCGGTGGGGCCGGGGCGGACGTCCGGAGAAGCATTGCCGGCGAGTGATCGTGGGCGCGATCCGGTACGTCGTTGACAACGGATGCAAGTGGCGGGCTCTGCCCGTCGACTTCCCGCCCCACGCCACCGTCTACTCCTTCTCTGTCCGGTGGGAGCGGGCTCAGGCGGTCGACGATCTGCACGACCGACTCCGGGACCGGTTGCGCGAACAGGACGGCCGGGATGCCGAGCTGAGCGCGGCGATCATCGACTCGCAGTCGCTGCGGTCCGCCGAGACCGTCGCCGCGGCGGAGCGTGGGTGGGACGCGGGCAAGAAGGTGAACGGACGCAAGCGGCACGTCGCCGGCGACACTCTCGGTCTGCTGATGATTGTGCCGTTCACCGCCGCGAACGTGCAGGACCGCGACGGGGGACGTCTGCTCCTCGCCCGGCTGCGGCAGGTCCATCACCGCATCCGACACGTCTGGGCGGACGGCGGCTACGCGGGCAGGCTCGTGACCTGGGCGAAGAAGCGGCTCGCGCTCACCGTGGAGACCGTGAGACGCAGCGACGACATGACCGGCTTCGTCGTCCTGCCCCGCCGCCGGGTCGTGGAGCGCACGCTGTCGTGGATCTGTCGCAGACGCCGGTGCGTGCGCGACTACGAGCGGCTGCCCGAACACCACGAGGCCATGGTCAAGTGGTCGATGATCATCCTCATGACCCGCCGGCTCGCCCGCCCGACCGCAACTCGTTCCCACGCCGCGTGACCGGTTCTCAGTCAGGTTCTGAGCCATCCGCTCACGTTTTTCCCAACGTCTCCGCCCCAGTTGCCGAAGCGCCGGGCTATGCCCCACCAGCGGAAACGGAGGCCCTCTTAACAGAGGCTCGGCCTGAGAGCAGAATGACTACCACTCACATCCGGGCCGGACCAGGAGCCGGCGCTCCAGGAAGGATTCCCATGATCTCCAGGCGTGAGTTGATGGTGACTTCAACTGCAGCGGTGGCCGGCGTCGTCATGCCTAACAAGTGGTTGCAGGTGCCCCGCAGCGGTTCGAGCTCGGCCACCGCGGTGAGCTCAGCGGCTGCGTCCGGCTTCAGCACCTCCTCGTGGATGGCGGGGATCCCGGGCGACCGGGATCTTTCTGCGCTCACCCTCCCAGGGACCCATGATTCTGGAGCGCTGTACGGTGGTGGCCTGGCACAGACCCAGACGCTCAGTCTCACCGACCAGCTCAACAGCGGTATCCGGTACTTCGACATCAGGTGCCGACACATCCAGAACACGTTTGCCATCCATCACGGACTGGTTTTCCAGAACCTCATGTTCGGATCCGGCGTGAGGGACGTGTTCGTATCGTTCTTGAAGGTCCACCCGACGGAGTGCATCGTGATGTCGGTGCAGGAGGAGTACACCCCGACGGGCAACACGCGCTCCTTCGAGGACACCTTCGACTCCTACGTCTTCGGGTTCGAGTCGTATTTCTACCTGGACGACAGGACGCCCACGCTCGACAGCGCACGCGGGAAGATCGTCCTCTTGCGCGGGTTCGACGCCCAGCGGACGCCCAAAGGAATTACGAAAATCACAGCCCCCGCAGGTTCAACCGGAAACTCCACTGGGCCCGCCGTCTGGCATATCCAGGGAGACTACAATATCAATACCATCTGGGACATCAACCCCCGCATAAATGTCATCGAGGGCTTTATGGCACAGGCCGCAGTTGGCAGTCTCGACGAATGGTATTTGAATGCTGTCGCACTGAGCAGCAGCAACGGCGGAGTCTTTCCGGTGACAGCAGCTCTAGGAATCGCCGGCACGACCGATGGGGTCAACGCCGCCCTAAGGAAGTCAATCTCTTCCTATCCAAATGTCCCGGGCGCACGACTGGGATTGTATGGCATGGACTTTCCCGATCAGACGCTCATCAATATGCTGATCGCGTCCAACGGCTTTCAGACCGGGCCATACGATCTCAAATCGACAGCAGACCGGATAATTCCGATCGACTTCTACGGTCAGGGCATGGCCACGCAGCTCATGCTGTTCAGGCCGGGATCAGGCGCCGCACATATTCTCGACGCTGGAGCTGGATTCGCCCCGATATACCAGTGTGGCGCAGGCGGGATCGGCGGCTACGATCTGCGGAGCGATCGGGACTG
>NZ_JAIZ01000310.1:19047-25109 GCF_000710465.2 Kitasatospora sp. MBT63 | reverse complement strand
ACCCGCCCCCGCGGGGCGGCCCCGCCGGCGTGCCCTGCGGCTGGCGCTGATCGGCCTGGTGACGGCGCTGCTGGTGGGCGGCGGCGCGTACGCCGTGCTGGACCACGTGGGCGGGGGCGCCGCGACGCCGTCCGGCCCGGAGGCGTCGGCGACCGGCCTGGCGGCCCCGGACCCGGCGCCGAGCGGCTACCAGTGGGTGGACGACCCGGCCGGGTTCCGGTTCCTGCTGCCCACCACCGGCGGCACCTGGGTGCGCAGCACCGACAAGACCGAGATCTACTACAGCCCGGACAACAAGGTGCACTACCTGCAGTTCGCTGTCACGGTGGGCCAGTCGCTGAGCCCGGTGCAGCACTTCCAGGAGATGGAGCAGAGCATCCAGAAGAACCGCCAGGGCTACCGGCGCGAGCAGCTGGCGGAGATCAAGGTGAACGGCTTCCCGGGCTCGGTCTGGGAGTTCAGCTACACCAACGCGGACAACTCGGGGACCCGCCGGTACCTGAAGGAGGCCGAGTTCAAGGCCGCCGACGGCACCTCGTACGACGTCCTGGTGGCCGCGCCCGACAAGGACCGCACCGAGGCGCAGCAGCGCTTCACGATCGTGCTGAACCACTTCGCGGTGCTGCGCTGAGGCCGTCCGGGCCGAGTCGATCTTGAAGTCTCCGTCGCAGACAGTTTCCTGTTACCGGCGGGTACCTATCTGGCCGTGCAGGCCCTAGGCTGCGCACATGACGGACATCACCGCAGACGGACAGACCGGCTCCGGCACCGGGGCCGGGCGCAACCCCGCCGCGCCCGGTGGCGCACGCACGGTCGCCTCGGCGGTCACGCCCGCCGTGGTGGCCCGGCTGGCCGCGGGGATCACCACCACCGGCGAGCCCGAGACGGTGCACACCACCGCGCCGCTCACCGGCGACCGGCTGGCGAGCCTCCCGCAGTCCACCCCGGCCGACGTCGAGGCCGCCTACCGGCTGGCCCGCAGGGCCCAGCAGGCCTGGGCCACGCTGCCGGTCCGCCGCCGCGCCGCCGTCCTGCTGCGCTTCCACGACCTGCTGCTGCGCCGCCAGGACGAGGTGCTCGACCTCATCCAGGCGGAGACCGGCAAGGCCCGGCTGCACGCCTTCGAGGAGGTGCTGGCCGTCGCGATGGCGGCCCGGCACTACGGCCGCAAGGCTCCCTCGTACCTGCGTGACAAGCACCGCTCCGGGGCCGTCCCGGTGCTCACCCGTACGGTCGAGGCCCGCCGGCCCAAGGGCGTGGTCGGGCAGATCTCACCGTGGAACTACCCGTTCGAGCTCTCCGTCGGCGACGCCCTGCCCGCCTTCGTGGCCGGCAACGCGGTGGTCAACAAGCCCGACACGCAGACCGCGCTGACCGCGCTGTGGGCCCGCGAGCTGCTGATCGAGGCCGGTCTGCCGGCCGACTGCTGGCAGATCGTGATCGGCGACGGCCCGGTGATCGGCCCGGCCGTGGTCGAGCACGCGGACTACGTCTCGTTCACCGGCTCCACCCGCACCGGCCGCCAGGTCGCCCAGCAGGCCGCCGCCCGGCTGGTCGGCGCCTCGCTGGAGCTCGGCGGCAAGAACGCCATGCTGGTGCTGGCCGACGCGGACATCGAGAAGGCCGCCGAGGGCGCGGTGCGGGCCTGCTTCTCCTCGGCCGGCCAGCTGTGCATCTCGATCGAGCGGCTGTTCGTGCACCGCTCGGTCGCCGACCGCTTCCTGGCCCGCTTCGCCGAGCGCACCCGCGCGCTGCGGCTCGGCGGCGGCCTCGCGTACGGCGCCGACATGGGCTCGCTGGTCTCCGACCGGCAGCTGGAGACCGTCACCCGGCACATCGAGGAGGCCGTCAAGGCCGGCGCCACCGTGGTGGCCGGCGGACAGGCCCGCCCGGACCTCGGCCCGCTGTTCCACGAGCCGACCATCCTGGACGGCGTCACCGAGTCGATGGCCGTCTGCGCCGAGGAGACCTTCGGCCCGGTGGTCTCGGTCTACCGCTTCGACACCGAGGACGAGGCCGTCGCCGCCGCCAACGCCACCCCCTACGGCCTCAACTCCAGCGTCTGGACCAAGGACCTGCGCCGGGGCCGGGCGGTCGCGGCCCGGCTGCACACCGGCACGGTCAACGTCAACGAGGCCTACGCGGCCGCGTACGGCTCGGTCTCCTCGCCGATGGGCGGCATGGGCGACTCCGGCCTCGGCCGGCGGCACGGCTCCGAGGGCATCCTGCGCTACACCGAGGCGCAGACCATCGCGACCCAGACCGTGCTGCCGCTGGCACCCTCGATGGGCCTGGACGACGCGAAGTTCGCGGCCCTGTTCACCACCGGCCTGAAGGCGATGAAGGCGCTGCGCCTCAAGTAGCCGCGCCCGCACCAGCGGCCCGAGGAGCCCCCCGGGGCTCCCGCCCGGGCACCCTCATGACGTTTCGAAGGAGCAGCGGCAGATGGCGGACAGCGACGGACTCGACTACGACGTGGTCGTGGTCGGCTCGGGCTTCGGCGGCTCGGTCGCCGCACTCCGGCTGACCGAGAAGGGCTACCGGGTCGCGGTGCTGGAGGCCGGCCGCCGGTTCCGCCGCGACGAGCTGCCGAAGAACTCCTGGGACACCCGCAACTACCTGTGGGCCCCGGCGCTCGGCCTGTACGGCATCCAGCGGATCCACCTGCTGGCCAACGTGCTGGTGCTCGGCGGCGCGGGCGTCGGCGGCGGCTCGCTGAACTACGCCAACACCCTGTACGTCCCGCCGAAGGCGTTCTTCGAGGACCGCCAGTGGCAGCACATCACCGACTGGGAGCAGGAGCTCGCGCCCTTCTACGACCAGGCGCAGCGGATGCTCGGGGTCCGCACCAACCCGACCGTGACGCCCTCCGACGTCCACCTGAAGGCCGCCGCCGAGAAGATGGGCGTCGGCGACACCTTCCACCTGGCCCCGGTCGGGGTGTTCTTCGGTGACGGCAACGACGGCGACGGCAGCGCCAAGGCCGCACCGGGCGGCGAGGTCGACGACCCGTACTTCGGCGGCGCCGGCCCGCGGCGCAAGGCCTGCACCGAGTGCGGCGAGTGCATGACCGGCTGCCGGCACGGCGCCAAGAACACCCTGGTGGAGAACTACCTGCACCTCGCCGAACGCGGCGGCGCCGAGATCCACCCGCTCACCACCGTCGCCCGGATCCGCGAACTCCCCGACGCCGAGGGCTTCGCGGTGGACGTCCGCCGCACCGACTCGCGCTCCAAGGACCCGGTGAAGGCCGGCGCCCG
Organism: Kitasatospora sp. MBT63; assembly: GCF_000710465.2. Lineage (GTDB taxonomy): Bacteria > Actinomycetota > Actinomycetes > Streptomycetales > Streptomycetaceae > Kitasatospora. The sequence continues at coordinate 21,849 of NZ_JAIZ01000310.1, read as the reverse complement.
GACCATCCGGTGCGCCCGGGTGGTGGTCGCGGCCGGCACCTACGGCACCCAGACCCTGCTGCACCGGATGCGCGACGGCGGCCACCTGCCCGGCCTGTCCGCCAAGCTCGGCGAGCTGACCCGGACCAACTCCGAGGCCATCGTCGGCGCGTCCACCACCGACCGGCGCTACGGCGAGAAGGTCGACTTCACCAAGGGCGTGGCGATCACCTCCTCGATCCACCCCGACGGCAACACCCACATCGAGCCGGTCCGCTACGGCAAGGGCTCCAACGCGATGGGCGCCCTCAGCGTCCAGCAGGTCCCCGGCGCCGGGCGCGGCCCGCGCTGGCTGCGCTACGCCGTCACCGCCGCCCGGCACCCGGTGATCTTCGCCCAGTCGATGAACCAGCACCGCTGGTCGGAGAAGACCATCATCGCCCTGGTGATGCAGTCGCTGGACAACTCGCTGACCGTCTCGCTCAAGAAGTCCGGCCTCGGCAAGGGCAAGCTGACCTCCCGCCAGGGCCACGGGGTGCCCAACCCGACCTGGATCCCGGCGGCCGAGGCGAGCGCCCGGGCGCTCGCCGAGTCGATCAACGGCTTCGCCGGCAGCACCGCCAGCGAGATCTTCGACATCCCGCTGACCGCGCACTTCATCGGCGGCTGCGCCATCGCCGACTCCCCGCAGCACGGCGTCGTCGACCCGTACCACCGGCTCTTCGGCCACCCCGGGATCAGCGTGGTGGACGGCTCCACCATCTCCGCCAACCTGGGCGTCAACCCTTCGCTCACCATCACCGCGCAGGCCGAGCGGGCGCTGTCGATGTGGCCCAACAAGGGCGAGCCGGACGGCCGCCCGGCCCAGGACGAGCCCTACCGGCGGGTGCCGGCCGTCGCCCCGGTCCGGCCCGCCGTCCCCGCGGGGGCCTTCGCCGAACTGCTGCTGCCGGTGCCCGCGGTGCCCGCGGTGCCCGCCCGCAAGACCGCCGAGCAGGCGGTCCCGGAAACCGCCGAGGAGGCCGTCCCGGATGCCTCCCCCGAGGCCGGGGAGGACGGCTCCGGGCTCGGCTGAGCGGCGCCCGAACCCGGTTGACACCGTCTCACGGCCGGTGGGATAAACGGGCTTCGGGCGACATACCAGGGGGAACTGCGTGGCGATCTGCACGTCCTGTGGAGCAGGGTCCGCGGACGGCGCGCAGCGCTGCGCCGCCTGCGACCGACCGTTCGGCGCACCGGCGGTCTCCGCCATCAGCGAGGTGACCGAGGTCGGGGGCTCCGGCGCGTACGCGGGCCTGGCCGCCGACCCCGGTTTCACGGCCGCGCCCCCGCCCGGCGGCCCGCCGCCGCTCGGCCACTGGGGCCGCGGGGTGCCGTACGACCCGCGGGCGGGCCGCCCCGAGCTGCTGCGCCGGCTGGTGAGCGCGGACTGGCTGCCGGCCCTGCGCGCGGTGGCGCCGCCCACCGCGGTGCTGCTGCTGGTGCCCCTGCTGATCGCGCTGCCCGGGCACTGGATCCGCGGCGGCTTCCCGTTCGGCAACCGCTTCGGCGCCGCGCTGGGCCTCACCATGGCGGGCTTCGGCGCGCCGCTGACGCTTGCCGGGCGCTCCGGCGGCGCCACCTACATCTCCGACCTCCGGCTGCTGCCGATGACCGTCACGGTGCTCTGGGCGGCCGCGCTCTGGCTCGGCCTGCGGCCCGCCCGGCGGTTCTGGCGGGCCCGTGGCGGCGGCGTGCTGACGGCCCGCACGGCGCTGCTGGAGTCGGCCCGGGTGGCCGCCCTGGCCGGACTGGCCGCCCTGCTGCTGGGCCTGGCGGCCGGCACCAGGACGGGCGCACCGCCCCAGCGGTACCTGGACGATCTGATCGGCGACGACGCCCGGGGGGTCGGGCTCGCCCTGACCGCGGACCAGACCATGACCGTCGGCTGGCTGCAGTCGACGGCCTGGACGGTGCTCGCGGCCGGCCTGATCGCCCTGCTGGTGTACGGCGCCGACGCGCTGAACCGGGCGGCCGCGACCACGCCGGTGCTGCGCGGCTGGCCGGCCGCGGCCCGGATCGCGGGCCGGACGGCGGCGCTCTCGACCGCGCTGGCCTCGGCGGCCGCCACCGTGGTGGTGCTCGCCTGGGACGGCCTGCCGTCCGATCCGGTCTGGCTGCTGCTGATCCCCAACGGGGGTCTGGCACTGCTCGGTTTCGGCTCCGGGGCGACCCTGCACGCGGTGGCCACGGCCGGGTACGAGGGCATGGGCGAGTTCGAGCCGTTCCGGATCTCGCTCTTCGACCTGCACGGCGCCACCGGGAACTGGCGCTGGGCGCTACTGCTCGCGCTGGTCCCGGTCTGCCTGCTCGGGTGGACCGCCCACCGGCACCGGCTCGGCCTGCTGGACCGGATCCGGCTGGCCGTGGTGTACGCGGTGCTGGTCAGCGTGCCGATGCTGCTGGCCGGCCTGACCACGGGCTTCCGGGTGGAGTCCGCCAGGCCCGCCGCCGGCGGGCCCAGCCTGTCCCCGGAGGGCCTCGCCATGCGCGTCGGCAGCGAGAGCACCCTCGCCCTGGTCGTGCTCACCGTGCTGGTGGCCAACCTGCTGTGGGCGGCCTTCGGCGCGCTGGCGCTACCCCCGCTGCTCACCGCCGCCCGCGGCCGGCCCGCCGGGCCCGCGGACCAGCCGCAGCAGCCGTGGGAGCCGCAGGCCGCGCAGCCGGGCGCGCAGCCGGGTGCACCGCAGGAGGTGGCGGACGCTCCGCTGCTCGTGGTCGTCCCCGCGCAGCCGGACCGCCCGCCGGTCGTGCCGCCGTCGTACGCCCCCGAGGTGCTCGACT
>NZ_JAIZ01000310.1:0-18970 GCF_000710465.2 Kitasatospora sp. MBT63 | reverse complement strand
CGCACGAGGCGTCCCGGCGGCCCACCGGCGCCTGAGCCGGAGCACCCCGGCCGGACAGGGCAAAGGGCCCCGCGGGGGAACGGGGCCCTTTGTCGCTCAGCACACGGCGTCAGGGCGGCACCGGTGCTGGGTTGACGGCGCCGGGGGAAGAGCGCCGTCGGGTCGGATGGTTCGTGGGCGGCGCCGGCGCGCCTGCGCGGGTGGGCAGGGCGGGCGGCGCACGGGCGCGGGGCAGGGCCCGTCCTCACGGAGCGTGATCCGCGGACCGGTGCCGCCGCAGGGCGGACGAGGGCTGCGGGCCGCCGGCCCGCCACCGTCGTCCACGGTGTCCGGGCCAACCCCCACAACCAGCATCGTGCTGGACGGAGGCCTTACTGTGCAACCGATTCGACACAGTTCGGCACAGTCCAATTTCGGGCGGCACCGCGCGCCGGGGCCGCCGGGAGGCCGTCGTGCGGGGCCGGTGGGGCGGCCGGGGGACCGAGCCGTCGACTACTCTGCGTAGTAGTTGCAAGCAGGGGGCGCACAGGGGAGTGCGCCGGGGCGGATGAGCCGCCGAGAGGGCGGCGGGCGGCGCCGGGCGTCCCCGGGTACCGTTCCGCCGCCCCCTTGCCGGTCAGCCGTGGCCGGGTCGCTGTCCCCTGCTGTTCCGGCCACTGCACCGGCGTGCGGTCCCACGGCGGGCCGGGCCCGCCACGCGCGCCGGTGGACTGGAGATGAGTTCCACGCGTGGTCCTGCCGACCGTGCGGGCACCGCCGCACCTGGGAGGTGCGCCGCGCCCGGGCGGTCGTCGGGTGCAACGATCCGCCGGCCGCGGTGGTCACGGCGGGGCCCGGCGGCAAGCGGGTGAACCGGGAGCGTTCGGGCCGCCCGGTAGACTCGGGGGCATACCCCCGCCCGTCGCCGTCGCCACCCTGTCAGGGGCGTGTGGCGCGCGACACCTTCTGATACCCATGCCGGAAGGCCGTCCGTGTCATCTGCTCTTCCCGACCAGTCCGTTGCCGAGAACGACACCGTCCTGGTGGTCGACTTCGGCGCCCAGTACGCCCAGCTCATCGCCCGCCGGGTGCGTGAGGCCAGGGTCTACAGCGAGATCGTGCCGAGCACCATGCCGGTGGCCGAGATGCTCGCCAAGAACCCCAAGGCGATCATCCTGTCCGGCGGCCCTTCGTCGGTCTACGAAGAGGGTGCCCCGCGGCTCGACCGCGCGATCTTCGAGGCCGGGGTCCCGGTCTTCGGCATGTGCTACGGCTTCCAGCTGATGGCGATCACCCTCGGCGGCACCGTCGACAACAGCGGCGCCCGCGAGTACGGCCGCACCCCGCTGCACGTCAGCCGCAGCGGCTCGACCCTCTTCGAGGGCACCCCCGCCGAGCAGTCGGTGTGGATGTCGCACGGCGACGCCTGCTCGGCCGCGCCCGAGGGCTTCACCGTCACCGCCTCCACCGACGTGGTCCCGGTCGCCGCCTTCGAGGACGACGAGCGCCGCCTGTACGGCGTCCAGTACCACCCCGAGGTGCTGCACTCCACGCACGGCCAGCAGATCCTGGAGCACTTCCTGTACCGCGGCGCGGGCATCGCGCCGAGCTGGACCACCGTCAACGTGGTCGACGAGCAGGTCTCGCTGATCCGCGAGCAGGTCGGCGACAAGCGCGCCATCTGCGGCCTGTCCGGCGGGGTGGACTCCGCGGTCGCCGCGGCCCTGGTGCAGCGCGCCATCGGTGACCGGCTGACCTGCGTGTACGTCGACCACGGTCTGATGCGCAAGGGCGAGACCGAGCAGGTCGAGAAGGACTTCGTGGCCGCGACCGGCGTCAAGCTCAAGGTCGTGGACGCCGAGGAGCGCTTCCTGGACGCGCTGAAGGGCGTCAGCGACCCGGAGGAGAAGCGCAAGATCATCGGCCGGGAGTTCATCCGGGTCTTCGAGCAGGCCCAGGCCGAGATCATCGCCGACGAGGGCCCCGCGGTGGAGTTCCTGGTCCAGGGCACCCTGTACCCGGACGTGGTGGAGTCCGGCGGCGGCACCGGCACCGCCAACATCAAGTCCCACCACAACGTCGGCGGCCTGCCCGAGGACCTCGAGTTCCAGCTCGTCGAGCCGCTGCGCAAGCTGTTCAAGGACGAGGTCCGGATGGTCGGCCAGGAGCTCGGCCTGCCGGAGGAGATCGTCCAGCGCCAGCCGTTCCCCGGCCCGGGCCTCGGCATCCGGATCGTCGGCGAGGTCACCAAGGAGCGCCTGGACCTGCTGCGCGACGCCGACGCCATCGCCCGCGAGGAGCTCACCCTGGCCGGCCTGGACCGCGAGATCTGGCAGTGCCCGGTGGTGCTGCTGGCCGATGTCCGCAGCGTCGGCGTGCAGGGCGACGGCCGCACCTACGGCCACCCGATCGTGCTGCGCCCGGTCTCCTCCGAGGACGCCATGACCGCGGACTGGTCGCGCCTGCCGTACGAGGTGCTGGCCAAGATCTCGACCCGGATCACCAACGAGGTCAAGGACGTCAACCGGGTGGTGCTGGACTGCACCAGCAAGCCCCCGGGCACCATCGAGTGGGAGTAATCTCCCGCTGAGCTGAACGGCCGCGCCGCTGCTTCCGTACGTATGGGAGTGGCGGCGCGGCCGTCTGTCGAGGGGCCTGCCGCGGAACACGTGCAACAGCGGGCAGAATCGGACCGAACCTGTCAGTAGTTGGCGGGAAATGAGCGAGAGGCATCGGCATGACGGCGGGGCATGGCGGACCGGAACAGTCGGGCAGACCGGCACAGCTGACCCGGTGGAAGGAGGCCGGCACACGCTACGCGACGCTGCCACTGCGCCTCTTCCTGGGCGTGACCTTCGTGTACGCGGCCTTCGACAAGCTCTCCGACGCCCACTACCTGGCGGGCGCGGGCGATCCGGCCTCGTTCCTGGCGCAGACCGAGGCCGTCCGGGCCGCCAGCCCGATCGGCTGGGCGCTCGGCCCCGCCGTGCACGCGCCCACCGTCTTCGCGCTGCTGATCGCCTTCGGTGAGCTGGCCGTCGGCCTCGGCACGCTGGCCGGCCTCTGGGGGCGGCTCGCCGCGGCCGGCGGCGCGCTGATCAGCCTGACCCTCTGGCTCACCGTCAGCTGGAACGTCTCGCCGTACTACTACGGCAACGACCTCGCCTACCTGATGGCCTGGACCCCGCTGGTGCTGGCCGGCACCCCGCTCTTCTCGATCGACGGCTACCTCGCCGCCCGGGCCCGCCGCGACCGCGCCCGCGGCCTGGACGAGAACGCCGTCCGCCGCCGGGCACTGCTGGACGGCGGGATCGCCGCCGTCGCGATCGGCGGCGCCGGACTGCTGTCGGGTTCGCTCACCGCGACTTTCGGCCGCGACCGCAAGCCCGTCCCCTCCGCCACCCCGGTCCAGAGCCCCGGGGCCGCCACCGGCGCGCCGGGCGGTGCCACGGCTCCCGGCTCCGGTTCGGGTGCCAAGGTCACCGTCGCCGCCGCGGCCGTCCCGGTCGGTGGCTCGGCCCAGGTCAAGGACCCGGCCAGCGGCGACGCGGTCTACATCGTGCAGCCCTCCGCCGGGCAGTACTGCGGCTTCTCCTCGGTCTGCACCCACTCCGGCTGCGCCGTCGACGCCCCCAAGAACGGGCAGATGTACTGCCCCTGCCACGGCTCGCGGTTCAACGCCGCCACCGGCGCCGTGGTCAACGGCCCGGCCACCAAGCCGCTGCCGAAGTACAGCGTCACCAAGAACGGCGACCAGCTGGAGCTCGGCCCCGTCCAGAGCTGAGCGCGACGCGAGCGGGGACGGGCGGCCGACCGGCCGCCCGTCCCCGCTCGCGTTCACCGCTCCGGGTCCGGCGGTGGCGGCGGCGCCACCGGCGGCCGCTGCGGCCGCCCGCGCCGCGCCATCGCCGCCACCGCGCCGACCAGCCCCGCAACCCCGAGCACGATGAAGGTCACCGGGACGACGATCCGCCCGTCCACCGCGTCGTTGTTCAGCGAGGACACCAGGTAGACCACCGCGACCACGGTGAACAGCGCCCCCGAGATCAGTGAGAACGGATCGAGCCGGTGCTTCCTCATCCCTGGACCACCTTCATGTCACCCACACCCAGGACCAGTTTCAAATCCAGCGTGCCCTTCGAGGCCCGACCGCCGACCGGGTGCAGCTCGAGCTCCCGGCCGTTGTCCCCGCCCGACAGGTGCTCGTCGTCCGGCAGCCGGACGTCGCCGATCAGATTGCTCACCCGCAGCCGGACGTCGACGTCCGGCGGCAGCAGCACCGTCAGGTGGCCCGCGCCGACCCGGACCGAACTCTCCAGCGTCGCCCCGGCCGGGTCCAGGCCGCGCAGGTCCAGGCCGGCGTCGCCCGCCCCGAGGGTGTACTGCGGCTGCAGCTCGGCCGCCGACGCCGGCGCCCACTCCCGGTCCCCGAAGGACGTCCGCACCCGGGCGTCGGTGGCCCCGACCCCGGCCAGCGCCACCGTCAGCAGCAGCGCCGGCACCACCAGCCCCTTGGCCCGGCCGAACTTCGCGCCCACCAGCATGGTCAGCCCGAGCACCAGCAGCGCCGCCGCCAGGACCGCCGACACCCGCGCCCCGTCGCCGTGGTCCTGCCCGGCCGCCCACACCGCGCCGCCCACCCCGACCGCCGCCACCAGGCCCAGCGGCCCGAGGAAGGACCGCGGCCGCCGGTCGCGCACCGCGGGCGCCCCGGCCGAGGGCCGGTCCGCCGGTGCCTTGCGCAGCGGATCACCCTCCGGCAGGTCCGCCCGCTGCCACCAGGGCCGCGCGGCGGCGCCCGGCGGGCCGCCCCGGCCCGGGCCCTGCCCGTACGGATTGCGCTCCGGATGGCGCGGGTCCCACAGGTAGCCGCTCGGCCCCGGCGGCGGGGTGTCGGCGGGCACCGTCCCGGCCGCCCTGGCGCGGGCGTGCTCCTCCCGGGCCGCCCGCCAGTGCTCCTGCATCAGGCCGCGGCGCTCGGCCCACTGCGCCTTGAAGTCCTCGGCCCCGAAGTTCTCGCCGAAGCGCCCCCGCCACCCCGCCGCGCCGAGCTGCCCGTCCGGGTCGTCCGGCCGGTCCTCCGGTCCGTCGTACGACCGGTCGTACGGGCCGCCGGGCCGGTCCGCCCGGCCCCGGCCCCTCGCCCGGCGACGGCGCTCCGGGTCGTAGCGGACCGCGAGGAACACCAGGCCGCCGAGCAGCATCAGCGGGAAGAGCTGGTCGCCGTCGCCCATCGAGGAGAAGAACACCCCGATGCCGATCACCGTCAGCAGCACCGCACCGACCGACTGCCCGTCGACCCGCCCGGTCAGCACCCGCTGCAACTCGGTGCGCCCGCTCCCGTCGGCGTCCGCCTCGCGCGGCACGATCAGCCAGGCCAGGCCGTACAGGAACAGCCCGAGTCCGCCGGTCAGGCAGAGCACCGCGACCACCACCCGGAACACCACCGGGTCGATGTCCAGATGCCGGCCGAGCCCGCCGCACACCCCGGCCACCACCCGGTGCCGGTCACTGCGGGTCAACGGGGGCCGCGGCGCGCCCTCCGGCGGGGCGTCGGCCGCCCCCGTGCTCTGCTCGTCCGTCATGGCCACCATCCTGCTGGCTCCGCCTCCCCGGCCCAAGCCCGGACGGCCCGGGCCCGACCCTGAACTCCCCCTGATACGGCACTCAGGGCCCTACCCTGATGCGCCCGCACCCGCGTACATGTGACCATTCGTGGCGTGGCAGCCCCCGGCACCGAACCCCAGCCCCCCGCGACCCCGTCCGCCGTTCCCGACGACCGGTCGACGACGGGCGCCGACCCGGCCGCGGCCGGCGCCGCGCCGCCGCCCTACCGCCGGCTGTACCGCAGCCCGCACGGGCGGATGCTCGGCGGCGTGGCGCACGGCCTCGCGGTCCACCTCGGCCTGCCGGTCACCTGGGTCCGGGTCGCCTTCGTCCTGCTGTTCTTCGCGCAGGGCATCGGGGTGCTGCTGTACGCCGCGTTCTGGTTCGTGGTGCCGATCGGCATCGGCGAACCCGCCCCCGGCAGCGCCACCCGCTGGATCTACCGGGACGGCGGCTTCGTCCGGGTCGGCGCCGACGAGCCGGGCGACAGCGCCGAGTTGACCAAGGGCCGCCGGCCCGGTCCGGGGCGGCTGCGCGACCTGCTCCAGCGCACCTTCCACGGCGAGCCCGCCGTCGGCGGCCCCGGTGAGGCGGCGGCGCCGGGCGCGACGGCCGACAACGGCGCCACCGGCCGCGGCGGCGTCGGCCAGCTGTTCGCGCTGCTGCTGCTGGTGGTCGGCATCATGGCGCTGCTCAGCGCCCTGCACATCCAGACCGCCAAGCCGTACGTCTGGCCGCTGCTGATCGTCGGCGTCGGCGTGGCGCTGGTCTGGCGGCAGGCCGACGACTCGCGCTGGCAGCGCTGGTTCGGGCTGGAGGAGGCCACCCGGCGGCGCGGCGCCTACACCCGGGTGGTCGGCGGTGTGCTGCTGGTGGTGGCCGGCATCATCGCCTTCCTGGTCCTCCAGGACAGCAGCTCCACCCTGGGGTCGGTGATCGAGGCCTCGCTCGCCGTCCTGGCCGGCGTCCTGGTGCTGGTCGGCCCGTACGCGCTGCGGCTGTGGCAGGACCTCGGCGCCGAGCGCACCGCCCGGATCCGGGCCCAGGAGCGTGCCGAGATCGCCGCGCACGTGCACGACTCCGTGCTGCACACCCTCACCCTGATCCAGCGCAACGCCGAGGACGCCAAGGAGGTGCTGCGGCTCGCCCGCGCCCAGGAACGCGAACTGCGGCTGTGGCTCTACCGTCCGGAGGCCGCCGCCGAGGACGCCCCCGACACCCTGGCCGAGCGGATCCGCCAGGTCGTCGCCGAGGTCGAGGACCGCCACGGCGTACCGGTCGAGCTGGTCTGCGTCGGCGACTGCGCGATGGATGAGAAGATCTCCGCGCAGATGCAGGCCGCGAGGGAAGCGATGGTCAACGCGGCCAAGTACGGTGGCGGGGGACCGGTCCAGGTGTACGCGGAAGTCGAGGGGCGGACGGTGTCCGTGTTCGTCCGCGACCACGGCCCCGGCTTCGACCCCGACACCGTGCCCGAGGACCGGATGGGCGTACGGGAGTCGATCATCGGCCGGATGAGGCGCAACGGGGGCACCGCCAAGGTGCGCCCGGCGCCGGACGGCGGCACCGAGGTCGAGCTGGAGATGGAGAGAGCAGATGTCTGAGGCCGAGGCCGTGGCAGCCGGACCGGAGCGGACCGCCCGGGTGGTGCTGGTGGACGACCACCGGATGTTCCGCACCGGGGTGCGGGCCGAGATCGGGCGTACCGAGCTCACCGGCATCGACGTGGTCGGCGAGGCCGACGACGTCGAGTCGGCCGTCCAGGTCGTCGCCGAGACCCGGCCGGACGTGGTCCTGCTCGACGTCCACCTGCCGGGCGGCGGCGGGGTCGAGGTGCTGCGGCGCTCGGCGCCGCTGATGGGGGACGCGGGCGGGGTGCGGTTCCTGGCGCTGTCGGTCTCCGACGCCGCCGACGACGTGATCGGCGTGATCCGCGGCGGCGCCCGCGGGTACGTCACCAAGACCATCACCGGCACCGACCTGGTCAACGCGATCTTCCGGATCGCCGACGGCGACGCGGTCTTCTCGCCCCGGCTGGCCGGCTTCGTCCTCGACGCCTTCGCCGCCACCGACACCCCGCCGGTCGACGAGGACCTCGACCGCCTCACCCAGCGCGAGCGCGAGGTGCTGCGGCTGATCGCCCGCGGCTACGCGTACAAGGAGATCGCCAAGCAGCTCTTCATCTCGGTGAAGACGGTGGAGAGCCACGTCTCGGCGGTCCTGCGCAAGCTCCAGCTCAGCAACCGCCACGAACTGACCCGCTGGGCGGCGGCCCGCCGGCTGGTCTGAGGGACGGCGAACGAGGAGTAGGGCCGTGGACTGAGCGGTCGGTCCGGCCCGGCTGCGGACGGAAACCTCTGCTAGGGCGTCCGCCGGGCCGGAGGACAGACAGAGGCCGGCCCTCGGACACGTTCGAGCTGTGTCCGAGGGCCGGCCGCCGGCTACCTGCGGGAGGCCCACATAGGGGCCCGGACAGACCGGTGCGTCAGGTCAGCCGAGCGGGCGGGTGAGCCAGCGCTGGGCGTTGGTGCCGTTGCAGTCCCAGAGCTGGAGCTGGTTCCCGTTGGCGACGTTGACGTTGGGGATGTCGAGGCAGCGGTTGGAGTTGGGGTTCAGAAGCGATCCGTCCGGGCGAATGTGCCACTTCTGGTGGGCGCCGCCGTTGCAGTCCCACAGCTCGATCTTGGTGCCGGCTGCGGTGCCGGCGGCCGTGGCCTCCATGCACTTGCCGTTGATCTGGACGGTGCCGTCCTGCTGGGCGGTCCACTGCTGGGCGGCAACGCCGACGCAGTCCCAGACCTGGATGACGGTGCCGTTGGTGGTGCTGTTGTTGTTGTCGTCGATGCACTTCGCCTTGGCGGCGTCGGAGACGATCGGCCCCGTCAGGCTGCCCGGGGTGATCGCGTAGTCGTTGATCACGACGTCGGCGATGCTGCCGCTGTAGAAGTTGTTGGCCCTGCTCTGGTACTTGTACCGGCCGAGCACGATCGAGCCGGCCGGGGCGAGCTTGGTCGAGTGGTAGCCGGTGGACGCGAGAGCGCCGTTGACGAACAGGGTCGTCTGGTTGGTGACGCTGTTGTAGCTGATCGTCAGCTCGGTCCACTCACCGACGCGGACGCGGGCCGCGGCATTGCGCAGGTTGGTCGTGTCGTACGGCCAGGCGCCGCTGTCCTCGACCGACATGCCCAGGTGCCAGTTGACGTAGCCGTCACCGAGGGTGGCGGGCCACACCATGAAACCGCTGTCCTGGGTGTTGTCCTGGCTGATCACCACACCATCGGTGAGCTGGTCGGCCTTGGTCCAGAGGGAGATCGAGAAGGACTTGGTGGTGTCGACCTTCAGGTTGTTGAAGTCGATCTCGCCGTCGGTGCCGTTGAACTTGGCGACGTTGGTGGCCTTGCCGTTGACGGTGTCGGCGCCGAAGGTGACGCCGCCCTTCACCGTGCCGGGGGTCTTGCCGTAGGCGTCCTGGGTGATTCCGCCGGAGCTGGTGGACAGAGCGATGCGGTCCACGGGCGCGCGGGTGTCGCCCTGATCGCTGGAGTTGGTGTCGAAGGAGGAGACCGGGGTGGCGGTGGTGCCGCCACTGGTCTTGCCGGTCCAGAACTGCAGGTGCTTGTTGGTGTCGATCGCCCAGAGGTCGGCGATGCCGTCCTTGGTGGCGTCGGCCGCGCCGATCTGCGGGTACTTGGCGACGGTGTAGGTGCCGATGGTACGGGCGGCCGCACCCTTGGGGTCGGCGAGGGCGCTCAGATCGAGCGTGCCCGAGCCGTCGGTCTTGACCTTGATGTCGTAGGCGCGGAGGGTGCCGTCGGCACGGTCGCGGGACCAGAGGGTGGGCTGAGCGGTGCCGCTGGCAGTGCCGGGGTTGATCAGGTCGAAGTTGGCCCAGTTGCCGGTGCCGGAGACCTTGACGGCCGCGGCGTCCAGGCTGTTGGTGGTGTCCGCGCGGTAGAGCCAGAGGTTTCCGTTCTCGACGGCGAGCAGGGAGGTCTGGTTCTTGCTGGCGATGCTGTCGGAGGAGCTGACCGGTGCCTTGAGGGCTCCGAGCGCCAGGATCTGGGTGGTCTTCGACCAGTCGCCGGTCCAACCGGCCGGCGCGGACGGGAGGGTGGCGCCGGTGACCGGGTCGGCCCAGGTGGTGGGCTTGGTCAGGACGCCGGCGTCCTTGAAGGTGCCGTCGCCCTTGTTCTGGTACAGGTAGAGGTTCTTCGCCATCTCGGCGGTCACGTTGGTCCACGCGAAGGCGTCGTCGACGCCCATCGAGCGCAGCGCGCCGCGGTGGGTGGTCTGGACGTTCTGCCAGCCGACCGGGACGGTGCCGTTCAGCGGGGAGAGGCCGAGCGGGGCGGCCTGGGCGATGGTCGGGTCGGTGTCGGCCGGCATCACGCGCAGGTTGCCGGCGCCGTCGGCCTGGAGCAGGTCGGCCCGGCCGTCACCGCTGAGGTCGCCGGGGACGGCAGCGCCGGTCACCGGGTCCCAGGGGGCGTAGAACGTGTAGGGGAACGGCTGGCTGTAGTTGCCGGCCACGTCCATGGACTGGGCGAACAGGATGTTCGTACCCCAGGTGGTGGGCGTGAAGTTGAAGGTGCCGGTGCTGCCCTTGATGACCCCGGCGTCGTTGCAGGACCAACCGGTGACCGGGGTCGGGTCGGTGGTCCAGCGGGTGCAGGCGACACCGGAGGCGGCCAGGCCGTTGGCCGGTGCCGGGTCGGTCGCGGTGACGGTGAAGGTGCCGGACTCGCGGACCTTCTTCTTCGGCACGACGTTCAGGGTGCCGCTGGCCGGGAAGTCGGTGGAGCTGATGGTGACGGCCGGCGCGGTCTTGTCGACGCGGAAGTAGCACCACGGGGTCTCGCCGGAGGTGAGCCACCCGTCGCTGACGTTGGCGGTCCAGCCGTAGCGGTGGCCGTCGGCGAGCCCGCCGACCGACACCGCCGCGTCGCCGTTGTAGCTGCCGATCGGACCGGTGTGCGGGGTCTGGCCGGCGTTGGAGTCGTTGTCGTCCCACATCCGGAACGTGGTGTCGAGGCCCGTGCCGATCGGGGACCAGCTGCTGGTGTGCAGGTAGATGTTCTGGTTGGCACCCACCCAGCCCGGCTGGTACCAGGCGGCTCCGCCCGGGGTCTGGCAGTCGTTGTGCGTGTCACCCATCACCGGGTCGGCGTTGTAGCCGGGGGTGGGGGTGGTACGCGGGTACCAGATGGTGGGCGTGATGTCGTAGTTGATCGCGATGTTGGGGTCGGCGCCCAGGTGGTGGCGGTAGAGCTTCTCGCCCTCGTTGTCCGGGGCGAAACCGACGGTCCAGTTGTTCCACCTGTTGTCCGCGGCGTGCTGCATCCACCACGTCACGTCGTAGTTCATGGTACCGGTGCCGGTGATCCAGTACGTGCCGACCTTGTTGCAGCCGTTCATGTTGCCGGTGCCGCAGGGCTGGTTGTTCCAGGTGGTGGTACCGGAGAACTGCGGGGTGTCGTACAGGTTGATCGGCGAGTTGGTGCCCGGGGCGGCCGCGCTGTTCACCGGCACGTACATGGTCGCGCTGGAGATGGTGGCGGTACCGCGGGAGCTGTCGGAGAAGAGCACCGACGGGATGCCGAGCTGGTAGTACGACCGGTAGCGACCGTAACCGGTGCAGTCGGAGTAGCCGCAGTAGCCGATGCCCAGGCTGCTGAGGGTGTTGACGTTGGCGGTGTCCTTGTGGTTCTCCTGCACCTGGGCGTTCACCTGGCGGGTCGCGTTGGCGCTGACCGTCGGGTCGAGGTACCAGGGGCCGGCGCCCTTGCCGAAGGTCGCCTGGTCCGGCGTCAGGTCGATGCCGGTCTCGGTGGCCTTGATCGCCATGGTGGAGACGGTCGCGCCGTCACCCGGGTCCTTGGCCGTGGACTTCTCAGTCGCGGACCTGCGCTCGACGGCGCCGGGGGCGGCGAACAGCGACTTCGGCGCGGCCTTGGCCGACTTCAGCTGCGGGGCCGGCGGGGCGACCTCCGCGGAGTCCCACTGGAACGGGGTGGGAGCGTGCATCCGCTCCTTGCCGTTCTCGTCGGTGATCGAGACGTTTCCGGCCTGGTCGTTGGCGACCTTGAGGCCCGCGGCCTTCACCGGGAAGTGCAGGGTCCTCAGACGCGGGTCGGCCGCGGCCGCGGCGGTCTTGACCACGATCACGTCGCGCCAACCACCGTCGGGCAGGGCGCTGACCTGGAGGTCCACGTCCGGCAGGACCGAGGCGTAGGTCGCCGTGGCGCCGTCCAGGGTCGGCTTGGGCAGCGCGAACGGCGCGCTGACCGACAGCTTCTTGCCGTCCGCAGTGGTGATGGTGGCCAGCGGGCCGGTGCCGCCGCCGGAGAGGGTCAGGCCCTGGGAGGTGACCGCCGGGGCGAGGGTGCCGTCCGAGCCGGTCCGCAGGGTGGTGTCGAGGTTCTTCCAGCCGCCGTCGCGCTTGGTGCGCACGTCCTGGGCGTGGGTGTTCGCCGTGACGGTGTGCCCGTCGGGGCTGGCGACGCTCTCACTGCTCTCGGTGGTCAGCGCGTCGATGGTGACGGGCTTCCCGGTGGCCTTCGCCTTCGCGAGCGCATCGTGGATCGCCTTGCCCGTCGCGCTGTCGGCCGGCTTCTGGTCGGCCTGGGCCGGGGCGGTGCTCCCGGACGGGGTCGGGGTCGGCGTCGCTGTGGCGGCCATGGTGACGGGCGACGACAGCACCGTGAGACCGATGGCCGTCGTCACGGCTATCGCGGCGCGGCCGAGCAGGCCCCTGCCGTTGGTTCTGCGTGACCGGGGAAGGCCACTCGAAGATGTTGCGGCGGACATGGAGATCCGGGGTTCCCTCCCACAGGCCTGCCTCTTTCACGCAGGCGTTCGGTCAGGAACGATGCAGTGTCGGTGATATGAGGGTCAAGCCGATACCTCGACTTGACCTGCCTTGCCCGATTAATGGTCGTTCGTACGGCGAAATGAGGGGTTCCGAATTGGGCGATTTCCGACCCTAAGGGTGGGACGCCCGCGTCCGATCGCTATGCCACGAAAGGTGGATCCATACCCTGTATGGAGAACTCATGATGTTCGGCGCCGCGAGGGTGGGTCGATTTTGGTGCCCATGACAATTGTCTCGCATTCTGGAATTTACCACGGCTGAATTTCCAACTGTGCTTGATGTGGCGGTAGTTGGTGGCGATCTTCAACTGGGATGGGAGTGTGCGATGCGCCACCGGGGCTACGATTTGGCTGCCGAGCCGGGTAGATGTCCCCTTGGCTGATGGGTTGTCATGCATTGCCCTTTTTAGTGGATTACTCATGCAAAACCCTGGCAAAAATCCTTGATCGCCCATAGTGGCGTGCGCTAACCGAGCTCTAGATTTCATGTCGCTCAGCGCACCTCTCCGTGTGCTGTCCGCATCTGACGTGCCGACGATCGTCGGGGCGTCATTTGTGCTGCGTTCTGAACCGATATGGGAGCTTGTTCGTGGGGGCTTGGTACGCGCGCTCCCCACTCTGGCGCTGGCTGATGGGCCGGTCGCGGGGCGTGGGGTTGTTGACGCTTCTGGCTGTGGTGATGTCGTTGTTGGCTGCTCCGTCCGCCGAGGCGTTGGCGGAGCGTCGGCCGCATCCGAAGGTGTGGACGCCGCCGAATACGGCGTTGAGTGAGACGAAGTCTGTTTCGGGGAAGGGGGATTCGCGGTCGGGTAAGGCCGATGCGAGTGTTCCGAAGGAGTGGAAGTCCTCGACGCGGCCGGGGGTGAAGGCCGGCTCGGCGACGGTGAAGTTGCCGAAGGTGTCGGGCGAGCAGCTCGCGGCGCGGAAGCTGTCCGGTGGGGCGGCCCCTTCGTCGGGTGGTCCGGCGGAGGTGAAGGCCGGTGATCTGCCGGTCTACCTGACCGATCTGGGGTCGGCGAAGAGCGGCGCGGATCCGGCGGAGCTGCCGTCCGTGAAGGTCTCGCTGGTCGACGAGTCGAAGGCCCGGGCGGCGGGCGAGTCGGGTCCGGTGGTGCGTCTGGAGAACGCGGCTCCTGCCGAGGCTCCCGCTGCGAAGTCGGGTCTGCCGGTGCAGGTGACGGTGGATGTCGCGGCGCTGGTGGGTGCCGGTACCTGGGCGGACCGTGCGCGGCTGGTGCAGCTGCCGGCCTGTGCGCTGGAGACGCCGGAGAAGGCGGAGTGCCAGCAGCGGACGCCGGTGGACTCCTCGGTGGACGCGCGGACCGGAAAGGTGACCGCCAAGGTCGAGCTCCCGGCCGCGTCGGGTGCGACGAACGCGGTCGCGAAGGACGGCGGTTCGGTGGTCCGGGCCGCGTTCGTGGAGTCGGCTTCGGCCGGTTCTTCGGGTGCGACGGTGTTGGCGGCGGAGGCGTCGTCGTCGGGTTCGATGGGTTCGTTCGCGGCGACGCCGATCTCGCCGTCGGCGCAGTGGAGTGCGGGGACGAACTCGGGGAACTTCACGTACTCGTACACCTTCGACATGCCGTCCGCCCTGGGTGGTGCGGCGCCGAGCGTGATGCTGGGCTACGACTCGTCCTCGGTGGACGGCCGGACGGCGTCGACCAACTCGCAGTCCTCGTGGCTGGGTGACGGCTGGGACTACTCGGCGGGTTCGATCTCGCGGTCGTACAAGCCGTGCATGAAGGCCGGCATCGACATGTCCGGTGACGAGTGCTGGGCGGGGCAGTCGCTGTCGCTGAACCTGGCCGGCCACTCGGGCACGGTGGTCAAGGACGACACCTCGGGCGTGCTGCGGCTGCAGGGTGACGACGGCACCCAGATCACGCCGCTGACCGGGCTGAACAACGGCGCCTGGAACGGTGAGGGCTTCAAGGTCACCACCACCGACGGCACCCAGTACTTCTTCGGCGCCAACCACCTGCCCGGTGGCGACGGCACCGACCCGGCGTCGAACTCGGTCAACACCGTGCCGGTGTACTCGCCGAAGTCCGGTGACCCCTGCTACAGCTCGGGCACCGGCCTGGCGTCCTGGTGCCAGATGGGCTGGCAGTGGAACCTCGACTACATCGTCGACCTGCACGGCAACCTGATCTCGTACAAGTACGCCAAGGAGGGCAACTACTACGCCCGCGGCGGTGGCCAGAACAACGGCACCGGCACCCTGACCGCGTACGACCGCTACTCGACGGTGGCGGAGATCGCCTACGGGCAGCAGCTCGCCGAGCAGGTCGCCGCGAAGGGCGCGCTCAAGCCCGCCGAGAAGATCTCGTTCACGACCTCGGAGCGGTGCTTCGCGTCGGGTTCGATCACCTGCACGGACGCGCAGCGCACGGTCGCGAACCAGTCGTTCTGGCCGGACACCCCGGTCGACCAGGCGTGTGCCTCGTCGGGAAAGTGCACCAACTACGGCCCGTCGTTCTGGACCTCCAAGCGCCTCACCAAGGTCGAGACCTCGATCACGGTCGGCGGCGCGGCGCGGGTGGTGGACACGTGGGCGCTGACCCAGGTCTTCTCGGACCCGGGTGACGGTACCTCGCCGACGCTGTGGCTGGCCTCGATCCAGCGCACCGGCTCCAACGGGCAGAGCGGTATCGCGCTGCCGGCGGTGACCTTCAAGGCGAAGCAGATGGCCAACCGGGTGGACGGGCTGGTGCCGGTGGCGCCGCAGTTCAACCGCCCGCGGATGGACGAGATCGTCACCGAGACCGGCGGCCGGATCAACATCGGCTACAAGCCGGTCGAGTGTTCCCGCACCGCCGGCACCATGCCGGCCTCGCCGGAGAGCAACACCATGGCGTGTTCGCCGGTGAAGTGGGTGCCGCCGGGCTCCGCGCCGGGCGCCAAGCCCGTCGACGACTGGTTCCACAAGATCCTGGTCTCCTCGGTCAGCGAGCAGTCGCTGGTCACCTCCGGCGTCGCGAAGATCACCGAGTACAGCTACGGGGGCGGTGCCGCCTGGCACCGCAACGACTCCGAGTTCGCCGACGACGACACCCGGACCTACGACAACTTCCGCGGCTACCAGACGGTCACCACGACCACCGGCAGCGGCTCGGACGGTCCGAGGACCAAGTCCGTCGCCACCTTCCTGCGCGGTATGGGCGGACAGGTCACCGACACCTGGGGTTCCAGCATCACCGATGCCGAGGAACTCGCCGGCTTCGTCCGCGAGACCCAGAACTTCGACTCGGACGCGGCGAACGCGAAGGTCGTCGGCGGTGAGCTGTCCACCCCGTGGATGTCCAGCATCACCGCCACCCACACCCAGCCCGGCAACCTGCCCAAGGTCACCGCGCGCTACCTCAACACCGGTCAGGTCAAGAACCGCTCCCTGCTGTCGGACGGCTCCTGGCGCACCACCGAACGCGACGTCAGCTACGACGAGGGCCACGCCGGACGCGTCGTCACCGTCGACGTCAAGGGCGACCTGGCGCACGTCGCCGAGCAGGAGCAGTGCACCACCACCACGTACGCGACCGGTGCCAACACGGCTCTCGTGGAGATGCCCTCCCGCATCCTGACGGTGGCGGGCGCCTGCTCCACGACGCCGTCCACCACGACCACGATCGCCGACACGCTGACCATTTACGACGGTCAGGCACTCGGGACGATCGGCACGGAGGCCAACCAGACCGAGACCCGGGTCCTCACCTCCTACAACGGTGACGGTTCGGCGAACTACAAGACGACGGTCAAGGCGGAGTTCGACAAGTACGGCCGCCAGACCGCCAGCACCGACCCCAACCGCACCGACACCGCCCACCCGGGTGGCGCGAAGACCTCCACGGTCTACGTTCCCGCCACCGGCGAACTCCCGGCCAGCCTGGAGGTCACCAACGCGCTCGGCTGGAAGTCCGTCACGACGGTCGACCCGGGCCGGGCCACACCGACCAAGGCCGTCGACGAGAACAACCACGTCACCGAGGAGGCCTACGACGCGCTCGGACGCCTGATCTCGGTCTGGCAGCCCGGCCGCGACAAGGCCACCCAGACGCCCAACCGGAAGTTCGCCTACGCGCTCAACGGCGCCAACGCGCCGTCCACGGTGACCAGCCAGAGCATCCGCGAGGACGGCTCCTACACCACCAGCATCGAGATCTACGACGGCCTCGGCCGGATCCGCCAGACCCAGGCCATGCCCGCCTACGGACAGGTCGGCCGGCTGATCTCCGAGGCGGAGTTCGACTCCCACGGCTGGCAGATCAAGGCCACCCCGTCCTACTTCAACAACTCTTCCGGGCCGGTCGCGACCGTCTTCCTGCCGCAGGATTCCCAGGTCCCCTCCCAGACCTGGAACGAGTACGACGGTCTGGGACGGGTGACCGCCGCCAAGAGCATGTCCTACGCCCAGGAGCAGTGGCGGACCACCGTCGCTTACCTCGGCGCCGACCGCACCGACACCACACCGCCCACCGGCGGCTACGGCTCCACCTCGATCACCGACGCCAGCGGTACGACGGTCGAGGTGCGGCAGTACAAGACCAATACGCCGACCGGCGCCTACGACGCCACCACCTACGGCCATGATGTCGCGGGTAAGCCGACCTGGCGCAAGGACAGCAGCAACCCGTCGCACCAGTGGACCTACTCCTACGACCTGCTCGGCCAGCTCACCGGCTCGACCGACCCGGATGCAGGCGCTTCCACCAGTGCATACGACCCCGCCGGTCATCTGGCCAGCACGACCGACGCTCGTGGTAGGTCGGTCAGCTTCACCTATGACCTGCTTGGTCGTAAGACCGGGCAGTTCGACGGCACCGACACGAACGACCTGACCAAGAAGACCGCGGCCTGGACCTACGATTCCAAGGCCAAGGGCAAGCCCGACTCCTCCACCCGCTACGTCGGCGGCACCGCCGGTGCGGCCTACACCAGCACCGTCACCGGCTACGACAGCGGCTACCGCCCCACCGGCAACTCGGTCACCATTCCCTCGGTCGAGAAGGAACTCGCCGGCACCTACACCTGGTCGAGCACCTACAGCCCGGTCCTCGGTCTGCCGAAGAAGCTGACCATGCCCGCCATCGGCGGCTTGGGCGCCGAGACGGTCGGCAACTCCTACGACGTCGACGGGAACTTCACCACCTCCAGCGGCTTGGACTACCTCGTCCAGGACATGCAGTACGACGTCTTCGGACGCCCGACCCGCACCACCATCGGCGAGTACGGCACCCAGGTCGTCTCCACCCAGCTCTACGACGCCGGGAGCGGCCGGGTCGTGCAGTCCACCCTGGACAAGCAGACCTCCACCACCACCCACGTCGACCTGCTCAACTACACCTACAACAAGGCCGGCTCGCTCACCTCCGTCAAGGACGTCCAGGACGGCACCGCGACGGACCTGCAGTGCTTCACCTACGACTACCTCGGCCGACTGAACGCGGCCTGGACCGACAAGGGCACCACCACCACTGCCCCCGCACCCTCCGTGCAGGGCATCGGCGGCTGCACCAACCCGGTCGAGCCCACCGCCGGCACCGCGACCTCTCGGATCGGCGGGCCGTCCCCGTACTGGCAGTCGTACACCTACGACCTGACCGGTAACCGCACCAAGTTCGTCCAGCACGACCCCACCGGCGTGACGACCAAGGACAAGACGGTCGACCAGACCTTCGCGACCGGTCCCAATGCCAAGACCACCGCCCCCAACACCGGTGGCGGCACCGGAGGCCCGCACGCCCTGCTCACCTCCAAGAGCACGGTGAACGGCACCAGCACCACCGCCAGCTACCAGTACGACGAGGTCGGCAACACGACCTCCATCACCGACACCGCAGGCACCAAGACCCTCACCTGGGACAACCAGGGCAAGATCTCCAAGATCCAGGACACCGGGAGCTCAGGGGACACCAGTTACCTCTACGACGCCAGTGGCAGTCAGCTGATCCGCCGGACCCCCGGCAAGGTCACGCTCAACATCGGCACCGACGAGGTCACCCTCGACACCAACACCCACGCCCTGTCCAACACCCGCTACTACGCGGCGCCCGGCGGCCTGACCGTCACCCGCACCACCGCCGCCGGCGGAGGCAAGCTCTACTACCAGGCGTCCGATCCCCACGGCACCAACGGCGTCCAGTTCGACGCTGCCACCCTCAGCACGACTCGCCGCCCCACCGACCCGTTCGGCAACGCCCGCGGAACCCAGCCCGCCCCCGGTGCCTGGGCCGGCGACAAGGGCTTCGTCGGCGGCACCCTCGAAGGCACCGGATTCACCAACCTCGGCGCCCGCCAGTACGACCCCAAGACGGGCCGCTTCCTCTCCGTCGACCCCATCTTCAACGAGAGCGACCCGCAGTCCTGGAACAGTTACGCCTACGCCAACAACAACCCCGTCGACCACTCCGATGCCTCGGGGACCTGCATCCCCGATGACAACGGCCGCTGCATGTCCGCAGCCGCTTGGTCCGCGTACTACGCCAAGCAGGACGGCGGCGGCGGCGGGGGCGGTGGC
>NZ_JAIZ01000309.1 GCF_000710465.2 Kitasatospora sp. MBT63 | reverse complement strand
CCAGCGCGGCGACCGCCGGGGAGCCGGCCTCGGCGAGCGCCCGGGCCGCGGGGGCGGCGACCGCGGCCAGGGTGCCGGTGGGCAGGTCCCGGCCGCGGGCGCTCAGGTCGAGCCGGCCCGGGTCGTACGGCGGGAGTTCCCGGTCCAGGGCGAAGACCGTCCGGGCGGCCTGTGCGTCCCCGTCGCCGGCTTCGGCGGCCGCGGCGAGCGCGGGCAGCTGGCCGGCGAAGGAGCGCAGGTTGGCCAGGGTGCTGGTGTCGACCACCCGGACCAGCGCGGCGTCGCGCTGGAGCTTCTGGAACAGCCCGCCGCCGGGGCCCTCGGTGCGCAGCACCGAGCGGGTCGCCAGGGTGGCGCCGCAGCGGGCGATGGCGTCCTCGGCCGCCTCGGCCACCACGTGCTTGGCCGCGCAGCCCCAGACGCTGAACTGCTCCGGTGCGACGTGGATGCCGCGGGCGGCCGCCAGCGCGACCGCGTCGGCGGACAGCAGGGCGGCCGCGGCGACGGCCAGTTCGCGCCGCTGGTAGGGCGAGTCGATCAGGAGGGTCCGGCCGGTGCGGCGTTCGGCGGCGAAGTCCAGGGTGAGCCGTAGCGCGGTGTCGGCGCAGCCCAGGCTGCCGGCGGTGCTCATCAGCCGGACCACCTGCTGGGCCTTGACCGCGACCTCCAGCGCCTGGCCGGGGCGGCCGACCAGCTGGTCGCGGCCGACCGGCAGAGCGTCGAACCGGGGGTGGGCGAAGTCGATGCCGCGCATCCCGCCGGTGGCCACCGGCGCGCCGCGCCGCAGCCCGTCGGCGGTGGTGGTGAGGTCGAGCAGGACGGCGGTGAAGGCGCCCGGTCCGCGCTCGCCGGTGCGGGCGACCACGTACATCGCCTCGCAGCGCTGTCCGAGGCCGACCATCCACTTCCGGCCGGTCAGCCGCCAGCCGTCGCCGTCCGGTTCCAGCCGGGCCTCGTTGGCCAGCAGGTCGCTGCCGTGCCCGGCCTCGGAGAGCGCGAAGCCCACCGCGCCGCCGCGCCGCAGCAGGCCGGCCAGCCACTGCTGCTGCCCGGGTGAGCCGTGCAGCCGCACGCAGGTGGCGGCGGTGATGGAGAACATGGTGGCGGGCATGGTGTTGAGGTCGCGCCGGGCCGCCGCGCGGACCAGCAGCAGGCTGCGGTCGAAGGACTCGAAGCCGCCACCCCACTCGGCCGGCAGGTGGTCCAGGTGGAAGCCGGCCTCCCTGAGCACCCCGGCCAGTTCGTCCGGGAACTCCCCGCGCTCGTCCCGGCGGACCGCCGCGGCGAAGCCGTACTGGCTCGAGGCGTCCGCCGGGTCGCCGAGGAGCAGTTCCAACTCGGCGGCCTTGCGTACCAGTCGGTCGATCACAGGGCACCGCCCAGGGCCGCCACCGGGGATTCCAGCGGCACCGGCCGGTAGTCGGCGACGGCGGCCGGCAGGTGCACCCCGGCGGTGCGCAGCGCGGCCACCCGGGTGTGGAAGGCGGCGCCGCGCATCAGGTGGTGGGCGACGTCGGCGACCCGACGGTTGCCGGGTGCCTTGAGGTAGCTGGCGGTGACCCAGTCGTTGAAGCTGCCCATCGCCGGGCCGCACCAGATCTGGTAGTCCAGGGTGCGGTCCGGGTCGCCGGCGGTGGACCAGCGCGAGGACATCCCCAGGTACCAGCGGAAGACCAGCGCCATCCGGCGCTTGGGGCTGTCCTGGGCGCGGGCCAGCTGCTCGGGGTCGCGGCGGCTGAAGTAGCCGACGCACTCCTGCCAGACCTCCTCCAGCGGACGCCGGAAGACCTGCGCCTCCAGCCGGGCGCGCTCCTCGACCGGGAGCTCCTCCAGTCCGCCGTGGGCCTGGTAGAGCTCGTACAGCTTCTTGGCCCGCATCGGGAACAGCGTGCCCTTCTTGAGCACCTGGAGCTCGACGCCCAGTTCGAACATGTCGGCGGCCGGGGCCATCTCGCAGTCCGCGATGCCGGCCTCGGCCAGCAGCGTCTTGGTCGCCTTGGAGGCGCCCGACTCGACGCAGGACTGGTTGACCGAGCCGGTGACCACGTACGCCGCGCCCATCGCGAAGGCCGCGGCGACCGCGATCGGGGTGCCGAGCCCGCCGGCCGCGCCGACCCGGATCGGCTGCGGGTAGCGGTGTTCGCGCTGCACGCCGTCGCGCAGCCGCAGGATGCTGGGCAGCAGCGCGGGCAGCGGGCGGCGGTCGGTGTGGCCGCCGGAGTCGGCCTCCACGGTGATGTCGTCGGCCATCGGCACGTACTTGGCCAGCTCGGCCTGGAGCGGGGTGATCAGGCCCTGGGCGAGCAGGGCGCTGACGGTCGCGGCGGGCGCCGGTCTCATGAAGCGCTCGGCGGTCTCGGTCCGGGAGATCTTGGCGATCACCCGGTGTTCGGCGACCACCTGGCCGCCCTCGCCCTGCCGCAGGCCCGCCAGCCGGTAGCGGACGATGTGCGGGCTGAGCGCCATGAACGCGGACGCCTCCACGCAGCGCACGCCGTGCCGCAGGAACAGGTCGACGGCCTCGCGCTCCAGCCGTTCCTCGCTGGGGCTGTGGATCAGGTTGACGGCGTACGGCAGGCCGGGGATCTCGGCGGCGAACCGGCCGAGCGCCTTCGCGATGCTCTCCGGCAGCAGGCCGGCCGCGCCGAAGGAGGCCAGGAAGCCCTCCCGGGCGAGCGCGATCACCATGTCGGCGGAGGCGATGCCGCCGGCCATCGCGCCCGCCAGGTACGGCTGGCGGACGCCGTGCGCGGCCAGGAAGGCCGCCGAGC
>NZ_JAIZ01000308.1 GCF_000710465.2 Kitasatospora sp. MBT63 | reverse complement strand
CGCCGCGGAGGACCCGTCCGAGGGGGCCGGCGCGGGGGCGGGCGCCGCGGCCGGCGGGGCGACGTCGTTGAGCGCCGCGCTCCCCCCGGTGGCGGCGGCCCCGGGCGGGGTGAACAGCGTGTACGCGGTGTTCCCGGTGACCCCCTGCAGCGGCTGCGGGCAGATCACCGAGGTCCGCTCCACCTGGGCCGTGGTGGCACCGCCGGCCGGGCCGACCGCCGCCGGGGTGACCGGCGGCCGCAGCTCGGCGATGCCGAAAACCACGCCGAGGACGGCGGCGCCGGCCAGCAGCGAGCGGCCGGTGCGGCTGCCCCCGCCGAGCGCGCCGACGGCGAATTCGGGCCTGGAGATCGACGGCGCCTTCAGCTTGGGCGCCTTGAGGCTGGGCTTCTTCATCGCGGGTCAGCTCCCCGATCCGTGGTGGTGCGGGTGACCGCCGTTGCCGTAGGGGTCGGTGCCGTCCGGGTACGCCTGCGGCGGGTATCCGGGCGGGTACTGCTGCCCGGGCTGCTGCTCCGGGTACCCGGTGTACTGGTCGCTGCCGTACTGGCCGTACTGGTCCGGGTACTGGTCCGGGTACTGGCCCTGGCCCTGGCCCTGGCCCTGGCCCTGGCCGTACGGGTCGCCGCCGCCCTGCGCGTACGGGGAGCC
The DNA here is from genome assembly GCF_000710465.2 of Kitasatospora sp. MBT63. Classification (GTDB taxonomy): domain Bacteria; phylum Actinomycetota; class Actinomycetes; order Streptomycetales; family Streptomycetaceae; genus Kitasatospora. The sequence goes on along the minus strand of NZ_JAIZ01000308.1, from coordinate 1,390 downwards.
GGCCGGCTGCTGGGCCGGGTAGCCCTGCCCGCCGTACGGGTCGGCGCCCTGGTACGGCTCGGCGTACGGGTCCGTGCCGTACTGCTCGCCGCCCCGGTGGGCGCCGTGCTGGTAGGGCTCGGCCTGGTACTGGTCCGCCTGGTAGGGGTCGGCCTGGTAGGGGTCGGCCTGGTACGGGTCCGCGTACTGCTCGGGCTCGGGCGTGAACTCCTGCACCGGCTCCGGCTCGCCGCCGGCCTGGGCCGGGATGCCGGGGGCGTACACCCCGGTGTCCGGCTCGCCGTCGCCCTCGCCGCGCTCCGCCATCCGGCGGGCCCGGCGGCTGCCGGGCGCGGGGGCCTGCGCCTGGACGGCGGCGGCCAGCGCCTGCGCGGCGGCCACCTCCTCCGGCAGGTCGTCGTCGTTGTGGTTGCGCCGGCCCGGCAGGGCCAGGACCAGCACGGTGAGGCCGAGCAGCAGCTGCAGGGCGATCCAGCCGCCGTGCATCAGGCCGGTCTCGCGGGTGACGTCCAGCCGGCCGCCCTCGGCGGGCAGCTTGAAGCCCTGCGCCCAGCCGTCCAGCGTGACCCGCTCCAGCTCCTTGCCGTCCAGGGTGGCCTGCCACGCCGGGTCGGCCTGCTCGGCGAGGCGCAGCTGGCGGCCGGCCGGGCCGGGCGGCAGCTGGGTCCAGATGTCGTGGACGCCGGCGGGCAGCGCAACCGACGCGCCCTTCGGGTCAGTCACCACGGCCCGGGCCCCGACCGCGCCGGTGACCTGCCAGAGCGCGACGCCGTTGCCCTCGTTGAGCCGGGTCAGGCCGGGGGTGGTGTCCAGTACGTCCCGGACCTTGCCGATCATCGGGTCCTTGACCTCGATGTACTCGACGCCGTAGCCGGCCAGTGCGGCGGCCTGGTCGCCGCCGGAGCCGGCCAGCAACTGGCCGGTGAGCTTGGACAGCGAGCCGTCGGCGGCGGCGTCCACTGTGCCCTCGGCCTGGCCGAGGGTCAGACCGGCGCCGCGGACCAGGGCGTACGAGATGCTGCCCGCGTCGGCCGGGCCGGTCAGCACCAGGGTGCGGGCCCGGTCGCTGGTGCTCGCCTCCTCCGCGATGAAGGCCGGGACCTGCGACTCGGCGCTGCGCTGGAGCGGGCCGTCGGCGCCGCTCAGCGCCCACCAGGCGGCGGTGCCGAACGGTGCCAGCACGGCGCCCGCGACCACCACGGCCGCCACCGGCTGACGCCAGCCGAAGGCGATGCCGGAGACCCGGGCGTTGGCCCCGTCGGCGCCGATCGCGGCGGCGGCCAGCAGCGCGACGCCGGCCAGCAGGGTGGCGGGGCCGGCCCAGGCGGCCGTGGCGGGCCCGCCGGAGGCCGGGGTGACGGCCGTACCGGCGACCGCGACGGCGAACAGC
>NZ_JAIZ01000307.1:5118-25864 GCF_000710465.2 Kitasatospora sp. MBT63 | reverse complement strand
CGGCTCCGGCTCGGCCGCCGCCCGGGCGGCCACCGGCGCGGCCGTCGCGACCGGGCCGCGGCGGGCGGCCTCCAGCAGGCGGTCCGCCTCGGCCTGGATGGCGTCCTTGTCGCCGATCTCCGGGTCCGGCACCGCGTCCGGCAGCAGGTCCTCGATCAGCCGCAGCGGCCGGTAGGCCAGGCCCAGCAGGCCCCAGACCGCGAGCGCGAGGCCGACCAGGACCAGCAGCAGTCCGGCGCCGCGGCCGGGGCCGGTGCCGAGCAGCGGGCCGAGCGAGTCGGCGAGGGCGCCGCCGGGCCGCATCAGCGGTTCGAAGACGTGGTCGGAGACCGGGCCCGCGGTGAGGAAGCCGAGCGGCATCATCGACATCGCCAGCATCTGGTTGGTGGCCAGCACCCGGCCCTGGAGCTCCATCCCGACCTTGGTCTGGATCAGCGCCATCCAGTGCGAGTTGAGGATCATCAGGGCGGCCCAGAGGACGAACAGGCCGCAGGCGACGACCACCGGCTGCGGGCGCAGTCCGGCCAGGACGGCGGCCACGCCGACCACCGAGGTGAAGCCGATCATGCCGACCGCCCGGCGCCGGGTGCCGCCCCACAGCGCCATCACCAGGGCGCCGGTCATCGCGCCGACGCCGCCGACCGCGGTCACCACGCCGAGCCGCACCGACGAGCCGGAGGCCAGCACCATCGGGGTGACCAGCACGGTGGCGACCGCGAAGAGGTAGTTGAACACCACGAAGAAGGCCACCATGGCGACCAGGCTGTGCCGTCGGACGATGTACCGCCAGCCGCTCACCACCTCGCGCAGCAGCGGCTCCTCGCGCTTCTCGAACATCGCGTCCGGGAAGCGCACCAGCAGCAGCGCGCTCACCCCGGTCAGGAAGGTGGCCATGTCGAACAGCACCACGCCGTGCAGGCCGATCAGCGAGACCAGCACGCCTCCGGCCAGCACCGCCATCATGTCCCCGGCGCCGGCTCCGAGTTGGGTGAGGCCGTTGGCCTGGCCGAGGTAGCGCTTGGGCACCAGCTGGGTGATCGCGGCCAGGTAGGCGGGGCGCTGGAAGGCGGTGCAGGCCGAGCCGAGGCAGGCGACCACGTACACGTGCCAGAGCTGGAGTCCGCCGGTCCACAGCAGGACGCCGAGCGAGAGCATGCCGGCCGCCGCGACGGTGTCGGTGATGATCATGATCTTGCGGCGGTCGGCCCGGTCCGCCACCGCGCCCGCGATCGGCAGCAGCAGCACCGCAGGCAGCACCGCCACCACCGAGATCATCGCGAAGTCGAAGGCGGAGCCGGTCCGCTGGTAGACCCAGACGCCGAGGGCGAAGGTGGACAGCGCGGTGCCGATCACCGACACGAACTGGCCGATCGCGACCTTGGCGAAGGTGCCGAGGTCGGGACGGGCCGCGGCGGCGGCCGGCGGCCGCTGGTCCCGGGCCGGCGGCGCGTCCGCCCAGTCGGCCAGCACCCGGGCAAGTTCGCCGGCCTGGTGCTTGAGGAAGTAGTGCCCGGCGCGCGGGATCACCGCCAGGCCGACCCGCTCGCCGAAGTGCTCCCACTCGGCGTACCGCTCCTGGTAGAGCAGGGTGGCGCGGTCCTTCTCGCCGACCACGCACAGGATCGGCGCCGCGATCGGGGCCGGGCGCTGGTCGCCGTACGCCCGGGTGTAGAAGTCCTCCGCCTGCCGTACGTCGTGGCGCAGCGCGCGGACCAGGAAGTCCTGTTCGGCCGCGTCGTAGACGTCGGTGAAGCCGCCCATCGCGCGCAGGAAGTCGAGGTAGGCGCGGTTGGAGAGCATCCGGTCGCCGGGCAGCCGCTTGGCCACCCATTCGGCGAACCGCCCGGGGAGCCGGGCGGCCGGGAAGGTGCCGCCGAGGACCACGCCGCGCAGGTCGCCGCCGGCCGCCTCCACCCGGGAGCCGAGTGCGGTGGCCAGCGCGCCGCCGAGGCAGTGGCCGTAGAGCAGCACCGGTCCGTCGATCTGCTCGGCGATCTGCCCGGCCAGCAGGTCGGCCAGGGTGTCGAGGTCGACCAGCGGGTCGTCCGGGCGGCTCGGGTCGTGGCCGGGCAGTTCGACGGCGTACAGCCGGTGGCCGGCCGGCAGGGCGTCGGCCAGCGGCTGGAAGGTGACCGGGCTGCCGCCCCCGTACGGGACGCAGACCACCGTCAGGGTGGCCGGCGCGGCGGACCGGGTGAGCCGGTGCAGCAGGCTGCGCGGGCCGTCCTGGCCGGTGCCGGCGGCGCGGGCGTCGAGGAGGGCGGCGAGTTCGCGCACGGTGGGGTGCTGGAACAGGTCGATCACCGATAGGCCGTCGCCCAGCAGGCGGACGGTGTGCACCGCGCTGAACGAGTCGCCGCCGAGGGCGAAGAAGTCGTCGTCGGCGGCGACCGCGTCGACGGCCAGCACCTGGCGGTAGGCGCCGGCGACCCGGTGTTCGTTCTCGGTGGCGGGTTCGGCGCCGCCGGACGGCTGCTGGGCGGCGGCCGGTTCGGGCAGCGCGGCGCGGTCGACCTTGCCGTTGCCGGTGAGCGGGAGGGCGTCCAGGACGACGAGGGCGGCGGGCACCATGTAGTCGGGCAGCCGGGTGCGCAGCGCGGCCCGCAGCGCGGCGGGGTCGACCGGCCCGGCGGCGGGCACCACGTAGCCGGCCAGGGTGCGGGCCGCGCCCTCGCCGCGGGTGACCACCACGGCTTCGCGGATCTCCGGGCGGGCCGTCAGTTCGGCCTCCACCTCTCCGGTCTCGACCCGGAAGCCGCGGATCTTGACCTGGTGGTCGGCCCGGCCGAGGAACTCGATCGCGCCGTCGGGGCGGCGGCGGACCAGGTCGCCGGTGCGGTAGGCGCGGCCCTGCGGGAGCTCCACGAAGCGTTCGGCGGTGAGGTCGGCCCGGCCGTGGTAGCCGCGGGCCACGCCGCCGCCGGAGACGTACAGTTCGCCGGGCACGCCGACCGGTACCGGGCGGCGCCGGGCGTCCAGCACGTGGGCACCGACGTTGCCGAACGGCCGGCCGAGCGGCGCGCTCGCCGCGTCGCCGAGCTCGGCGGGGACGGGCGCGCCGAGCATCGAGACGGTGGTCTCGGTCGGCCCGTAGTGGTTGTGCAGGGTCAGCCCGGGCCGGGCGGACCGGATCCGGGCCACCAGGTCGGGGCGCAGCGGCTCGCCGGCGCAGATCAGCAGCCGGCCGGGCAGGACGTCGGCGAGCCGGTCGCCGTGGGCGGCGAGGCCCTCCAGGTGGCTGGGCACCAGCTTCACCGCGTCGATCGGGTGGGCGGCGAGGTAGGCGGCGAAGGCGTCCGGGTCGGTGGCCTGGTCGCGGGTGAGCAGGTGCAGGCAGCCGCCGGTGGTGAGCGCGGCGAAGACGTTGGTGGTGCCGAGGTCGGCGGCGAAGGTGGAGACCAGCGCCCAGTTCCACGGGCCCGTGCCGGGCCCGAGGCCGATCCGTTCGCGCAGGCCGTGCAGGTAGTTGCGGTAGTTGCGGTGCTCGACGGCGACGGCCTTGGGCGCACCGGTGGAGCCGGAGGTGAAGAGCAGGTAGCACAGGTGCTCGGGGCGGACCTCCACGGCGGGCGGCCCGGAGGGCGCCGCGGGCGCGGTGGCGAGGCCGGGCAGCACGGCGGTGGGCGCCGCGCCGTCGATCCGGGCGGCCAGGTCGGCGGTGGTGACCACGGCGGCGGCGCCGGCGGTCTCCAGCAGGGCGCGGATCCGTCCGTCCGGGTAGAGCGGGTCCAGCGGCAGGTAGCCGCCGCCGGCCTTGAGGATGCCTAGCATGCCGACCACCAGGGCGGCGGAGCGTTCGGCGAACAGGCCGACCGGCCGGTCGGGGCCGACGCCGAGCGCCACCAGGCGGTGGGCCAGCTCGTCCGCGCGGGCGTCGAGCTCGGCGTAGCTGAGGACGCCGTCGGCGCCGCGGAGGGCGGGTGCCTGCGGGGTGCGGCGGGCCTGTTCCTCGATCAGCCCGTGCAGGGTGCCGGTGAGGTCCCAGTCGCGCGCGGTGTCGTCCCAGGCGGTGAGCAGGCGCTGTTCGGCCGCGGTGAGCAGTGGCAGCCCGGCCAGCGGCCGGTCGGGGCCGGCGGCCATCGCGTCCAGCACGGTGGTCAGGTGGCCGAGGACGCGGCGGACGGTCTGCTCCTCGTAGAGCTCGCTGCGCCAGAGCAGGTCGCCGGTGAGCTCGGCGCCGGTGTCGACCACCACCAGCGACAGGTCGAACTTGGCGGTGCCGGTGCCGATGTCCAGCCACTCCACCTCGACGCCGGGCAGCGCGGGCCGGGCGGCGGCCTGGTTCTGCACGTTGAGCATGACCTGGAAGAGCGGGGTGTGGGCGAGTTCGCGTTCCAGTCCGAGGGCGTCGATCAGCCGCTCGAAGGGCAGGTCCTGGTGGGCGAAGGCGCCGAGGGTGACGTCCTTGACCCGCTCCAGCAGTTCCCGGACGGTGGGGTCGCCGGACAGGTCGGTGCGCATCGCGAGGGTGTTGACGAAGCAGCCGACCAGCGGTTCGGTCTCGCTGCGGGTGCGGCCGGCCACCGGGCTGCCGACGACCACGTCCTCGGCGCCGGTGTAGCGGGACAGGACGGTCTGCAGCGCGGCCAGCAGCACCATGTAGACGGTGGTGCCGGTCTGTTCGGCCAGCGCCCGGATCCGGCGGGAGCGTTCGGCGCCGAGCTCGACGGCGATCCGCTCACCGCGGGTGCCGGCTACCGCGGGCCGCGGCCGGTCGGCGGGAACGGTGACGGTCGCGGTCGCGCCGCGCAGCCGCTCCTGCCACCAGGTCTGCTGCCGGGCGAGCTCCTCGGTCTGCGCGGTCTGCTGCCAGTGCGCGACGTCGGCGTACTGGACGGGCAGGGCCGGGAGTTCGGGCGTACGGCCGGCCAGCCGGGCGGCGTACGCCTGCGCCAGCTCGTCCCAGAGCACCCCGATGGACCAGCCGTCGGCGGCGATGTGGTGCACGACCAGGCTGAGCACCGATCCGTCCGGGGTGCGCAGCAGGGTGGCGCGCAGCGGCAGGCCGGCCGCCAGGTCGAACGGGCGGGCGGCCTCGGCCGCCAGCCAGGCCTCGGCCTCGGCGGCCGGCAGCTCGACGGTGGCGAGGGCGAAGCGTTCAGCGTCGTGGACCTCGGTCAGCACCTGGCCGTCGTGGGACGGGTAGCCGGTGCGCAGCACCTCGTGCCGGCGCACCACGTCGGTCAGCGCGGCGGCGAGTGCGGCCCGGTCGGGCTCGCCGGTGATCCGCAGGGTGAGCGGTATGTGGTAGGCGGCGCTGTCCGGTTCGTACTGCGCCAGGAACCACATCCGGCGCTGCGCGAAGGACAGCGGCGCGGCCGTTCCCGCCGGGCGCGGGGTGATGGCGCGGGCGGCGGGCTCGGCGGCCCGGGCCCGGGCCTGGGCCAGGCGTCTGCGCAGCAGTTCCTGGCGGCCGGGGGGCGCGGCGGGTGCCGGGCCGGGTACCCCGGTGGTCTCCTCGATGGTCATCGTGTCTCCCCCGTGTGTCCTGTGGTGCCGAGCTCGGCGTCGACCTCGCCGAGCAGGATGTCCTCGATCCGCCGGGCCAGCACGGTCAGCGTGCGGGCCTCGAAGACGGTGCGCAGCGGCAGGTCGATGCCGAGGATGTCGCGGACCCGGGCGACCAGCCGGGTGGCGAGCAGCGAGTGGCCGCCGAGGGCGAAGAAGTCGTCGCCGCGGGCGACCGTGTCCACCCCGAGGACCTCCTGCCAGAGTTCGGCGAGCAGTTCCTCGCACTCGCCCTCGGGGGGCGCCCCCGCGCCGCCGAACTCCGGGTCGGGCAGGGCGGCGCGGTCGATCTTCCCGGACGGGGTGGTCGGCAGGGCGTCCAGCACCATCACGACGGCGGGCACCAGGTGGTCGGGCAGCCGGGCGGCGAGGTCGGCGCGCAGCTGCTCGCCGGTGCGGCCGTCGGTGACGGCGTGCGCGACCAGCACCGGTCCGGCGCCCGACTCGCGGAGGGTCACCGCCGCGTCGGCGACCCCGGGCAGGCCGGTCAGCTGGGCCTCGATCTCGCCGAGCTCGATCCGGAAGCCGCGCAGCTTGACCTGCCGGTCGGCCCGGCCGTGGTAGTCCAGCCGGCCGTCTCGGCGGCGGCAGGCCAGGTCGCCGGTGCGGTACATCAGGGCGCCGACGGGGCCGCCGGGCTCGGGGACGAACCGGTCGGCGGTCAGCTCGGGGCGGCCGTGGTAGCCGAGTGCCACCCCGGCGCCGGCGATGCACAGTTCGCCGAGGCCGTTGACGGGGACCGGCCGGCCGGCCGCGTCCAGCAGGTGCAGCCGGGTGTTGTCGATCGGGTCGCCGAGCGGCATCACCCCGCCGCGGGCGGCGAGTTCGGCGTCGATCCGCTGGGCGGTCGACCAGACGGTGGTCTCGGTCGGGCCGTACAGGTTCCACAGTTCGCGCGAGCGCCGGAGCAGGGCCCGGGCGAGGTCGGCGGTGAGCGCCTCGCCGCCGCACAGTGCGAGCAGGCCGGGCCGGCCGGGCCAGTCGGCCTCCAGCAGCAGCCGCCAGGTGGCGGGGGTGGCCTGCAGCACCGTCACGCCGCGGCGCTCCAGCCAGGCCGCCAGGGCGTGGCCGTCGGTGGCGGTCGCCCGGTCGGCGATCTCCACCCGGGCGCCGGTGACCAGGGGCAGCCACAGTTCGAGGCCGGCGATGTCGAAGGTGACGGTGGTGACCGCGGCGACCACGTCCCGGGCCGTGATGCCGGGTTCGCGGGCCATCGAGCGCAGGAAGTTGACGATCGCCCTGTGCGGGACCGACACGCCCTTGGGGGTGCCGGTGGAGCCCGAGGTGTAGAGCAGGTAGGCGGGGTCCTCGGGGCCGGCGGCCGTCGCCGGGGTGTCGGGTTCGGCGGTGTCCTGGTCGCCGTCCACCAGGACCAGGTCGTCCCGGCCGGCGAACAGTTCCTCGCCCGCGCTCGCCCGTTCGCCGACCAGCAGCAGCGCGCCGGCGTCGGCGAGCACCGCCCGGTTGCGGGCCGGCGGCTGGTCGGGGTCGAGCGGCAGGTAGGCCGCGCCGCTGCGCAGGACGCCGAGCAGGGCGAGCGGCAGGGCCCGGCCGCGCCGGACGGCGACCGCGACCAGGGTGCCGGGCCGGGCGCCGCGGGCGCGCAGCAGCCGGGCCAGCCGGTCGGCGGCGGTGTCGAGTTCGGCGTAGCTGAGTTCTCCGTCGGCGGCCGAGACGGCGGTCGCGTCCGGGGTCCGGGCGGCCTGGGCGGCGACCAGCTGCGGCAGGGTGTCGGCCGCCGGCTCCCGTTCGGCGCCGCGGGCGGTGGTGACCGCGAGCTCGGCCTCGGTGAGCAGGGCGAGTTCGGCGATCGGCCGGTCGGGTTCGGCGACGGCGTGGGCGACCAGGGTGAGCAGGTGGTCGACGGCGGCCAGCACGGAGGCCTCGTCGTAGCGGCCGGTGCGGTACTCGGCGGACAGCAGCGGTCCGTCGGCGGGGAACTCCAGGAACAGCGACAGGTCGCTCTTGGCCGTGCCGTTGCAGACCTCGGCGACGAAGTCGAGCCGCAGGTCGTCGAGTTCGGCGACGGCGGCGGGGTGGTTCTGCACCGCGAGCATGATCTGGCCGAACGGGGTGGCGGTCACCCCGCGCGGCGCCCCGGCGTAGCGGACCTGTTCGCCGGCCGGGTGGCCGCAGTGGTCGGCGGCGTCCAGCACCACCGGCCGTACCTTGCGGACCAGTTCGCGGAAGGTGTCGGTGCCGCGGACGTCGAGGCGCAGTGCCACGGTGTTGGTCAACGGGCCCAGCACCTGCTCCAGTTCGGGCAGCGGCCGGACCGCGAACGGGGTGAGGACCGCCACGTCGGTGCGCCCGGTGCAGCGGTGCACGACGGCTCCGAGCGCTGCCAGCAGCGTCATGTACAGGCTGGCGCCCTCCTCGGCGCCCCAGCGCTCGACGGTGCGCAGCAGGGCGGCGTCGAGGCGGCGGGCGGTGCGCAGGCCGGTCAGGTCGTGCGGATCGGGGTGCGGGCGGTCGCCGGGCAGGTGCTGGTCGGTGTCGAGCCCGGCGAGGCGGCCGGCCCAGCGTTCGGCCTCGGGGCGGCCCGCCTCGATGACCTGCCACTGCCAGCGGGCCACGTCGGAGAGCTGCAGCTCCGGGTCGCGGGCCTCGCCCCGGTAGGCGCGGCCGAGTTCGTCCAGCAGGACGCCGTTGGCCCAGCCGTCGATGGCCGCGTGGTGCACGGTGATCAGCAGTTCGTGGTGGCGTTCGCCGATCCGCAGCGCCACGGCGCGCAGCATCCGGCCCTGGGCGAGGTCGATCGGGTGGGCGGCCTCGGCGCGCAGCGCGGTGTCGATCCGGTCCTCGTCGGCGCCGGGCAGGTCGAGCACCGGGACGTCCACCGGGTAGGCGGGGCGGACCTCGGCGGTGAGCTGCTCGCCGTGGCCGGTCAGGGCGGTGCGCAGGACCTCGTGGCGCCGTACCAGCTCGGTCAGGGCCCGGCCGAGCCGCTCCGGGTCGAGGGCGCCGGTGGCGCGGATCCGCAGCGGGACGTTGTAGACGGCGGTGCCGGGCGTCATGGCCTCGTGCAGCCACAGTTCGCGCTGGAAGGAGGTGGCGAGCGCGGGCAGTGCGGGTTCGCGGCGGGGCGGTTCGACCGCGGGGCCGGTGGCGGCGCCCTGGGCGGTCCGGACGGCGAGCGCGGCGACGGTCGGGGCGGCGAAGAATTCGCCGAGCGGCACCCGGACGCCGTACTCGCGCTCGATCCGGGCGAGGACCGACAGGGCGAGCAGCGAGTGGCCGCCGAGGTCGAGGAAGACGTCGTGGACGCCGACCTGCGGCACGCCGAGCACGGAGCTCCACAGTTCGGCGATCCGGGTCTCGGCCGGGGTCCTGGGGGCCACGTAGACGTCGCTCGCGGTGCGGGTGCGGGCGGCGAGCGGCATCGCCCGGCGGTCGGCCTTGCCGTTGGGGGTGAGCGGGAAGCGCTCCAGCACCTCGACGGCGGCGGGCACCATGTAGCCGGGCAGCGCGGCAGCGCAGCGCTCGCGCAGGGCGGCGACGGTGGGGCGGGCGCCCTGGTCGGGTTGGACGAAGGCGGCGAGGTAGTCGCCGGCCTCGTCGCGCTGGACCACGGCGACGGCGGCCTGGACGCCGGGGTGGCCGGAGAGGACGGCCTCGATCTCGGCGAGTTCGACCCGGAAGCCGCGGACCTTGACCTGGTGGTCGGTGCGGCCGTGGGTCTCCAGGTTGCCGTCGGGCCGCAGCCGGACCAGGTCGCCGGTGCGGTAGTGGCGCTCGCCGTGGAGGATGACGAAGCTCTGTTCGGTGAGGTCGGGGCGACCGTGGTAGCCGCGGGCCAGGCCGTCGCCGGCCAGGTAGAGCTCGCCGACGGTGCCGGCCGGGACGGGCCGGCGGTGCTCGTCAAGGATGAGGCCGGTGGTGCCGGGCAGGAAGTGTCCGAGCAGCGGCTCGAAGTCCTGGTCGCGGCCGACCAGCCACCAGGTGGAGTAGACGGTGTCCTCGGTCGGTCCGTACAGGTTGTACAGCCGCTCGACCTGCGGCTGGGCGTAGACCTGGTCGGCGAGCCGGCGGGACATCGGCTCGCCGGCGGTGTTCACCACCCGGACGCCGGGGGGCAGGCCGCGGCCGCCGCGCAGCAGCGCGCCCATCGCGCTGGGCACGGTGTTGACCAGGGTCACCGCGTCGCGGGCGGGCAGTTCGGGCAGTGCGAGGACGTTCTGGGCGAGGATGACGGTGCCGCCGACGGACAGCGGCAGGAAGATCTCGTACACCGAGAGGTCGAAGCAGATCGAGGTGCCGAACAGCACCCCGGCGACGTCCTCGGGGCCGAGCAGTCCGGCGGCCCAGCGCAGCAGGGCGTTGACGCCGTGCTGGGTGACGGCGACGCCCTTGGGGCGGCCGGTGGAGCCGGAGGTGTACAGCACGTTCGCGAGCGCGCCCGGTCCGGCGGGCGGGAAGGCGGGCGGCTCCCCGGCGGGGCGGGGGTCCTCGAGGTGGAGCAGTTTGGCCCCGGCGCCGGCCAGCAGGTGTTCGTGGGCGCGGTCGGTGATCACCACGGGGGCCTGCGCGTCGCCGATCACCAGCTCCAGCCGGTCGCGCGGGTAGGCCGGGTCCAGCGGTACGTAGGCTCCGCCGGCCCGCAGCACCGCCAGTACGGCGGCCACCAGGCCCGGGGTGCGGGGCAGGCAGACGCCGACCAGGGTGCCGGAGGTCACCCCGGCACCGGCCAGGGCGGCGGCCAGTTCCTGCACCTCGGACCAGAGTTCGCGGTAGGTCAGGCGGCGGTCGCCGTCGACCAGTGCGGTGCGGTCGGGGGTGCGACGGACCTGCGCTTCCACCAGGTCGGCCAGCGACATGGCCGGGTCAAGCGAAGGAAGTCCGATCGAACTCATCAACTCTCCTGAGGTGTGGCCCTGTTGCGGCTTGTGGCCGGATTCGGGGCGGTGCGCCATGGGAGATGGTGGGGGAAAGAGATGAAGATGACCAGTACATTGCCGTCACCTGTTCGATATGCCGGAAAGGTCACCCGGCTCAGCGGTTCAAAATGACGTGTCCACGGCTATTTCTCTGACGCAGCGTCAATATCCGTATACTGCCGGTCCTTCGCCAGCGACTCGGCGAGCCTGGTCAGCAGGTGGCGGAGGTTCGCGGCGTCCTGCTCGGCGGACTGTTCGGGTGCGGGGTTCGTCTGGGACATGCGCGAAGGCTAGGGGTCCACTCTCAACGGCCGATAAACGGGCCGGGTCGAGTTCTGGCATGGACCTTACATTTCCTCCATCGGTCGACGACCGGACTGACGAATCGTCCATTCCCCTACCGGATATCGGAGTTACCGGAACCGGTCGTTGACACCGGCCCGGGGCAGCCGGTCTAATGCGGTCGTGCCGCCGACCGGCCCGGACCCCGGAGCGGCCCGATCCCCAGGGAAGCGCAGGTGGCCATGGACCAGGACGGCGATCCGCTCGCCCTGAGCATCTCCCGGGCCAAGGCGCTCCACGACCAGGACCCGACCTGCCGGTCGCTCGGCATCTCGCTCGGCGACGTCGGCCCCGGCCGCGCCGTGGTGCGGCTGCGGCTGACCGCCGAGATGGTGAACGGACACGGGATCGCCCACGGCGGCTTCCTGTTCCTGCTGGCCGACGCCGCGTTCTCGTTCGCCTGCAACACCCACGGCCCGGTCACCGTCGCCCAGGGCGCCCAGGTGAGCTTCCTGCAGCCGGCCGCCGCCGGCGACGAACTGACCGCCGAAGCCGTCGAACGCACCCGGGTCGGCCGGCACGGCGTCTACGACGTCACGGTCCGCAAGGCCGACGGCACGGTGGTGGCCGAGTTCCGGGGCCAGAGCACCATGCTCTCCGGCCGGCCCGGGACCGCCGGCTAGTCCCGGCTCTGCTGCGGCCAGCGCGCCGAACGCCCCAGGGCGGCGAGCAGCCGCTCCAGCGGCGGCACGGTCCCCGGCACCGGCAGCGCCGGGCGGAACCCGGCACCCGGACGCAGCCGCCGCGGGGTGTCCGGGACCTCCCGCTCGGCGATCACCGCGACCTCCGCCACCAGTTCCGGCTCGAAGTCGACCGGCGCACCGATCGCCACCGCCACGTCCCAGCTGTGCACCAGGTAGTCCAGCAGGTGGTACGAGACCGCCTGCCGGGCCGGGAAGGTGCGGGCGTCGTTGATCCGCGGCAGCCAGAACCGCCCGTCCAGCACCCCCGGCGCACCGAACGCCTCCACCACCCGCTTCGCCGAGGCCCGGTAGTCGGCCACCGGCCCGGCCCCGGTCGCCCGGTACTCCCAGACGCCGCGGTCCTCGCGCTCCCCGTCGGCCGCCGCCGCGAAGCCCAGGTTCTCGGCCGTCATGTGCTCCACCAGCCGCCGCACGTCCCAGTCGGCGCACGGCGTGGGCAGCTCCCACTGGCCGTCCCGGATCCGGTCGACCGCCGCCACGCTGTGCCGCATCGCCAGCCGGTGGAGTTCGAGCATCGTTCAGGCCTTCCTGCCGGGCCGCTCCGTCCACCAGCGGCGGCCGGACGCGGGGAGGGTGGAGATCGGGTCGTAGCTCGGGTACCTGCGCCCCAGGACGTCGGACGCCGCCTCGGCGGCCCGGGCCTCGGGCTCGGTGCGGTAGTTCTTGGTCCAGTAGGAGATGCCGCGCTCACGGTCGTACTCGACGGCCTGGTGCACCCAGCGCTTGCCCACGTGCGGCACGTCGTTGACGATCCGGGGGGTGGCATACCCCGGCAGGTAGCCCATGATGCCCTCCTGGAGCCGCTGCGCCTCGTGGAGCGCGATCCGCCAGTGCTCGGCGTTGGGGATCATGTCGCACAGGTAGAAGTAGTACGGCAGGATGCCCGCCTCGCCCTGGAGCGCGAGGCACAGGTCCAGCAGGTCCTCCACCGAGGCGTTCACCCCGCGCATCAGCACGCCCTGGTTGCGGACGTCCCGCACGCCCGCGTCGAGCATCGCCCGGGCCGCCTCGGCCACCAGCGGGGTCACCGACTGCACGTGGTTGGCGTGGGTGTGCACCGCGAGGTTGACCGCCCGGCGGGCGGCGACCGCCGCCACCCTGGCCATCCCCTCGGTCATCTCGGGCTGCAGCCAGTGCTGCGGCAGCCCGACCAGCGCCTTGGTGGCGAGCCGGATGTCGCGGACCGAGGAGAGTTCCAGCAGCCGCATCAGGAAGCTCTCCAGCTGCCGCCAGGGCACGTTGGCGACGTCACCGCCGGACACCACCACGTCCCGGACGTGCGGCATCCGCTTGAGGTAGTCCAGCATCTGCTCCTGGCGGTCGGCCGGCCGCAGCACCAGCCGGGCCTTGGTGACCTGCGGCGTCGAGTTGCCGACCAGGTCCATCCGGGTGCAGTGCCCGCAGTACTGCGGGCAGGTGGAGACCAGTTCGGCGAGCACCTTGGTCGGGTAGCGGTGGGTGAGGCCCTCCACCACCCACATCTCGGCCTCGTGCAGCGAGTCGCGCTCGGCGAGCGGGTGGCTGGGCCACCGCGGGTCGCGGTCGCAGCGCACCGGCAGCAGGTAGCGGCGGACCGGGTCGGCCAGGAACGCCGCGGTGAACTCGGCCGGCCGCAGCGCCGCCGCGGGCGCCATGGTGTTCAGCATCTGCGGCGGCACCAGCATCGACATGGTCGCGAACTGCTCCCGGTCCGCGGCCAGTTCCTGGTAGAAGCGGTCGGTCAGCAGACCGCCCACGACGGCCCGCAGCTGCGCCGGGGTCTTGACGCAGTGCGCCCGCTGCCACTGGGCGTCGCGCCACTGCGCCGCGGTGACCTCGCGCCAGCCCGGCAGCCGACGCCAGTCCGGTTCGATCAGCGGGGTCCGGACGTACCGGTACGGCTGCCGGGCGGTGTGCTCGTTCATCGGTCGGGGCTGTCCGGAGCACCGGTGAACAGCGTCGCGAAGCGGGTGCGCAGCTCGCGCTTGAGCACCTTGCCGGTCGGCCCGAGCGGGAAGTCCGCGCCGTCCCGGGCGATGCTGACCGCGGCGAGGGCGGGCAGCCCGGCCACGCCGAGCGCCTTGTCGGCGGCCTCGTGCACGGTCCGCTCGTCCGCCCCGGCCGCGGCGGCCTGCAGCCGGACCACCGCGATCGGCACCTGGCCCCGGCCGTCCGGGCCGGGCACGCCCACCACCGAGCAGTCCTGGACCAGTTCGGCGCAGTCGGCGAGCAGCACCTCCTCGACCGGGAGGCTGTAGAGCGGGCCATCGGCGGTGTCGATGACGTCGACCGTCCGGTCCAGGTGGTAAAACCGGCCGTCGGCGTCGCGCCGGGCCACGTCCCCGGTCAGCCAGTAGCCGGCCAGCTCGAAACTGCTGGTCAGCCGCGGGTTGTTCCAGTAGCCGGGGGTACGCGACGGGGTGACCACCCCGAGCAGACCGACCTCGCCGTCGGGGAGTTCGGTGCCGTCGCCGGAGAGCACCGCGGCCTTCAGCACCACCTCCAGCGGCCGGCCGACGCAGCGGTCGTCGCGCTCCGTCTCCGGCGAGGTGACCTGCCCGAACAGCGCCATCCCCATCTCGGACGAGCCCAGCCCGTCGATGAACTGCGAGCCGGGCAGGGCCGGTTCCTCCTCGCGCTGCTGCGGCAGCAGCCAGGGCCTGATCAACCCGGCCGGCCGCTCGCCGAGCGTCACCAGCCGGCGGATGTGCCCGTAGTGGGCGCTGTCGCCGGTGTTGAACCAGGAGTGCACCTTGGCGGCGCCGGCCACCGGCAGCTCCCCGGTGGCCAGTTCGACGAAGGTCCGCGGGAAGGAGGCGACCATGGTCGGCTGGAACGCCTCCATCACCGGCTCGACGACGGTGCGCCGCCAGTCCCCCATCACCACGGTCGGCAGGCCCAGCAGGGTCGCGGTCAGGAAGTAGCTCAGACCGCCCGCGTGAGTGTGCGGCATCAGCGACATCAGCCGGTCGTAGGGCTCCGCCGGAAAGCGCTCCATCCGGGGCTGCTTGCCGTCCCAGAACTGGCGGTGCGCCAGCATGGTGGACTTGGGGGTGCCGGTGGTGCCGGAGGAGTGGATCAGCGCCACCACGTCCTCGGGGGCGTGCCGGTACGGGTACTCCTCGGGCAGCGCGGCCGACTCCGCGTCGAAGGCCTGCACCTCGGCGGTGAGCGCGATGAACCGCGGCCGGCGCTGCGGGTCGGCGCGGTAGGCGGCGGCGAGCCGGGTGGGGTCGTCGGCGACGATGCCGACCACCCCGACGTGGTCGAGGTAGCGGACCATGATGTCCGGCCGCATCGCGTCGTTGACCAGGGCGGGTACGGCGCCCAGCGCGGTGAGCGCGAGGAAGTGCAGCAGCGGCTCCAGGCCCTCGGCGACCACGATGCCGACCGGCTCGCCGGGGCGCACCCCGTTGGCCCGGTACCACCTGGCGTAGCGGTCCCGCAGCGCGGCCAGGTCGAGCAGGCTGTGGCCGCGCAGCACCACCTGGCCGCGGTGGTCGGTGTGGTGGCCGTAGGCGAACGGCACCGCCCGGTTGGGGTTGAGCGCGAGGGCGTGGTCCAGGAAGTTGCCGGCGCCCAGGGTGGGTTCCGTCATCAGCTGCCGGCGCACCTCGAGCGGCGCCACGGGGCTGGTTTCGTGCATCGTGATCTCCCAACAGTTCTGTTGCTGAACGGAGTTCGGTGCTGGACGAAGGTCGGTGCTGGACGAAGGTCGGTGCCGAACGGACGTCAGAGCTGGTGCAGGTCCGGGTAGCGGTCCAGGAGTTCGGCCGCCACCCGGTGGCCGGAGCGGACCGCGCCCTCCATCAGGCCGAAGAACTCGGTGCTGGTCTCGGTGCCGGCCCAGTGCACCCGCCCGTACGGGGCGGCCAGCCGCGGCCCGAGGGCGGTCCAGTCGCCGGGGCCGAGCAGCGCCGCGTAACACCCGCGGCTGTACTCCTCGTTGACCCAGTCGGTGATGTGGCAGGCGAGCGGCTCGGGCAGCTGCGGGAACAGCCGGGCGGCCTGCGCGAGCGCGGCGGCGCGCTGCCCGGCCGGCCCGAGCGCGGCGAACCGGTGGGCCTCGGCTCCGGTGACGAAGCCGGTGAGCACCCCGGGCCCGCCGTCGGGCGGGGTGTCGTCCACGGTGGACAGCAGCGGACCCTCGGCGTTGACCGACCAGCCGGACAGGCCGTGCTCCCGCCAGTGCGGCCGCTCGTACACCAGCTGGACCTTGACCGCGCAGCCGCGCGCGGTGCGGTCGGTGCTGCGCCGGGCGGCCGGGTCCCGGACGATCCCGTCGGCGAGCAGCGGCGGCAGCGCGACCACGGCGGCGGCGGCCCGGGTGGATCCGCCGGCGGAGTGCACGGTGACCCCGTCGGCGTCCTGGTGGACCGCCCGGACCGGGTCGGACAGCCGGAGCCGGCCGCCGAGCCGCCGGGCGAGCCGTTCGCACAGCTGGTGCGCGCCGCCGGCCACCCGGTCCTGCTGGGCGCCGCCCTCGAAGGCGTTGAGGTAGCGGGTGCCGCCGCCGGAGCGCAGGTAGAAGGCCAGGTGCAGGACGGAGATGTCGGCCGGGTCGGCGGCCATCATCTCGCCGAGGAACAGCGGGAAGAACAGCCGGGCGTCGGGGTGGGTGAGGTGGCGGTCGGCCCATTCGGCGGCGGTGAGCGCGTCCAGCCGCTCGGCGTCCGGGGTCAGCCAGGGGGCGTCGGTGCGGACGGTGGCGGTCACCTCGTCCAGCAGGTCGAACAGGCCGCCGAGGGCGACCGCGTTGAGCGGCGGGAACCGTCCGGCGCTGGTGCCGTCCGCCGCCGGGCCGAGTGCGAACCGGCTGTGGCCGGCCATCTCGGTCGGCGCGGTCTTCAGGCCGTGTTCCGCGAGCAGGCCGTGCAGTTCGGTGTGCCGGTCGCCCAGGTACGCGGCGCCCGCGTCGACCCAGCTGCCGGGTGCGACCTCGATGCCGCGGGTGCGGCCGCCGACCCGGTCGCGGGCCTCCAGCACGGTGACCCGGACCCCGGCCCGGGCCAGGTCCACCGCGGCGGTGAGCCCCGCGAGGCCGGCGCCGACGACGATCACGCTCACCGGGCCGCCCCCGCGACCTTCGCCGCCAGCGACTCGGGGGTGGGCGCGGCCAGGAAGTCCTCGAAGGTCAGCTCGACCCCGCTCTCCCGGGCGACCGCGCTCAGGACCCGGGTGGCGATCAGCGAGTCGCCGCCGAGGTCGAAGAAGTCGCAGTGCGGGGTGATCCCGTCGGTCTCCAGCACCCGCCGGAAGATGGCGGTCACCGTGTCAACGCCCATCGTTGCCCTCCTCCTCGGCAGCGGCGGCACCCTGCCGGCGCTGCGTCAACTCCGTCTCCTCGGGCGTCCGCCCTTCGTAGTGCCGGTGCGTGCCGGCCCGGTCGAGCTTGCCGCTGGAGGTGCGGGCGAGCCGCTCCACCAGGGCGATCCGCCCCGGCACCAGGTGGCCGGGCACCCGGGCCGTCAGGTGGCGGCGCAGGCCGGCCGCGAGCGCGGCGGTGTCGGCGCCCGGGGCGGGGACCACGTACGCCACCAGGGTGGTCCGGCCGGCCAGTCGGGCGCCGGTGACGGCGGCGCCCGCCACCTGGGGGTGGGCGGTGAGGTGGGCCTCGACCTCGGCTGGGTCGACCCGGATCCCGCGGATCTTCAGCTCGCCGTCCAGCCGTCCGCGGTGGAGCAGGACGCCGCCGGGCGCCCGTTCGACCCGGTCGCCGGTGCGGAACCAGCGGTCCTCCCCGCTGCCGAACCGGGCCTCGGTGGCCTGCGGCAGGCCGCGGTAGCCGAGCGCCAGCGCGGGGCCGCCGATCATCAACTCGCCCTCCGCGCCGATCCGTTCGAGGACGTGCGGGAGCGGCAGGCCGATCGGCACCCGGTCGCCCGGCCGCCACGGCCGGCCCAGGGCCAGGGCGCGCGGGCCGTGCAGGTCGACGGCGTGGGTGATCAGGGTGGTCTCGGTGGATCCGTAGGTGTTGACCAGCCGGACGTCGCCGGTGGCCAGCGCGCACCAGTCGGCCAGCCGGGCCGGGTCGGCCGCCTCACCGCCAATCACCACCAGCCGCACCGACGGCGGCAGGGCCGCCCGGTCCTCGGTGAGGTGGCGGACCAGTTCGTGCCAGTAGGCGGTCGGCAGGTCGAGGACGGTGATCCGCTCGCGCTCCACCATCCGCAGCAGGCGCGGGAACGAGCCGCTGTGCGCCTCGTCGTCGAGGACCAGCGCGGCGCCCGCGGTGAGCGTCGGGAGGATCTCCTCGAAGCAGGTGTCCCAGTTGAGCGAGGCGAACTGCAGCACGCGGTCGGCCGGGCCCAGGTCGAACAGCTCGCGCAGCGCGCCGACCACCGTGGTGATCGCTCCGCGCGGGGTGACCACCGGCTTGGGGTCACCGGTGGAGCCGGAGGTGAAGAGGATGTAGGCGGGGGCCTGCGGGCCATCGGGCTCGTCGGGGCCGTCCGTGCCGCGGGGGGTCAGCAGGTCGGTGAAGTCGACCGGCTCAACGCCAGATTTCCCTTGCGGAACCGTTTCTGCATCGATCACGAGGTGACAGCCCGCGGCCGCCACCATGGCCCGCTGCCGGGCAGCAGGGAAAGCCGGGTCGACCGGACAGTATGTGCCGCCCGCGGCCAGCACCCCGAGCAGCTCGGCGACCACGCCGGGAGAACGGGAAGTTCGGACACCAACCACGCCCGGTCCGGCCCCCAGGCGCAATGCCGCCCGCTGGACCAGCCCGTCGAGCTGAAGGTAGCTCAACGGACGGCCATTGTGAACGACCGCGGTACGGTCGGCATGACTCTCGACAATTTGCGTGAACGCGTCAATTAGATCCGGGGTGACCGGACCGACGCCAGGAGTCCCTAAAATGACCGCTCTCCCCTGCTGATCCGCCGAACGCGCCATTGCGTCCTTCGCAATTCAGGGGGACTGTACCGGCGGGGAGGGGTGGCCACAACGGGTTGAATGTTGCCAATCTTTCACGTCAATTCACTTGCCCCGCACCGCAGTCGGACCAATTTGGAACCGCGCGCACGCAAAGTCTGACACTGCGTCATCCGGCCAGGTCACCACCGCGGCCGGACAGCACGGCGCCCCGCCCCCGACGGTCCGGGAGCGGGGCGCTGGGCGCTGGGGCGGGCGGCTCAGGCCGGGCTGCCGCCGGCCTTCGCCGGGGCGACCGGGCGGGCGCCGCCGCTCGGCCGCAGGAAGAGCAGCAGGGTGGGCACCAGGTACGCCACCCAGACCACCGTCTGGGCCACCGACGGGTCGGGCTGGAAGTTGAACACGCCCTTGAGCAGGGTGCCGTACCAGCTGTCCTTCGGGATGGTCGAGCTGATGTCGAAGGCCATGTCGTGCAGGCCCGGCAGCCAGCCGGCCTCCTGCAGGTCGTGCACGCCGTAGGCGAGCACACCGGCGGCGACCACCACCAGCATCGCGCCGGTCCAGGTGAAGAACTTGGCCAGGTTGATCTTCAGCGCGCCGCGGTAGAACAGCCAGCCCAGCACCACCGCGGTGAGCAGACCGAGGACCGCGCCGACCAGCGGCCGCACCCCGTCACCGGTGGCGGCCACCGCCGTCCAGATGAACAGCGCGGTCTCCAGCCCCTCCCGGCCCACCGCCAGGAAGGCGGTGGTGACCAGCGCGAAGGTGCCCATCGCCAGCGCCGCGTCCAGCTTGCCGTGCAGCTCGGCCTTCAGGTGGCGGGCGGTGCGGCGCATCCAGAACACCATCCAGGTGACCAGGCCCACGGCGATGATCGACAGCGAGCCGCCGAGCGCCTCCTGCGCCTCGAAGGACATCTGGGTGGAGCCGTACTGCAGCACCGCGCCGAACGCCATGCTGATCAGCACGGCGGCCGCGATGCCGGCCCAGACCGGCGCCAGCCGGTCCCGGCGGCCGGTCTTGACCAGGTAGGCGATCAGGATGCAGACGACGAGGCTGGCTTCCAGGCCCTCGCGCAGGCCGATCAGGTAGTTGCCGAACACGGCGGTCTCCTCAGGGGGTTGTACGGGGCGGGGTCAGCCGAACAGGGCCTGGCCCCACCACTCGCCGGGCTTGCGGATGCCGGGCGGGCAGGCGAAGTGCGCGGAACCGACGTGCTGGATGTACTCGTTCAGCTTGTCGGACGCGGCGAGGCGCTGCTGCAGGGGCACGAACGCCTTGCGGGTGTCGCGCTGGTACGCCAGGAAGAACAGGCCCGCCTCCAGCCGGCCGAGACCGTCGGTGCCGTCCGTGAAGGAGAAGCCGCGGCGCAGGATCATCAGCCCGTCGTTGGAGTCCGGGTGGGCCAGGCGCACGTGCGAGTCCTCGGGCATCGCCTTCAGGTCCGGGGTGTCCCGCTCCTGCTGCTTGCCGAACGGCGCGCCCTCCCGCTTGGTGCGGCCGAACACGCCCTCCTGCTCCCCCAGCGAGGTGCGGTCCCAGGTCTCGATGTGCATCCGGATCCGGCGGGCCACCAGGTACGAGCCGCCGGTGAGCCACTCGGGGCCCTCGCCCGGCGCGACCCAGACGTGCTTGTCCAGCGCGTCGGCGTCGGTGCCGGAGATGTTGTGGGTGCCGTCCTTGAACCCCATCAGGTTGCGCGGGGTCTGCGCCTCGGGGGTGGTGGACGAGGTCTTGCCGAACCCCAGCTGCGACCAGCGGACGTTGACCACGCCCATGCCGATCCGGGCCAGGTTGCGGATCGCGTGCACCGCGACCTGCGGGTCGTCCGCACAGGCCTGGACGCAGATGTCACCGCCGGAGCGGGCCGGGTCGAGGTTGTCGTGCGGGAACTTCGGCAGCTCGATCAGCGCCTCGGGCCGCTTGGCCTTCAGCCCGAACCGGTCGACGCCGTCCTTCTCGAACAGCGTCGGGCCGAAGCCCATGGTCAGCGTCAGCCGGGACGACGGCAGGCCGAGCGCCTCGCCGGTGTCGTCCGGCGGCGCCTCGGCCAGACCGCTGGCGCCGGTGCCGACCTCACGGCCGCCGGTCATCGCCGCGGCCGCCTTGGTCCACTCCTTGAGCATCCTGACCAGCGCGTCGCGGTTGGTGGTGACCACGTCGAAGGTCGCGAAGTGCAGCCGGTCCTGCACCGGGGTGGCGATCCCGGACTGGTGGTCGCCGTAGAACGGGATGTCACCGCCGGCCGCGGCCGGTGCGGGCTCCGACTCGCGCAGGGTGGCGGCGGCGACCGAACCGGCGGCCGCGGCGCCGAGCGCCACACCGGCACCGGCCCAGCCGATGACGGCGCGTCGGCTGACCGCGCCGCGGGGTTCGGCGCCGGGGGCGGCGGACTGCTCGGGTCCGGGAGTGGCGGCGCTGGGGGTCTCAGCGTTCATACCAGGGGTCCTTCGTGGGGTT
>NZ_JAIZ01000307.1:0-5029 GCF_000710465.2 Kitasatospora sp. MBT63 | reverse complement strand
GACGGCCGTGTCGGCCGCCACGGCAGGGGTGGCGATGGTGGCGCGGATCAGCTGACGACGACGGCGGCGGCGAGCTTGGACAGCGGCTCGGCCAGCGCGTTCACCGAGTCGGCGAAGGTCTTCCGCTCGGCCTCGGTGACCTTGTCGTACGAGGTGTAGACGTCACCCTGCTTGTACTTGGCGAGCAGGGTCTGGATCGCGGCGAACTCACCGTCCAGGGTCTTGGCCAGCTCGGCGTCCTTCTCGGCGGCGACCGGCTTCAGCAGGTCGTACGCCTTCTTCGCGCCCTCGACGTTGGCCGCGAAGTCGGACAGGTCGGTGTGGCTGTAGCGGTCCTCCTCACCGGTGACCTTGCCGGTGGCGACCTCGTCCAGCAGCTCCTTGGCGCCGTTGGCCATGCTGGTGGCGGTGATCTCGGCCTGCGGGATCTTCTTCTGCCAGTCGGTCAGGTCGGCGACCAGCTGGTCGGCGAGCTTCTTGTCGGCGTCGGTGATCGCGTTGTCGGCCCAGAGGGACTTCTCCAGCTTGTGCCAGCCGGTCCAGTCCTGGCCCGGCTCCAGGCCGTCCTCACGGGTGTCGGTCTTCGGGTCGACGTCGCCGAAGCTCTCGGCGACCGGCTCGGTGCGCTCCCAGCCGACCCGGGAGGGGGCGAACAGCGACCTGGCCTTCTCGATGTCGCCGGCCTTGATCGCCTCGGCGAACTGCGTCACCACCGGGATGGTCGCGTCGGCCTGCTCCTGGGCGTACTTGTGGTACGCGGCCACGGCGTCCTGCAGGCGGGTGTCGGCCTTGGCCTGGCCGCTGTCGCCGGTCACGGTGATCTTCTGGCGGATGCCGTCACCGGTCATGCCGGGCTTGCAGGCGATCTCGTAGCTGCCGGGCTTGATCTCGGCGGAGATCTCCACCTTGGTGCCGGGGCCGATGTTCTCGCGCTCGGTGACGATCTTGTCGCCGGCGGCGTAGACGTAGACCTCGGTGGCCTTGCTGCCCTTGTTCTGGACGGCCAGCTTGACCTGGCCACCCGCGAAGGTGGTCTTCGACACCTCGCAGGCCGTATCGGAGGCGTTCACCTGGACGGCGTCCGCCGAGGAGGCGTCGTCCTTCTTGGAGCAGCCGGCCAGAGCGGCTCCGACCACGGCGATGGAGAGCAGTGTGGCTGCGGCGGAACGGCGACGGGCGGACATGTGAGCTCCACGGGCGAGGGTGTACAGAAAGATGACAGGTACAGGGCAGCAAAAAGGACGACCGGGCAGATGCGCGACCCCCCGGTCGTCCAGTTAGCTGAGGCATACCTTAGATAGCCCCCGGCGAGCCGTCCACATCGCCCCCTGCCCGGCCCGAGGGTTTTACCAATTCGTGGCCATCGGCCCACCCCGGTGCCGAACCGCACACACCCCGGCACACCACCTCCACCCCGCGGGCGACGGCCGCCCCGGCGGCCCCACGCCCGACCACCCGGCCGGCGCCGCCCGCCCGAGCGCGGTGCGACCGGCGTCACAGCCACCCGCGGGCCCGGCGACCCTAGGGTTGGGAGGGCGACGACAGGGACAGGCTTGGCAAGGAGGCGTGGTGACGGCACATCAGCTGATCGGCCGGATCGTGGACACCGGCAGTTTCGTCCGCTGGGACCGGCCGCTCGACGCCCGGCCCGCGGACCCCGGCTACCGGGCCGCGCTGGCCCGCGCCCGGGAGCGCAGCGGCCTGGACGAGGCCGTCACCACCGGGCGGGCGCTGCTGGCCGGCCGGCCGGTGGCGCTGATCGCCTCGGAGTTCGCCTTCCTGGGCGGATCGATCGGGGTCGCCACCGCCGAGCGGATCACCCTCGCCGTGGAGCGGGCCACCGCCGAGCGGCTCCCGCTGGTCGCACTGCCGGTCTCCGGCGGCACCCGGATGCAGGAGGGCGCCGCCGCGTTCCTCTGCATGGTCCGGGTGACGGCCGCCGTCCAGGCCCACCAGGCCGCCGGGCTGCCGTACCTGACCTACCTGCGCAACCCCACCATGGGCGGGGTGTTCGCCTCCTGGGGCACACTCGGCCACCTGGTGCTGGCCGAACCGGGCGCCCGGCTCGGATTCCTCGGCCCCCGGGTCTACGAACAGCTGCGCGGCGAACCGCTGCCGCCGGACGTCCAGCTCGCCGAGACGCTCGCCGCGCGCGGACTGCTGGACGCGGTGGTGCCGCAGGAGCGGCTGCGCGAGGTGCTGCGGCTGGCCCTGGACGTCCTGGCCGGGACGCCCACCACCGAGCCCGCGCCACCGGCGCCCGCGCCGCGGCCCTCGCCGCCGGACCCGTGGGACGCCGTCCGCCGTACCCGGCGCACCGACCGGCCGGGCGCCCGGCAGCTGCTGGACCACGCCGGGCAGGGGGTGCTGACGCTGGCCGGCGAAGGCGCGCTGGTACGGGCACTGGCCAGGTTCGGCGGCCGGCCGGCCGTGGTGGTCGGTCAGCAGCGTCAGGACGGCGACGCCCCGCGGCCGTTCACGGCGGCCGAGCTGCGGTTGGTGCGCCGCTCGGCCCGGATGGCCGAGCAGCTCGGGCTGCCGCTGGTGACGCTGGTGGACACTGCGGGCGCGGAACTGTCCGCCCGGGCCGAGCTGGACGGCATCGCCGTCGAGATCGCCCAGTGCCTGGCCACCCTGGTCGGGCTGGCCACCCCGGTGCTGGCGGTGCTGCTCGGGCAGGGCTCCGGCGGCGGGGCGCTCGCCCTGCTGCCGGCCGACCGGGTGCTCGCCGCCGAACACGCCTGGCTCGCCCCGCTCCCGCCCGAGGGCGCCTCGGCGATCGTGCACCGCGACGGCGACCACGCCGCCGAACTGGCCCGCGCCCAGGGCATCGGCGCCGCCGACCTCGCCGCGGCGGGCCTGGTGGACCAGGTGATCGCCGAACTCCCGGACGCCGCCGAGGAGCCCGCGGCCTTCTGCGCCCGCGTCGGCGCGGCCGTCGCCGCCGCCCTCACCGACCTCGCCGCGCAGCCCCACCCCGACCGCCTGCGCACCCGCGCCCACCGCCACCGCCACCTCGGCGGCCCCCCACCCACCGACGCCGGGTGACCGGCCAGGCCGGTCAGGTCAGGTCAGCCGGTCACGGACATCGCGCTCCCGCAGCTCGGGGAGCACCCGCGCGACGGTCGCGAAGTCGCCGTCCACGTGCAGCACGGTGAGGTCGTGGTGGACCGCTGCCGCTGCCACCAGGAGGTCGACGACCCCGGCGGAACGGTGCTGGCCCTTCTGGGTGAGCTTGTACTGCGCGGTGTCCACCCAGTCCCAGGCGTCCTTCGGAACGCCGACCGCCGGACCGAACAGGTCGAACAGGTCGTTCTCCAGCTCGTCCCGGTGCGCCGGGCCCGTCGCCGAGTACAGGAGCTCGACCCTGGTCGGCTTGCTGATCCTCACCAGCCCCGATTCGATGGGCCCGAGCCAGCGCCTGCGGACGTCCGCGTCCTGCATCAGGTGCACGAATCCCGAGGTGTCGATCAGAAAACTGTCGATCATCCGCGATCCTCCCCGGCCCGCTTGCGGGCTGTGTAGGCCCTCAGGGTCGGCTCGAACTCTCCGAGGGCGGCACGCCGGGACAGCTTCTCCAGCGCCTCCAGCCGCTTCAGCCGCTGCACGTAGTCGGCCAGGGCGCCGTTGATCGTGTCCTTCTTCGTGCTCGTCCCCATCAAGCGCATGGCCTCCGCGAGGATCTTGTCGTCAACATCGATGTTGGTCATGCTCACCGTGGCACCTCCGTTGATGATGTGGCAAATTCATCCACATCATCAACGTTACCCATGCGTACGTCCGCACACCAGCCGGAATCGGGAGGCTCCGGCCCGCCCTGCACGCCGTCAGCCGTGGTCCGCGGCGGAGGTCCGCAGTTCGGGGGGTTCGCCGCTGAAGGTGATCCGGCCGCGGCGCAGCACGTGGACGAAGGTGCCGGGGCGGTCGAAGGCGGGGGGCAGGGACTGTTCGGCGAGGACCACGGTGCGGCCGTCGGCGGCCAGGCCGAGCAGCAGGCGGTGCAGGCGGTCGACCACCGCGGGGGCGAGGCCGCGGGCCGGTTCGTCGAGCAGCAGGACCGCCGGGCGGGCGGCCAGCGCCCGGGCGAGGGCGACCAGTTGCCGCTGGCCGCCGGAGAGGGCGCCGGCCCGGCGGTGGGCGAGCGGCGCCAGTTCCGGGAACCAGTGGTCGACCGGGGCCGGGCCGCCGAGGGCCAGGTGTTCGGCCACCGTGAGTGAGTCGAAGACGGCCCGCTCCGCCGGGACCAGGGCGGTCCCGAGCCGGGCCCGCCGGTGGGCGTCCAGCCCGGTGACGTCCACCCCGCGAAGCCGTACCTGGCCGGCCGTCGGGCGCAGCGAGCCGGCCAGGGTGTGCAGGGCGGTGCTGCGCCCGGCGCCGTTGCGGCCGAGCAGGACGGTGATCCGCCCTTGCGGGCAGGCCAGGTCGATGCCGTGCAGCGCCTCCAGCAGCCCGTACCGGGCCCGGACGCCGCGCAGTTCGGCCCCGGCGCTCATCCGGCGCCCCACAGTGCGGTGACCGCGGGGTCGGCGAGGACCGCGCGGGCGGGGCCGCTGAGCACCATGCGGCCGGCCGCGAGGACGTAGGCGGTGTGGGCGAGGCCGGCCACGAGTTCGGGGTCGTGCTCGACCAGCAGGACGGCCAGTCCGTCGGCGGCCAGTGCCCGCAGCACCACGGCGAGGTGGCGGGTCCGGGTGGTGTCCAGGCCGGCGGTCGGCTCGTCCAGGAGCAGCACGCGGGGTTCGGCGGCGAGGGCGCGGGCGAGTTCCAGCAGCCGCAGCGCGCCCGCGGGCAGGGCGGCGGCGGGCAGGTCGCGGACGGTGTCGAGGCCGAACAGCCGCAGGGCGCGGGTGGTGGCGGCGCGGGCGTCGGCGCGGCCGTGCGGGGGCAGGCCGAGCAGTCCGCGGGCGGTGCCGGCGGTGTGCTGCTCGGCGCCGATCCGGACGTTCTCGCCGACCGTCAGGCCGGGGAAGACGGCGGGCTGCTGGAAGGTCCGGGCCAGGCCGAGCCTGGCCCGGGCGTGGTCGGGGCG
>NZ_JAIZ01000306.1:31057-32748 GCF_000710465.2 Kitasatospora sp. MBT63 | reverse complement strand
CCAGCCGATCACCAGCCGGCCGGAGGCCGAGTTGACCGAGGCCCCGGCGGCTCCCGCCGCCACCAGCAGCGCGCCCAGCGCCCGCGCCCCGCCCGCGTCCGCCGCCACCGCCAGCACCGCGGCGGCCGACAGCAGCCCGGCGGCCAGCGCGATCCGCTCGCCGAAGCGGTCCGCCACCGCACCCCAGCCCACCAGCGACAGCAGGATCCCGAAGACCGGGCAGGAGACCAGCACCCCGGCCGCCGCCAGCGAGAGGCCGTACTCGCGCTGGAACGCCGGGACGAGGAAGGGCAGCCCGTAGAGCACGGTGGTGCTGGCGGTCTGCCCGGCGGTGCCGAGCCCGAGCATGACCCAACTGCGGTGCCTCGCGTCCTGGTTCATGCCGGGACCCTAACAGCGCCGCCGGAATGTGAGACGAACCGTTTTGAACTGTGAGATGCGCGGTGGGCCGGGTGGGCGCGCGCGGGCAGGCGCGGGCCGCCGCGGGCGGTGCGTCAGGCCTGGCCGGAGGCGAGCGTGACGATGGTGATGTCCGAGGGCGCGCCGACCCGGACCGGCGGGCCCCAGGCACCGGCGCCACGGGTCACGTACAGCTGGGTGTCGCCGTACCGCTCCAGCCCGGCGACGGTCGGATTGGCCAGCGCCGCAAGGTAGTTGCCGGGCCACAGCTGCCCGCCGTGGGTGTGCCCGGACAGCTGGAGGTCGACGCCGTAGCGAACCGTCTGGTGGATGGTCACCGGCTGATGGGCCAGCAGGACGGCGGTCCGGGTCCGGTCGCGGTCACCGAGCGCCTTCGCGTAGTCCGGCCCCTGGCCCTCGGAGGTGCCCTGGAGGTCGTTGACGCCAGCCAGGTCGAACCACGGCAGCTCGGTCCTGGAGTTCTCCAGCGGGTGGACGCCCAGCTCGCGGACGAACTCCACCCAGGGCGCGGCGCCGGAGAAGTACTCGTGGTTGCCGGTAACGAAGAACGCCCCGTCCCGGGCCCGCAGTTGCGCCAGCGGCAGGGCCGCCGGGCCGAGCTCGGGCACCGTGCCGTCGACCAGGTCGCCGACCACGGCGATCAGGTCGGGCTGGGTGCGGTTGATGGTGTCCACGATCCGCTGGGTGTGCGAGCGACCCAGGATCGGGCCCAGGTGGATGTCGCTGACCACCGCGATGCGGTAGCCGTGCGCCTGCCGCGGCAGCTTCGCCAGCGGCACCGTCACCTGCTTGACCGCCGGACCGCGCAGCACCCCGTACATCCCGGTGCCGACCACCGCGGCAGCCGCACCACCGGCGGCGACGGCCACCGTCCGGGCCACCAGCAGCCGCCGGCCCGGGTCCGCCGGGCCGGCGGGCTCCTGCGGCTGCTCCGCCCGGCGTTCGGGCCGGGGAAGCCGCAGCAGCAACGGCCGGACGGCCTCGCCCACCAGCAGGGCCAGCACCAGGTACAGCATCAGCGCCAGCCACAGGTACCCCGGCCAGGCGAACCACCGCTCCACGGCCAACGGCAACGTCCGCCCGCCGACCAGCGCCACCACACTCAGCACCGGCAACAGCACGGCCACCACCGTCCCGGCCCGCCGGTACCAACCGCCCGGTGCACTGACATCCCGCGCCAACCGCCGCCAGAGGTACCACTGCACGAGTCCGACGCCGCCGAGCGCAAGCAGCAGTCCAAGGACGAGAACGATCACCATCGGCCCAGTATC
>NZ_JAIZ01000306.1:17529-30731 GCF_000710465.2 Kitasatospora sp. MBT63 | reverse complement strand
CCCCCCCGCGCCCCCAAGAAAACCCCCGCACCGCGGGACCTCCCACGAAACGGGAGCAATGGCGCCGCACCTTCCGTCCCCGCGCAGTTCCCCGCGCCCCCAAGAAAACCCCCGCGCCCCGGGACGCCCCGCGCACCCCCCAAAAAAGACCCCCGCGCCCGAGAGAGCGCCCCGGGGCCCGCTAGCACTCCTCGATGGCCAGGCCGCCCGCGGCCGCGATGATCGCGTGCAGCCCGGCCCGGTCCTCGTCGCGGAGGTGGTCGGTGGCGACGGCCAGGCCGCCGGGCCAGTCCTGTGCCCAGCACCAGCCCCGGTCGGGCGGGCCGCACCGTACGGCCTCGGCCACCGCAGCGCGGATCCGCCGCTGGGTCGCGTCGGCGTCGACGGCCCGGTAGCGGAGGTGCACGGAACGGGCCGGCCGGCCGGCGCCGCGGGCCTGGCCGTGGCTCAGCCGCTGCAGTTCGGCCTCCCGGCCCGCCGGGTCCAGGGTCTCGTGCAGGAGGCGGGTGACGGCGTGGGCGTCGTCCGCCTCCAGTGCGGCGGCGAGTGTGTACAGGGTCTCCCGGTCGGCTCCCGCGGGGGCGAAGTCGTCGGGCAGCGGGGCGTTCCACCGGGGCGGGCAGACCGCGCGCAGCAGGGCGACGGCCTCGCCGGCGGCCACCGTGGCGAGCCGCCGGTCGGGGTCGGCGCCCAGGGTGAGCAGGTCGGCCAGCCGCCGGGCGCGGTCCGGTTCGTGCAGCAGCCGCAGTCCGGCCCGGCGCGCGGCCGTCCGGTCCCGGTCGCCCATCAGCTCGCGGGCGAGCCCGTCGGGCAGCCGGGCGGCGAGCGGCCGCAGTGACCACGTGGCCTCCCGGAGTACGGCGTCCGAGGGGTCCCGCAGGGCGGCCACCAGGCGGTCGACCGGCGTCCGGTCGAGCCCGCGCAGGCCGCGGACCGCGCGGGCCCTGACCCGGTGCGACGGGTGGTCGAGCAGGGTGATCAGCAGGTCGGCGTCGGCCCGGCCGCCGGTCTCGGCGAGGCCGTCGACGGCGCCGGGCGCCGGGTCGCCCCCGCCGACCGCGGCCCGGTAGTGGGCCCGGGCGTCGCGGCCGAGGCGGCGGGCGGCTTCCCGGGCGATGGCGCGGATCAGCGGCTGCCGGTCGTCCAGGTGGGCGGCGGCTTCCTCGGTCAGGCCGAGCCGGAGCAGCGCGGCGACGCCGGCCGTCCTGAGTTCGCGCCGCGGGTCGCCGGCGAGCTCGCGCACCACGTCCGCGCCGCCCGCACCGCCCGCGCCGCCCGTGTCGGTCACAGCGGTCACAGCGGTCACGGCGGTCACGGCGGTCACGGCGGCGCAGGCCAGCTCGGCGTACCGGCTGCGCAGTCCCGACAGCCGTTCGGTCCGGGCCAGCCGGACCATGGTGCCGAGGCCGAGCCGTCCGCCGACGGCCCGCAGGACGAAGAGGCGGACGGCCGGGTCGGGTATCCGGAACGGGCCGTCCAGGAAGGTCTCGGGCGGCAGCCGGTCGAGGGACCCGGCGATCCGGTCGACGACGAAGCCGCCGTGGCCGCGGCGGGCGTACCGCAGTGCGGCGGGCGCGACGGCCGGCAGGTGCCGGAGCGGGTCGCGGGCGAGCAGGTCGGTCAGTCCGGTCCGGGCCAGGTCGCGGACCGGGCCCGCCCAGTCGCAGGCGCGCAGCGCCAGGACGGGCAGCAGGTCGGCCTCCGGTTCGGGCCGGTCGAGGATCCGGCGGACGGCGCGCTGCCGGGTGCGGCCGTCGGCGTCCATGGCGGCGAGCAGGAGCGCGGCGGGTGTCTTCCCGGCGGCGGCGTCCGTGGGTGTCGGTACCTCCGCGGGCCGGCGGGCCCAGCGGTACTGACGGAGCTGGGTGTCCACCAGGGCCAGCAGGTCCGGCCGGGCCGCCAGGGTGGGGACGAGGGTACCGGGCGGCAGGTCCCGTAGCGGTCCGAGGGCGCGGCTGCCGGCCTCGGCGGTGGCGTGGACGGCGGCTTCCAGGTGATCCATCCGGTCAGTCTGGGGGCCCGGGCCGGGTCGGGGAACCGGATTTCCGCCGCCCGGCGTCCGAGCGTGACCGGCCGGGCACGCTGCGCCGAGCACGCCGGACGGTTCCTGTGAGGCCGCCCACAGCGGCCGCGGGCTCTACGGCCCTCGATAGTTGACTGCGGCGGCCGGGTCGCGGCACGATGTCGGGCCTGATCGGCCCACCCCGCCGCTGCCGCGACATCGGCCCTGGTCAGCCCGGAAATTCCGGTCCTGCCGGCCCATCCGCGTTTGGCCGATATCACGAGCGGGTAAACCCCGTCGGCACACTGACGGCCCGCTCCGCCGACCGCCGTGACTACGACCGGCCGTAGTTTTCAGCTCGTTGCCGCCGCCGTGCGGGTCTGCCAAGAATGTGCCGTCGCCAGGCGGCGCGGCTCCCACCGGGCCGCGCCTTCCCGCCCACCCCGCTCCACCGACGGGGTGCCACGGCCGTCCGACACGGCGTGCGGACGGCCGGTCCCCCCGGACCTCCGTCTGCGCTGCCGCATGCCCGGCGCGGTCCCGCCCGACGGAAGAGGTCGCCCCTCCATGCAGTTCATGCAGCGCCACAAGCACCGGCTCCCCCGGAACCGCCGCACCGCGATGATCAGCGGTGTCGCCACCCTCGCGGTGGTCGGCTCCGCCACCCTCGCGCTGGCGCTGCCGCAGGACGCCAAGGTCGCCGAGGCCGCCGCACCGGTCACCGCCGCCGCCTCTCCCGACGCGCAGGTGCTCGCCGACCAGGCCGCCGCCGACGCCGCCAAGGCCCAGGCCGACCAGCAGGCGAAGGCCGACGCCGACGCCAAGGCCGCCGCCGACGCCGCACAGGCCCAGGCGGACGCCGACGCCAAGGCGAAGGCCGACGCCGACGCCAAGGCCGCCGCCGACGCGGCGCAGGCCCAGGCGGACGCCGACGCGAAGGCCAAGGCGGACGCCGCGGCCAAGGCGAAGGCGGCCAAGGCGAAGGCCGACGCGGACGCCCGCGCCAAGGCGGAGGCCGCCTCCCGTTCGCAGGCGCGCAGCCCGCTGGCCGCGCCGGTGCCCACCGGCACCCCGCAGCAGATCGCGGCCCAGCTGGTACCGGCCGGCCAGCTGCAGTGCTTCAGCAACATCGTGGAGCGCGAGAGCGGCTGGAACGTCACCGCGACCAACCCGTCCTCGGGCGCGTACGGCCTGATGCAGGCGCTGCCGGGCTCCAAGATGGCCTCGGTGGGCGCGGACTGGAAGACCAACCCGGTCACCCAGATCAAGTGGGGCCTGCAGTACATGAACGAGACCTACGGCAGCCCGTGCGCCGCGTGGGCGTTCTGGCAGGCCCACAACTGGTACTGACCCCACCGGCCGGTACCGGCCGGTAGTGACCGAACGGCAGCCGCGCCCCCTACCCCGGGGCCGGTTGCCGTTCGGCGTACCGGCCGTAAGCACACGGTGAAGATTCCGCGCAGCTCTGTGCGCCTATGCCCGCGATTGACCGGTTTCGCCGGAGTTCCCGGCTTTGCCGGGGCCGCGCCCGGCGCCCTAGCCTCCGCCCATGGCTTCACCGCTCATCACCGTCGTGCTGCCCGCCTTCGACCACAACCAGCAGCTCAAGGACTGTCTGGACGCGCTCCTCGCGCAGTCCTTCACGGACTTCGAGGTGGTGCTGGTCGTCGACCGCTCCCCGCAGTGCCCGGAGCGGGTCGCCGACGCGTACGAGATCCGCGACCGGCGGGTGTCGGTGCTGCGGCTGGACGCGGCGGTCGGGATCGGCCGGGCCAGGAACGCGGGCGCCGCCGCCGCCACCGGGAGGTACCTGCTCTTCCTGGACAGCGACCACCTGCCGGCCGAGGACGCCTTCCAGGCGATGGCCGACCGGCTCGCCGAGACCGGCGAGGTGGACCTGCTGCTGTTCGGCCACGACCGGGAGTACCGCGGCCGCCGCTGGCCGGGCGGCGCCGCCGAACTGCTCGCCGCCGCGGGGCCCGGGGTCTTCGGCCCGCTGGACCACCCAGAACTGCTCAGCGCTCCCCCGCTGGTCTGGGACCGGCTGCTGCGCCGCGGCACCGTACCGGTGTTCCCGGACGGCCACTACGAGGAGGTCCCGGCCGTCCACGAGGCGCTGCTCGGGGCCGGCCGGATCGCCGTGCTGGACCGCGAGTGCGTCACCATCCGGCGGCGGCACACCCTGCACCCGGCCGGTTCGCCCGGCAGCAGCCACTTCGACGTCTTCGACCAGTACGAGCAGAGCTTCGGCCTGCTCGACGGGCGGCCCGGCCACGAGGAGGTCCGCCCGCACCTGTTCACCCGGATGGTCCGGCACTACCTCTTCGTCTTCGACCTCGCCGGGTGCGTGCCGAGGGCCGAGCGCCCGCAGTTCTTCCACCGCGCCGCCGAGCACTACCGGCGCTTCCTCCCGGAGGGCTACCGCCGGCCGGACGGCCGCGAGGGCGTCAAGTTCTCGCTGCTGTCGAGCGGCGCCTACGCGGCCTTCGAGGTCGCCAAGCTCTCCCACCTGGCCCGCGGCGCGGTCGGCGGACGCCGGTGAGCCGCCGCTGACCCGGCCCCGGGCGGTACCGGCCACCGGCGGGGGATCCGCACCGCACCGACGCGCTGCGATGATGGGCGGATGGATCTGGCCCGTGCCCTGTCCGCCGCCGTCCGCGGCGAGGTCCGCTTCGACCCCGCCGAACGCGCGGTCTACGGCTACGACGCCTCCAACTACCGCCACCCGCCGCTCGGGGTGGTCAAACCCGCCGACACCGACGACGTCCGGGCCGCGCTCGCGGTGTGCCGGGAGTACGGCGTGCCGCTGGTCGCCCGCGGCGCCGGCACCAGCATCGGCGGCCAGGCGATCGGCCCCGGCGCGGTGGTGCTGGACCTGCGGCGGCACCTGAACCGGATCCACGCGCTGGACCCCGGCACCCGCACCGCCCGGGTCGAGCCGGGCGTCGTCCTGGACGACCTCCAGCGCACCGCCCGCCCGCACGGACTGCGCTTCGGACCCGATCCGTCCACCCACAGCCGCTGCACCATCGGCGGCATGATCGGCAACGACTCCTGCGGCGCGCACTCGGTCGCCTGGGGCCGCACCAGTGACAACCTGGACTCGTTCGACCTGCTGCTCGCCGACGGCACCGAACTCACCGTCCACGGACCGCTCCCGCCCGAGCAGCGGCGGCGGCTGCGGCAGCTCCCCGGGCGCGAGGGCGAACTGCACCGCGCGCTGCAGGACCTGGCCGCCGGCCACCTCACCACCCTCCGCCGGTCCATGCCGCAGCTGCCGCGCCGCGGCTCCGGCTACCCGCTGGACGCGCTGCTGCCCGAGCGCGGCTACGACCTGGTCCGGGCCCTCACCGGTACCGAGGGCACCTGCGCGCTGGTGCTCGGCGCGACCGTGCGCCTGGTGGCCGAACCGCCCGCCCGCGCGCTGGTGCTGGCGGGGTACCGGGACGAGACGGCCGCCGCCGACGCCGTCCCCGCGCTGCTGCCGCTCGGCCCGCTGACCGTCGAGGGGATGGCCGCCGACCTGATCGCGGCGCTGCTCGCGGCGGGACCGCGGCCGCCCGCGCTGGACCGGCTGCCGGAAGGCGGCTGCTGGCTGTTCCTGGAGGCCGGCGGCGCCACGGACGCCGAGGCGCTCGAGGCGGCCCGGGACTTGGCCGCGGCCGTCCGCCGGGTGCCGCACACCGCCGTCACCGTGGTCACCGACCCCGGCGAGCAGCGGCAGCTGTGGGCCGTCCGGGAGGCCGGTGCGGGCATCGTCACCCGGCTGCCGGACGGCGGCGAGGCCTGGCCCGGCTGGGAGGACTCGGCCGTCCCCGTCGAGCAACTCGGCTCCTACCTGAGGAAGTTGCGTGCCCTGCTGGCCCGGCACGGGCTGCGCGGCGTCCCGTACGGGCACTTCGGCGAGGGCTGCGTGCACCTGCGGATCGACTGGCCGCTGACCGATCCCGGACGGCTCGGCGGTTTCCGGAGCTTCCTGACCGAGGCCGCCGACCTGGTGGTGTCGCACGGCGGTTCGCTCTCCGGGGAGCACGGCGACGGCCAGGCCCGCGCCGAACTGCTGCCCCGGATGTACCCGCCGCAGGTGATCGACCTGTTCCGCCGGTTCAAGCGGATCTGGGACCCGGAGCACCTGCTCAACCCCGGCACCCTGGTCGACCCGCGCCCGTTCGACGCCGACCTGCGCTTCCCCGGCCGCGACCTGCCGCTCGCCCTGCCGTACGAGCAGGACGGCGGCAGCCTGCTCACGGCGGTGCACCGCTGCGTCGGCGTCGCCAAGTGCGTCGACACCTCGAGCGGGGTGATGTGCCCCAGCTACATGGCCACCGGCGAGGAACGGCACTCCACCCGCGGCCGGGCCCGGCTGCTGGCAGAGATGCTGCGCGGCGAACTGGTCACCGACGGCTGGCGCTCCACGGAGGTACGGGAGGCGCTCGACCTGTGCCTGGCATGCAAGGGCTGCGCGAGCGACTGCCCGGTCCACGTCGACATGGCCACCTACAAGGCCGAGTTCCTGCACCAGCACTACCGGCGCCGGCTGCGGCCGGCGGCGCACCTGTCGATGGGCTGGCTGCCGCTGTGGCTGCGCGGCGCGGCCCTCGCACCGGGGCTCGCCAACCGGCTGCTGCAGCATCCGGCCGGCGGCGCCCTGCTGAAGCAGCTCGGCGGGATCGACCCGCGGCGGGCGCTGCCGCCGCTGCCCGAGCAGACCTTCGTCCGCTGGTTCCGCGACCACCGGGCCCGGCACCCGGAACCGGCCGGCGCACGGCCCGTCCTGCTCTGGCCGGACTCCATGGCCAACCTGCTGGATCCGGAACCCGCCCGGGCCGCGGTCGAGGTGCTGGAGTCCCTGGGCTTCGCCGTCCGGCTGCCCGCCGGCCCGGTGTGCTGCGGACTCACCCTGGTCTCCACCGGCCAACTCTCCCTCGCCCGACGGGTGATGCGCCGCAGTCTGCGCGCGCTGCCGCCCGGCCTGCCGGTGGTCGGCCTCGACCCGAGCTGCACGGCGGCGCTGCGCGAGGAGTGGCCGCGACTGCTCGGCGCCGAGGCCCGGCCGGCCGCCGCCCGGGTCCGCACCCTGGCCGAGCTGCTGGACGACGCCGGGGTCGACCTCCCGTACCTGGGCGGACGGGCCGTCACCCAGGTGCACTGCCACCAGCACGCCGTCCTCGGCACCGCCGCGGACCGGCGGATCGAGGCCAGGATCGGGCTGGCCAACGAGGTGCTGGACTCCGGCTGCTGCGGCCTGGCCGGCAACTTCGGCTTCGAACGCGGCCACTACGAGGTCTCGGTGGCCGCCGCCGAGCGGGTGCTGATGCCCGCCGTACGCGCCGCCGCCCCCGACACCCTGGTCCTCGCCGACGGCCTGAGCTGCCGCACCCAGATCGCCCAACTCGGCGACGGCCGACGGGCCCTGCACCTGGCCGAGCTGCTGCGCCTCGCCCTGCGGCAGGGCGCGGCCCGCCCGGACGGCCCGCCGGGGGCGTGAGCCGCCGCGCCCGCTCCGGAACGGCTGCCGGAGGGAGCCGGCCCGTCCTACCATCGCGGCGTGACCACTGTGACCACCGCCGAGGCGGACAAGATCCTGGCCGACAACTTCGCGCCCTGGGTGCGGGCGCTCGGCCTGTCGGTGACCGAGACCGGCGACCGGCACGCGGTGCTGCGGATGCCCTGGTCGGACCAACTGGCGCGGGAGGGCGGCGGGTTGTCCGGGCAGGCACTGATGGCCGCGGCCGACACGGCGAGCGCGGTGGCGGTGTCGGCGGCCCGGGGCGGCTTCGGGCCGATGACCACCGTCCAGCAGTCGACCAGCTTCCAGCGCGCGGTGCTCGGCGCCGACGTGCTGGTCACCGCCCGGGTGACCAAGCTCGGCCGGCGGCTGGCGTTCGTCGACGTCACGCTCACCGCCGAGGGGGAGCCGGAACCCGCCGCGCAGGCCACTGCGGTGTACGCCTTCCCGGGCTGAGCAAGAGCGCCCGCGGCCGGGGGTGCGCGACCCCTGGGCACCGGCGCTACCGCGCAGTAGCCTCACCGGGCCGAGCCCACCCCTCGGCCGGCCCACACGGGAGGTCCGCATGCGCTCAGCCCTGCCCGGAAGACTCCGACTGCTGCTCGCCGCGGTGGTGTTCACCGCCTCGGTGCTCGGCCTGACGGGCGCCCCCACCGCCTCCGCCGCCCCGGCCGCCCAGGCCTCGGACAGCCGCACGCCCACCCACTACCTCGCGCTCGGCGACTCGCTGGCCGCCGGCTACCAGTCGACCCCGGACGGCGGCCACGTGGTCGGGCGCGGCTACGCGCAGGACATCGCGAAGGTCCTCGGCGGGCGGGCGGCGGCCGCCGGGCAGGCGTTCGCGTTCACCGACCTCGGCTGCCCGGGCGAGTCCACCGCCACGATGATCGGCGGCGGCTGCCCGTACCCGCACCCGTACCCCGGCTCGCAGCTGGCCGAGGCGGAGACGTACCTCCGGGCGCACCACGACGACCGGGTCCTGGTCACCCTCGACATCGGCGCCAACGACATCGGCCACTGCACGGCCGGCGGGGTGATCGACGTACGGTGCACGCTCGACGGCATCGCCACCGTCCGCACCGGGCTGGCCACCGTGCTCGACCGACTCCGGGCGGCCGCCGGACCGCACACCCGGATCCTCGGGATGAACCTCTACGACCCGTACCTGGCCGCCTGGTTGACGGGGGACCAGGGACGGGCCACGGCACTGCTCTCCCTGCCGCTGGCCGGGCTGCTCAACGCCACCATCGGCGCCGTCGACGCCGCCCACGGCGTGCCCACGGCCGATGTCGCCCGGGCCTTCGACACCAACGCGCTGCTGCCCCTGGTCCCGCTGAACGGCACCCGGGTGCCGCTCGACGTGGCCCGGATCCTGCAGCTGACCAACATGGGCCGCGGGGACATCCACGCCAACGACGCCGGGTACCAGCTGATCGCGGACACCCTCCTGGCACGGCTCTGACACGCCGGCGGCGTCGGCCCGGACCCGGGCCGACGCCGCCGGCGTGCCACTCGGTGCGGTGCCGCTCGGCGCCGCGCTACTCGGCGCAGATCGTGCCGACGAACTCCGCCACCCTCCCCTGCGGCATCCCCCGCGCGATGTCGGCCTCGCTGATCATGCCGACCAGCTTGTGCTCGGGGTGGTTGATCACCGGCAGCCGGCGGACCAGGTGCTGCTCCATGACCCGCAGGACCTGCTCGACGTCCTCGTCCTCCTCAACGGTCATCGGCCGACCGACGGCGAGCTCGACCGCGCGGACGGTGGCCGGGTCACGGCCCTCGGCGACGCACTTGAGCACGATGTCGCGGTCGGTGAGGATGCCCAGCAGCTTCTGGTTCTCCCCGCAGATCGGCAGTGCGCCGACCCCCCGGTCCCGCATGATCCGTGCGGCGTCGGCAAGGGTCTCGCTCTCCCCGACGCACTCGGCCCCCGGGTGCATGATCTCTCCGGCTGTGGTCATGGTCCGGCCTCCCGACGTCGCCGTACAGCCCTGTTACTCCATCCTGGGACGGCCCCGCGGCCCACGCCACCGGGCCGGACACCGCCCCCGCCGCCGGCCCCGCGCCACTGAGGCGGGTCCGAGGCGGGTCAGCCCTCCGCCGCGTCCGCGGGCCCGCCGGGGATCCGGTCGGCCGCCGACCGCACCGCCTTGAGCACCTGCGCCACCGGCTCCTCCTTCGCCAGGACCGCCGACGGCGGCTCCTCCCGCGCCAGCACCTCCTCGGCGGGCATCTCGGCCGCCAGCACGCCGTCCACGTCCGGCAGCTCCAGCTGCTCGACCGGGCGGATCCGCGGCTCGGGCGCCTGCGGGGGCCCGGCCGGCTTCGGGGTCTGTGCCTGGGCGCGTTCGGTGGAACTCTCCAGGAAGCGCAGCAGCTCGACCGGGAAGGGCAGCACCAGGGTCGAGTTCTTCTCCGCCGCCACCTCCACCACCGTCTGCAGCAGCCGCAGTTGGAGCGCCGCCGGGGTGGCGCTCATGATGGCAGCCGCCTCCGACAGCCGGGCGGAGGCCTGGAACTCGCCGTCCGCGGTGATGATCCGGGCCCGCCGCTCACGCTCCGCCTCGGCCTGCCGGGACATCGAGCGTTTCATCGACTCCGGCAGCGCGACGTCCTTGATCTCCACCCGGTCGATCTGGACGCCCCAGCCCAGCGCCGGGCTGTCCAGCATCAGCTCCAGCCCCTGGTTGATCGGCTCCCGGTTGGCCAGCAGGTCGTCCAGCTCGCTCTTGCCGATGATCGAACGCAGCGAGGTCTGGGCCACCTGGGAGATCGCGAACGCGTAGTCCTGGACGTTGACGGTCGCCTTCACCGGGTCCTCGACCTTGAAGTAGACGACGGCGTCGACCCGCACCGTGACGTTGTCCCGGGTGATGCCCTCCTGGGCGGGCACCGGCATGGTCACGATCTGCACGTTGACCCGCTTCAGCCGGTCCGCCACCGGCATGATCATCACCAGCCCCGGCTCCCGGACCTCGTCCCGCACCCGCCCGAACCGGAACACCACCCCGCGCTGGAACTGCTGCACCGTCCGCAGGCTCAGACCGGCCACCACGGCCAGTACCGCCAGCACCCCCAGAATCAACTCCACAACGAGCATCGCGTCACCTCGGGCAGGACTGCCGGACCCACTGCCAACGCTACTCCGCCGACTCCCCACGGCGGGGGTGCCGCCGAGCCTAGGATCTGGCCATGGAGCAGCGCTGCCCCCACCCCGCCGGATCCGTCCGCTCACTGGCCGAACTCGACGCGCTGGTGACCGGCTGCCGGGCCTGCCCGCGCCTGGTCGAATGGCGGGAGGAGGCGGCCCGCGTCAAACGCAGGTCGTACCAGGACTGGGAGTACTGGGCGCGCCCGATCCCCGGCTTCGGACCGGCGGACGCCCCGCTGGCCCTGGTGGGCCTCGCGCCCGCCGCGCACGGCGGCAACCGGACCGGCCGGATCTTCACCGGCGACCCCTCCGGCGACCTCCTCTACCAGGCCCTGTACGACCTGGGGCTGGCCTCCCAGCCGCACTCCGTGAGCCGCACCGACGGCCTCGAACTGCGCGGCGTACGGATCACCGACCCGGTGCGCTGCGCCCCGCCCGAGAACAAGCCGACGCCGGGCGAGCGGGACACCTGCCGCCCGTGGATCGCCCGGGAGCTGGAGCTGATGCGGCCGACCGTCCGGACGCTGGTGGCCCTGGGCGGCTTCGCCTGGCAGGCGGTCCTCCCGGCGCTGGCCGAGGCCGGCTGGCAGCTGCCCCGGCCCCGGCCGGTGTTCGGGCACGGCGCCCGGGTCGTCCTGCCGGCGGCGGACGGGGGCCCGCCGCTGGAGCTGTTCGGCTGCTACCACGTCAGCCCGCGCAACACCTACACCGGCCGCCTCACCCCGCAGATGCTCCGCGACCTGCTGACCACGGCAGCCACCTCCGCGGGCCTGAACCCCGACACACCCCGCCGCTGATGCCACCCACACAGACCGCGGGCGCTTCCAAGCGGGCACTTCAAGGGGCGCGGGGAACGGCGCGAACCGGATGACACGTTGCCGCACCTGCCGCCTCGGCGCGGTCCACTCCGCGCCCCGCGGGGTCCCCGATCCGCCCTGCTAGCCGCCGAGGCCGTGCGGCCGGCGGCGGGCCTTGCGCCAGATCGCCGGGAACTCCTCGCGGGCCCGGTCCGCCGCGGCGAGCTGCCGTCCGTACAGCACGCCGTAGCCGAAGCCGCCGTCGGACAGGTCGCGCAGGGCGTGGCAGGCGACCACGGCGTCCTGGTGGCGGCCGAGCACCTCCTGGAGCGCCTTCATCCGGCGGGTGAAGCGGTCCGCGGCCGGCCCGGCCACCGGCCCGGCGGTCTCGCCGGTGTAGCGGGCCCGTTTGGCGGCCTTGCGGGCCTCGTGCAGGGCGAGGTCGGTGTCGTCGCCCGGCCCGGCCCGGTCGACGGCCTCGACCCGGCGGGCGGTGCGGCGGTGTTCGCGGCGGACCGCCCGGGCGAGTTCGGGCCCGGCGGGACGGCGGGCGCGGCCGGGCGGCTGCGGACCGGTGGCCGCCGCGGCCAGCCCGGCGAGGGTGACCAGCAGCCCGGCGAACCGGGGACCGTCCACCGCCGCCAGCACCTCCGGGCGGGCCAGTCGGAGCTGCTCGCGCTCCCACTCGACGAGGTCAGCCACCACCTGGTCCCGGCCCGCGTCGGCGGGCAGCTCGCGGGCGTGCGCCAGCAGCCGTTCGCCGAGCACCTCGCAGTCCCTGGCCCGGCCGAGCGCGCCGCCCAGCCAGGCCAGCTCGGCCGCGGCCCCGCGGTCGTCGGGGAGCAGCCGCCGGAACACCCGCAGCGTGCTGCGCAGCCGGCGACAGGTGATCCGCATCTGGTGCACCGCGTCCGGCTCGTCGGCGCGTACGGCGGTGGCCAGGTCGGCCAGTCGGGCGGTCTGCTCGGCGATCCGGGCGGCGAGGACCGCACCGGCGGTCCGTTCGGCCCGGTCCTCGTGGTGCGGCACGTGGTGCGGCACGGCGGCTCACCCCATCTCCTCGGACCGTCCAGCGTATGTCCGCCGGGCTCAGGGCCGGAGCTGGATCGCCGCCGACAGGGTGTACCCGACCAGCGCCCCGAAGAAGGAGACCGCCGCGACGTGCCGCCCGGTCAGCGGCAGCCCGGCCAGCGCGGGGTAGATCAGGACGGCGAGCCCGGCGCAGACGTCGGCCGCGTACAGGCCGACCGGTGGCAGCACGTGGGTGGTCCTGGCCGCCCAGCCGGTGGCCACCAGGAAGCCGGTGAGCAGGACGAAGCCGGACAGCAGCCCGGAGCCGATGGTGGAGAGCACCGGGTGGGGGTCCGGCGGTGGCTGCCCGTCCTCGGGGGCGGTCCGGAACCGGTGGCCGAGGGCCAGCGCGGTCAGGGCGACGAGCATGGCGACGCCTGCTCCGGCGAAGGCGAACTGGTTCAACTGCGGCTCCGGGGGACGTGGACGGGATGGACGAGGGCGGCGACGGCGGCCGGCAGCAGGACCGTGACCAGCAGGACGGCGGCCCACACCACCGGCTCCAGCCCCGCCGCGGCGGACGGGACGGGCGGGGCGGCCGCGGCGGCGGACGGCGTCGTCGCCACCGCGGTGCCGGCCACCGGGGCCGGGACGGCGGGCCCGGGCGGCGGCGGGCCCGTCCTGGCCACCGCAGACGGCGGGGACGGCGGGGACAGCGACAGCGCGGCGGGG
>NZ_JAIZ01000306.1:0-17397 GCF_000710465.2 Kitasatospora sp. MBT63 | reverse complement strand
GTCGACGGGCCGTCCTTCGGCGCGGCGGGGGAGGCCGGAGCGCTCGGTGCCGACGTCGGCCCCGGCGAGGGCGCCGCACTCGACGCGGGCGCACTCGGCACCGGAGCACTCGGCACCGGACTGCCCGGGTCGGAGGGGTCGGACGGGCACGGGTCCCGGCCGGGCGGCGGCGACGGCCGGGATGTTCCGGGCAGGTATGGCACGGACCAACCCGGCGGCACCGGGAACGCTGGAAGGACCGGGAACGCGGGAAGGACGGGCAGCAGCACCGGCGGCAACGGCAGGGCCGGCCCCGGGTGGGGTACGAACGGCAGCGGCACACCGGGCAGGTCGTCCATCCGGCGATTGTCGCCAGCGGCGTGGCGCGCCCGGGGCGATTCGCCCGGCCCGCCACACCCACGGGTGACACCGCTCGAACGGGGCTGCCGCCGCGGGCACGGCACGGGCGGGAGCGGGCACGGCACGGGCGGGACACGGGTGAGACTCGCCACAGCCACCGCCGCGCGTCCGGTCCGTCCCGCCGGGGCTCCGCGGCCGCGGATTCCGCTCCCTCGGGCCCGCCGGGCGGGCCGGCTGCCGTCAAGTGCCCGGTCCGGGCCCGCCGCAGGCGCCCTCCCGCCCGACCGGGTAGCCGTGACATACTCCGAGACCATGACCGAGAACCAGGCTACGAGGGCCCTGCGGGCCGCGGTGTTCACCGCGCTCGCCGTGCCGCTCGCCGCGCTGGGCCAGGTCCTGCTGACCGGGCGGGCGCTGCCGCTCTCCCTGGTCGCCGCCACCTCGGTGGCCGTCTTCCTGCTCGCGATGGCGCTGTCGGGGACCCGCCGCGGCTTCGTACAGATCTCCGCCGTGCTGGTGCCGGTCGAGCTGCTGCTGAACACCGCCTTCAACCTCGGCCAGGACACCTGTGCCACCGCCGCCCCCGGCCACGGGATGGACCTGCTGGTCTGCGGCGGCGGTTCGGTGGACGGCAGTTCGCTGCTGACCGGCTGGGCCGGCCACTCCGGTGGCTGGGTCAAGCTGCTGGTCCTGCTGGTGCACGTGGCCGTCGCGCTGGCCGCCGCCGCCTGGCTGCGGCTCGGCGACCGGGCGCTGACCGGCGTCGCCGAGGCGCTGCGCGCCGTCCGCGCCCTGCTGCCCGCCCCTTGGCGTGCCCTGCTGACCGGTACCCCGCTGCCCGCCTGCCCCGCCGCGTTGCGGCCGGTCCCGCAGGCCGAGCGGTCGCTGCTGCGCCCCGCGCAGCTGGTCCTCACCCCCGCGCCGCGGCGCGGTCCGCCGGCTCTCGCGCTCGCCGGCTGACGTCTCCTCCCGTCCTCCCGACGGAGGGTCCGGCCGGCCCCGCAGGCCACCCACCCCTCCCGCATGCCCGGCGCGCGTCCGCGCGGCATGCACCAGTCCAGGAGTCGACGGACCATCATGAGCAGCAACCAGCAGCCCCACCTCTCCCCCCGTGACCGCATGAAGCAGGCGAAGCAGCAGGAGGCCCGCAGCGAGGCCCTGCGCCGCCGGGTGATCGTCGCCGTGTCGGTGGTCGGTGCGATCGCCGTGGTCGGCGGCGGCGCCGCGCTGGCGATCGGCACCGCCGGCGGCAGCGGCTCGGACGACACCGCCGCGTCCGCGTCCGGCAGCACCCTGGTCGTCCCCGCCAACGCCTCCGGCCCGGACGGCACCGTCGTGGTGTACGGCAAGGCCGACGCCCCGCACACGCT
Source organism: Kitasatospora sp. MBT63 (assembly GCF_000710465.2). Taxonomy (GTDB): domain Bacteria; phylum Actinomycetota; class Actinomycetes; order Streptomycetales; family Streptomycetaceae; genus Kitasatospora. The sequence continues at coordinate 15,688 of NZ_JAIZ01000306.1, read as the reverse complement.
GAAGGTGTACGAGGACTTCCGCTGCCCGATCTGCAAGAACTTCGAGGCCTCGGCGGGCAGCACCGTGCAGCAGCTGGCCGACGACGGCCAGTACAAGATCGAGTACCACCTGGCCGCGTTCCTGGACAGCAACCTGGGCGGCAAGGGCTCCCGGACCGCGCTGGCGGCGGCCGGTGCGGCGCTGAACGAGGGCGTCGACAAGTTCAAGCAGTTCCACGACGTGCTGTACGCCAACCAGCCGGACGAGCGCGAGGACGGTTTCGGCGACGTCAACCGGATCCTCGACCTGGCCGGCCAGGTGCCGGGCCTGAAGACCGAGGCGTTCACCAAGGCCGTCACCGAGGGCACCTACCGGCCGTGGGCGGCCAAGGTGGCGAGCGCGTTCAACAACAGCGGGGTGCAGGGCACCCCGACCGTCCAGCTGGACGGCAAGCAGCTGAACATCTTCGGCCAGAGCGGACCGCTGAACGGCGAGCAGTTCAAGGCGCTGGTCAAGCAGTCGATCGGCGGGTGACCCGATGACCGCCCCCGTCCCGCCCGCCTCGGCGGCCGCGCCGGTCCCGGCCGGCGCCGCCGCACCGGTCGGCGCGAGCCGCCGGTTCGGCTGGCTGCTGCTGATCGGCGGCCTGCTGGGCCTCGCCGCCTCCGCCGTGCTGACCGTCGACAAGATCCGTCTGCTGAAGGATCCGTCCTACCGGCCCAGCTGCAACATCAACCCGATCATCAGCTGCGGCTCGATCATGCGCACCGAGCAGGCGGAGGCCTTCGGCTTCCCCAACTCGCTGATCGGCCTGGCCGCCTTCGGCGCCGTCGTGGCGGTCGGTGCGGGCCTGCTGGCGAGGGCGGCCTACCGCCGCTGGTTCTGGCTGGGCCTGCAGGCCGGGACGCTGTTCGGGCTCGGCTTCGTGGTCTGGCTGATCGACCAGGCGCTGTACGAGATCGGTGCGCTCTGCCCGTACTGCATGGTGGTCTGGGCCGTGGTGCTGCCGCTGTTCTGGTACACCACCCTGCACAACCTGCGCACCGGCGTGCTGCCCGCACCCCGCTGGTGGCCCGCGGTCGCCCGGTGGCACTGGGTGGTCCCGGCGCTCTGGTACCTCGGGATCGCACTGCTGGTGCTGAACCGGTTCTGGTACTACTGGCGCACGCTGATCTGATGTAGCACGGCCGACGGCTCCCACCTGCGACTTTCCGGGTGGGAGCCGTCGGCCGTCCGCCGCTGGGCCGGCTACGGGCCGTCCGGACGATCGGCCGGACTCCCGTGGAGCGCGTCGACGGCCCGACGGGTCCGTCGGGGCTGCTCGGCATGAGGTGCGGGCAGGCGCCTTGACGTTCTCGGGCGCCGACCCGGGCGGTCCGCTGCAGGTGATCCAGCCACACGCGGCACCCCTTCCGTCATTGGCGGAGCTGCACGAGCCGCTGCCGCAGCCTGTCCCCGTGGCGACTGCCGGGGAGCCGACGTGTTCGCTCCACTCCGGCGCAGCAGCTCGGTGCCCCTGCGCGCCGAGCAGGGCGGTATCGCGGCCGTAGCCGCCCGATGGCGCGGCTCGCCCGGGCCGTGCCGCCCGGGCCCTGACTCCCGTGCGCGGGGCCGTCGTTGCGGCCCGGCGGGTCTGCCCGGGGGCGCCCTGCGGCGATACGCGCGCGCTATCGGCACCTCCTAACGTCTCGAACGGATCTCGGGCCCCGGCGCGGGCCCGACGACGCCACCCCCTTGCCCGACACCGGGACGGGGCCGGGGCCGATCCTCCACCGAGCCGGAAGGAACCACCGCATGGCATCCGTCATCACGACCCGCAACGCCGCATTCCGACTGCTCACGGCCGCCGCCGTCCTGAGCGGCCTGGTGTTGAGCGCCGCACAGGCCAGCGCGGCAGCCCCACCGTCCCAGAGCGAGGCATCGGCGGCCACCGCTGCCGCGCTGCCCGTGGTGGACATGGAAGCCACCGTCCTGGCTGCCCAGATCGACCCCCGACGCCCCGACAGCACGCTGACCCCGGGGGCCAAGGACTCGGTCCTGGCCGTCGAGCGGGCTCTGCAGGCCCGTAACCTCCTCGACGCCCGCTGGGTGGACGGGTACTTCGGCACCACCACCATCGCCGCCTACGCCGCCTTCCAGCGCTCCCTCGGCTACACCGGCCTGGACGCCAACGGACTGCCCGGCGCCTCCTCCCTCGCCGCACTGGGGCAGGGCCGATTCACCGTCACCCACCAGATCGGACCCGGCGCGAAGCTGCAGCGCGACGGATACACCGTCGACACCCGCACCCAGAACATGCTCACCGAGGCCGAGCGCCTCCTGGGCTTCCGCCTCACCCTCGCGCAGGGCTCCTACAACCCCGGCGGCGATCCCACCTCCGCCGGCACCCACGACGGTGGTGGCGTCGTGGACATCAACATCGACGGCATGTCCAGCAGCACCCGGACCGCCGTCGCCCGGGCACTGCGCCAGGTCGGATTCGCCGCCTGGGTCCGCGACCCCAGCCAGGGCGACTGGCCGTGGCACATCCACGCCGCAGCGATCAGCGACACCGATCTGTCCAGCCAGGCCCAGAACCAGACCGGTGACTACTACCTCGGCCTCAACGGCCTGGCCAACCACGGCGCCGACGACGGCCCCCGCATCCCCATCCAGACCTGGGAGCAGTACCAGCGCACCCACTGACCGCGCACACGCACCACCCGAGCACGACCGATGCACCCGTCGGTGACACGTCACGAAAAGAACGAAGACCATGAAGAACATACGCACCACGCTCACCGTCGCCGGCACCGCCCTGGCCATGGCCGTTCCCCTCATCGCCACCACCTCCACCCCCGCCTTCGCGGCCTCCCGTGACGGAGTCTGCGACGCCGGCGAGTTCTGCTACTACTACAACAGCGACGAGGCCGGCTCGATCTCCGACTTCACCGGCTCCGTCAGCGACCTCGGAGCCACCCAGCCGACCTGCTACGACTTCAAGAGCGCCGGCGCCGGCCAGGGCATCTGCGTCAAGAACAACGCCGCCTCGGTGTGGAACCGCACCGGGCAGACCGTCCGCGTCTACGTCAACAGCGGCTACGGCGGCGGCGGCCAGGACTTCGCCCCCGGCGCCAAGGGCAACCTCAACTCCACCCTGAAGAACAACGAGGCGTCTCACCAGTTCCTCAGCGGCGGCGGCACCGGCGGCAACCAGAGCCCCGCCGACGACTTCGACCACGGCACCCGCGGCTTCGCCGCCGACAACTGCACCGCCTTCGCGGCGTACCGCATCGCCAGCCGTCTCGGCGTCCCGAACTTCAGCAACTCCTACGGCGGCACCACCTGGGGCAACGCCGGCACGTGGGACGACGCCGCCCGCCGCGTCGGCGTCACCGTCAACACCACCCCCACCGTCGGCGCCATCGCCGTCAACGACGTCCACAAGGTCGGCCACGTCGCCTACGTCAACGCCGTCTACTCCGACGGCTCCTTCGACGTCGAGGAATACAACTGGAACAACCCCCTCGACTACGGCACCCGCAGCCACGTCCACGTGAGCAGCGCACAGTCCGACTTCCAGTGGATGCTCCACTTCTGACCAACCACCGGCACGCCGGAGCCACAGCGGTACACAACGAAAGCCCCGTCGGGCGGGTGACCTGCCAAGTCACCTTCGTCCGACGGGGCTTCGACGTGCCGCCGTCCGGCCGACGACAGCTCCGCAACGCCCCGGCGGGCGGACGGCTCGGAGTATGCGGCGGCCGAGGCCACCGCCCCCCACGCCCGAGCGGTCAGTGCGCGATGGTGTAGGAGTCGCCATGGATGGTCCAGCACAGCGGGGTGGCGAGGGCCAGGTTGCCGGCCTTCAGGAAGGCGGACTGGACGGAGTCGACCCGGTCGGTGTCGTGCTGCGCGGCGGCCATCACCGACCGGCGGGCGCTGAGGAAGGCGGTCAGGTACGCGGTCTCGTCGCCGCCCTGGGACGGTGGCCGGGCCTTCGCCAGCGCGGCCGCGCGGATCCCGCCGAAGCTGCGCGGTCCGGTGCCCGGGCCGTGCATCACCAGCGCGTCGTAGTAGGCGAACTGCCCGAGTGCGTGCAGGCCGTCCGCCTTGGCCTGGCGGACCGCGGGGTCGAAGTAGACGCGGTCGCGCTCCTCGTCCTGGGCCCGCTGGAAGGCGGGGTCCTGGGCGGCGGCCCGCCAGTCGTCGGTGAAGGTGGGGTCGAGGCCCTCGTGCGAGTCGGTGCCGTCGACCTGCTGGAGTGCGGGCAGGTAGCGGACCAGGCGGTTGCCGGGGTTCAGCGTCTGGTAGTGCCTGACCAGCTGGAGCATGTCGTCGGTGGCCGAGGTGAAGCCGATGAGGCCGCCGGTGTAGCCGCGGCCGTCCTGGATGTCCTCGATGTACTTGTACTGGGCCCGCCAGTCGAGCGAGGAGTTCTCGGCGCTGGAGACCAACTGCTGGGCGATGTCCTTCATCCGCGGGCTGTCCAGGCCCGGGCTCGCGCTCAGCGCGGCCGCGGCGGCGGCCGAGGGGCCGGCGGTGCCGCTGACCGAGGCGGACGGGCTCGGCGAGGGCGTGGCGGTGACGCTCGGGCCGGCCAGTGCGGAGATCTCGCCCTGGTCCACGGACCCGGCCGGGTCGGTGGCGGGGACCGGCGCGGGCCGCGCGACGGCGGCGTCACGGGGGCGCGAACCGCCGCCGAGGGCGGCCCCCGTCGCCGTGGCCGCCGCGGCGACGATCAGCAGGGCCACCGCGAGCCGCCGCGGTCTGCGGGTTCTCCGCGCTCTCCTCGTCCCCGATGTTCTCGATGTCCCCGATACTCTTGATGTCCCCCGAGTCCTCCGCACGGCACGCCTGTGGCCCATGGCGCATGCTCTCCGAATCGTGGACGTCGACAACCGGCGAGCAGTCTACTGATGCTTTTCGGCCGATCGCCCACGGCACCGGCGCGGGCGATCGGCTCCTGCGGCGGAGACCGAGACCCTCGCCGTCCTCGGCCTGCTGCACCTGGAGTCGGGCCGCCACACCCGGGGCTCGACCCACTCCCGACGGGCCCTCGCACCGGCCGAACGGCTCGGGGACCCCGGCAGCCGGACCAACGCCCGCCACGGCCTCGGGGAGACCCTGGCCGCCCTGGGCCAGGCCGGGCAGGCCCTCGCGCACCACCGCACCGCGCTGGACCGGGCCGGCCTGAGACCTGAGACCTCCGGTCCCCCGACCCCGGCCCCACCGGGCCCCCGTCCGGGAGCGCGAACCGGGACGTCAAACCGTTTGCAAGGATCCGCCAAGAACGCTGGGGAAGGCTGCGTCGTGTTCCGCGCGGCCGCCCGGACGCGGCCCGCGAACCGGGCGGCGTCCGGGCGGCCGTGGCGGGTGCCCGGACGCCGGGCACCCGCACGTCTACCACTCTCGTACGGAGATCCCTATGCGGCAGCGCCCGAAACTCGTCCTGGTCGGTCAGTTCTCCGCTCTTCCCTGGGTGTTCGAGGCCGCGGAGCGGGCGGGCGCCGACCTGATCCTGGTCCCCCGGGGGGACGACGACGCCGAGCGGGCCCGCAAGGCCGCCGGGGTGGTCGAACTCCTGCCGCTGGACGTCGACGGGGATCCGGACGCCGCGCTGGCCGCCCTGGTGGAGCGGTTCGGCCGCGAGCCGTTCGACGGGATCATGGCGGGCAACGAGAAGGCCGTCCCCTTCGTCGCCCGGGCCGCCCGGGTGCTCGGGCTCACCGGGCTGACCGAGGAGGCGGCGGACGTGGTCAGGGACAAGCGGAGCATGCGCCGGCTGCTGCGCGCGGCCGGCCTCGCGGTCCCCGGGTTCGTCGCCGTCGGCCACCCGGACGACTGGGCGGACGCGGCGGGGCTGCGCTTCCCGGTCGTGGTCAAGCCGGCCAACGGCTACTCCAGCCTCGGGGTGATCCGGGTCGACTCCGCGGCGGAGCTGGAGCGGGCGGTGCGCACCACCTGGGCGCTGTGCCACGCCCACCTCGGTTACGACGGCGGAGCGGCCGACGGCGAACCGGCGGACGGCTGGGGGGTGCTGGTCGAGGAGTACCTGGACGGTCCCGAGATCTCCGCCGAGTCGCTGGTGCACCGCGGACGGGTCCGGGTCTGCGCGATCAGCTACAAGGGGGAGCTGAGCGGACCGTACTTCGAGGAGACCACGCTGCGGGCCCCCGCCCAGCTCCCGGCCGACGTGCTGGCCGCCGTCGAACGCGAGGTGGTCGGCGCGCACCACGCCTTCGGCATCACCGAGGGCACCACCCACACCGAGCTGCGGCTGGTCTCGGGCACCCGGCCGGTGCTGCTGGAGATGGGGGCGCGGATCGGCGGCGGCGGGTTCATGCACCACCTGGTGCACGTGAGCAGCGGGATCGACCTCGCGGCGGAGGCGGTCCGCATCCACCTCGGCCGGGAGCCCGAGTGCTGGACCCGCGAGCCGGTGGGCACCGGCCACGCGGCGGCCTACCTGGTGCCGGTCGGCGGCGGCGGCCGGATCGTCCGGGTGCACGGCCTGGACGAGGTGCGCGAGGAGCCCTGCGTGGACCACGTGGCGCAGACCGTCGGCCCCGGCGCGCTGCTGCGGCCGTACCCGGACTGGTCCGGCTACCCGGCGATCGTGCTCTCGCAGCACGCCTCGGACGCCGCGGCGGTGGAGTTCCGTGACCATCTCTCACGGACGCTCAGGGTCGAGTACGAAGCCCGGAGCTGACGTGCCGGCCCGGCCGGCCGGGGCGCCGTGGGGGCTTCCCGGCCCGTTCTGGTGGCTCTGGGGCGGGACGCTGGTCACCTCCGCGGGCGGCTTCGTGGTGCCGTTCATGGCGATCTACCTCACCACGGTGCGCGGCTACTCGGTCTTCTTCACCGGTCTGACCCTGACCGTCTTCGGGGTGGGCAGCGGGATCGCCTCGCTGTTCGGCGGCATCCTGGCGGACCGCGTCGGGCGGCGGGCGGTGCTGCTGGCCAGTGAGGTCCTCACCGTCACCGGCATGCTGGGGCTCGGCCTGACCCAGGGCCGGGCGCCGGTCCTGCTGTTCACCCTGACGGTGGGGGTGGGCCTGAACGCCACCCGCCCGGCACGGGCGGCGGCCGTCGCGGACCTGGTCGCACCGGCGGACCTGCCACGGGCGTACGCGCTGATCTACTGGGCGACCAACCTGGGCTTCTCCGCGGCCGCCGTGACGGCGGGCCTCGCGGCCTCCCACGGCTTCCTGCTGCTGTTCCTGGTCAACGCACTGGCCAACCTCCTCGCCGGGGTCGTGGTCTACCTGCGGGTGCCGGAGACCAGGCCGCCGCCGGGCCCCCGCCGGGCGGCGGACGCGGCCGCGCCCGCGGGGGCGGCGGGGGCGGTGCCCCGGTCGCCGGCGTTCCTGGTACTGCTGGGCACGGTGCTGCTGCTGGGGCTGCTCTTCCAGCAGCCGCTGGTGGTGCTGCCGTTGGCGATGACGGCGGACGGGCTGTCGCCCGCCGACTACGGTACGGCGATGATGATGAACGGCCTGGTCATCGCGGTGCTCCAGCTCCCGCTGACCCGGCTGGCGGGGCGGCTTCGGCCGGAGTACGCGCTGGCCTCCGCGACCCTGGTGACCGGCCTCGGGATGGGGCTGACCGCCCTCGTGCACGGCGTCGCCGGGTACGGGGCGAGCGTCGTGCTGTGGAGCCTCGGCGAGATCGTGGTCTGGCCGACCTGCATGGCGCTGGTGGCGGCGCTGTCCCCGCCGGACCGTCAGGGCGGGTACCAGGGCTGGTTCCTGTCGACCTGGAGCCTGTCGGTGGCGCTGGCGCCGGTGCTCAGCGGCCGGGTGGTCGAGTCGTCCGGTACCGCGCCGGTGTGGGGCGCCTGCCTGTGCCTGGCCGTGGTCTGCGCCGGTGGCCAGCTGCTGCTGGCCCGGCTGCGCGGGGACCGCCGGGCCGAGCCGGTGCCCGGCCGGGAGGAGGCCGCCACGGTCCCCTGATCCGGCGCTCCCCGTCCCCGCCGTCCCCGCCGCGCCGTTGCCGCGACGGCCCGGCGGTCACTCCCGTGCCCGCGCGCGGCGCTGCGGCGCGGCCCTGTTCCTGTCACCTTGCGTAGCCGTCTGCGCGGACCGACATCCCTGTCCGATGGCGGGTGTTATGACCCCCCTCGTCCGGGGTAGCCTGGCAGCGTTCATGATTCACATGACAGTGACATGACCAGCCATGTGCTGCTCCGCCGCTTCCCACGCACGCGGATCACGGCTGGTCGCGCCAAGGGAGGCACCACCATTTCCGCCGCACGCCGTCCTCGCCGCGCCACACCCAGACGCCTGGCCTGAAAGCGCCCGGCCAGCACACCCGTCGACGGCTCCCGCGCCCTCCCCAGCCCCCCAGCACCGCCGGCCCAGCAACCGTCGGTGACGGCAGGGAGCGGCCACCACACGGGACCGACGACCCTCCGAGGCCCCCGCCGTCCGCACCCCCGTACGGCGGGCCGTCGCGACATCCCCGGCCGTGTCCGGACATTACCTGAATCACGCCGTGACGCGGGCTCACCCCTGCGGCCACCGCGGATGCACCAGCTGTCTTGCTTGACGGGATGGGATGAGATGAGCCAAGTTGACCACGCCGCTGCCGATCTCGCCTTACGGAGCCCCGCGCCGATCCGGGTGCTGGGACAGATGTCGGTGCAGGCCGGCCGACGAGAGCTGGACCTGGGCCCACCGAGGCAACGGGCGCTGCTGGCCCTCCTGCTGATCAACGCGGGCCGGGTGGTGTCGGTCTCCGGGATCGTCAGCGCCATCTGGGGCTCCTCACCGCCCCAGGCGGTGGTCGGCACCCTCCAGTCGTACGTCTCGCGGCTGCGCAAGGCGATCGACAGCCACGCCCCCGTACCGCCCAAGGGCCGCCTGCTGGCCCTGCGTTACCAGGCGCCCGGCTACGTCCTGGAGGTCGACCGGGACTGCATCGACGCCAGCAGGTTCCAGTCCGCCGTCGAGTGCGGCCGCGAGCAGTTCGCCCGCGGCGACCTGGCCGCGGCCCGGAGCACCGCCGGCGACGCCCTGGGCCTGTGGCACGGCACCCCGTACGGGGAGCTGGCCGCCTACGACTTCGCCCAGCTGGAGTCCGCCCGGCTCGAACAGCTGCGCCTGGTCGGCCTGCAGACCTGGGCCGATGCGTGCCTGGGCCTCGGCCGCTACGACGAGGTGGTGCGCGAACTCGACGACGAGGTCCGGCGCAACCCGATGCTGGAACGCCTCGGCTGCCAGCTGATGCTGGCGCAGTACCACTGCGGCCAGCCCGCCGAGGCGCTGCTGACCTTCGAACGGATCCGGGCCCACCTCGCCGAGGAGCTCGGCGCCGACACCAGCAAGGAGCTCCAGGAACTGCACGGCGCGATCCTTCGCCAGGACCTGGTCCACGCGGGCCGGCCCGCCGCTGCCCCGGCCACACCGCGCCCCCGCCTCACCGTGGTGGCCGACGTCGACGACCTGCGGCCGCCCGCCCCGGCGCCCCAACCGCCGCACCTCGTACCGGCACAGGCACCGGCACCGGGATCGGCACCGGCCGGGCCGGCCCGACACCTGGTCGGCCGCGCCCGCGAACTGGAGACCCTGCGCACCCTCACCGAGCCCGGACGCCGCGGCCGCACCGTCCTGGTGATCGGCGAACAGGGCGTCGGCAAGACCCGGCTGCTCCAGGAGCTGGAGAGCGGACTGCCGGCCGCGGGCATGGACGCCGTCTGGGCGCACTGCGCCGCCGGCCCCGAACTCCCGGACTACTGGCTGTGGAAACGGGTCGTCCGCAAGCTCCGCCGCACCAGGTCCCACGAACTGGGCTCGCTGCCCGAACCGGTCCTGGACGCGCTCGGCCTGCTGCGCCCGGACCGCTCCCCCGGCCTCGGCGGCGCCGAGACACCGCTCTCCCCCGCCCAGCACCTGGCCTTCCAGGACGCCGTCTGCCAGGCGCTGCTGACGGCCGCCCGCCGCCCGCTCGCGCTGTTCCTGGAGGACCTGCACCTCGCCGACACCCGCACGCTGGCCCTGCTGCAGCTGCTCACCAAGGAGATCCGCGACACCGACCTGCTGGTGGTGGCGACCGTCCGGGAGCACCGGCTCGCGCTGCGCCCCGAACTCCAGAGCGCGGTGGCCGACCTGCTCCAGGAGGTCGCCGCCGAGCACATGCACCTGAACGTGCTCTCGCTCGCCGAGACCAGGGCGCTGATCGACCGGACCGACGGCGAGCCGCTCTCCTGGGACCTGGTGTCGGCCGCGCACCGCGCCACCGGCGGCAACCCGTACCTGCTCACCAAGTTGCGGCCGTCGGCCGGCGCCGCCGCCGACCCCGCCGAGCTGACCGCCGCGATCTCCGTCGACCTGCGGCTGGTGCTCCGCTCGCGCCTGGCCGAGTGCCCGGCGGGCGTCGCCCGGGTGCTGCAGACCTGCGCGGTGATCGGCCCGGCCGTGGACCGCCGGCTGCTCACCGACGTGCTGGCCGGGCTCGGCGAACCGCCGGGCCTGGTCAACGAGGCACTGCACAGCGGACTTCTGACCCCGGACCCGGTCGACCCGCACGGCTTCCGGTTCGCCCAGGGCCTGGTACGGGACATGCTGCTCGCGGACCTCGACCCGGTCCACCGCGCCCGGCTGCACCACCGGGTGGCGGGCGCGCTGGCCGACGGTGCGGTCGGCACGGCCCGCACCGACTGCGCCGGGACCATCGCCCACCACTGCGGCCGGGCCGCGCAGGAACTCGACCTGCGCGAGGCGGTGCAGCCCCTGGTCGGCCTCGGCGACCTCGCCGAGCGCCGGCTGCTGCACTCCGAGGCGTACGCCTGGCTGTCGCACGCCATCGACGTCCTGCGCGGCCAGCCCAGGGACCGGTCCGTCGCGGCCGAACTGGAGCTGCAGAAGCGGGTCGTCTGGCTGCTGTCGATGACCCTCGGGTACGGATCGCCGGCGGTCGCGGACGCCTGCACCCGGGCGGAGGTGCTGCAGAAGACCCTCGACAACACCCGGCCGACCGCGCTGCTGGCCTCCCGGGTGATCATGCACCTGGCCGACGGCGACCTCGCCCGGGTGTCCGAACTGGTCGCCCTGCTGGAGGAGTTGGCCGAGCACGGCGGAGGCACCGAGGCCCGGACCGCCGCCTGCTACGGCAAGGGGGTGCTGCGGTACACCGCCGGCCGGCTGCCGGAGGCCGTCGCCGAACTGGAGTGCGGTCTCCCGCTGGTCGACGCGCAGGGCGAGAAGGAGCGGCCGGACCGCTTCATGGGTCTGTCCCGCAGCGACCCCAGGATCAACTACCGGGTCCACCTGGCCGTCAGCCACGTCCTGCTCGGCGACCGGGCGGCCGCCGAACGCTACCGCGAGGAGCTGCTGCAGCTGTCCGAGTCGGACAGCTGCGACCGCCCGTGGGACCGTGCCTTCGCGCTCTACGCCGACGCGCTGCTGGCGGTGCTCGACGGGGACGTGGAGCGGGCCTGGCAGGCCAGCACCGCCGGGGTCGACCTGACCGTGCGCTGCCAGCTCAGCCACTGGCAGTACATGCTCGCGGTCCTGCTCGGCTGGACCGAGGTGCACCGCGGCCGCAGCGGCAGCGGGCTGCGGCGGATGCGCTGGGCGCTGGACGCGGCGTCCCGCTCCGGCACGGTGTTCCGGCGGGCGCTGCACCTGGGTCTGCTGGCCGAGGCGGAGCAGCACGCCGGGATGGCGGAGCAGGCCCGTACCACGGTGGCGGCCATGGCCGACGAGATCGAGCTGCGGGGCGAGGACGTGCTGCGGCGCCCGCAGTGGCCGTTCGCCGCGCACCGCTCGGCCGGGCGGGTCAGCGCAGGTGTCCGTCGGGGTCCACCCGGCTGAGCACCGACCGCAGGCCGTCGACGAGTTGGTCCGCGTCCTGCCGGGTGAACACCAGCGGCGGGTTGATCACCAGCGCGTACGGGTTGGTCCGCAGGATGATGCCGGCCTGCTCGCGCAGCGCGTCGGCCACCTCGGTGGTGCCGTGCGGCAGCGGTTTGCGGGCCTCCCGGTCGGCGGTCAGTTCGACGGCCAGCATCAGACCGACCCCGCGGACCTCGCCGACCACCGGCAGGTCCGTCAACTCCGCCAGCCGGCCCCGTAGATGGCCGCCGACTGCGGTGGCGTTGGCGAGCAGTCCCTCGCGTTCGATGATGTCCAGGTTGGCCAGCGCGACGGCGCACGCGGTCGGGTGCCCGGTGTAGGTGTAGCCGGCCGGGAAGCCCTGCTCGCCGGTGACCGCGTCGGCGACCTCGTCGGTGACCAGCACGGCGCCGTGCGGGATGTACCCGGAGGTGAGGCCCTTGGCGGTGACCAGGATGTCGGGTGCCACCCCGAAGTGCTCGCAGGCGAACCAGTGCCCGGTGCGGCCGTAGCCGGTGATCACCTCGTCCAGGATCAGCAGGATGCCGTAGGAGCGCAGCAGTTCGGCGACGCGCGGCCAGTAGTCGGCGGGCGGGACGACCGCGCCGATGCCGCCCATCACCGGTTCGCCGATCATCGCGGCGATCCGCTCCGGGCCGATGCGCTCGATCGACTCGCGCAGTTCGGCCAGGCAGAACTCGGTGACGTCCGTCCCGGCGAACAGCTCCCGGCGGTACGGGTGCGGCGGGGTCAGGAAGTGCACGTTCGGCATGCTGGGGCCGAACCCGGTGTGGTAGACGGGGAATCCGGAGACGCCGCCGCTGCCGTAGCCGATGCCGTGGTAGCCCATGGTGCGCGCCAGGATCCAGGTGCGCTGCGGCTCGCCGCGCCGGTGGTGGTACAGCCGCGCCATCCGCAGCGCGATCTCGTTGCCCTCCGCGCCGCCGCTGGTGAAGTAGGTCCGGCGCAGCGGGCCCGGTGCCAGGCCGGCCAGCCGGGCGGCGAGTTCCACCGCGCGGTCGTTGCTGAGGGTGCCCCAGGTGTGGAAGTACTCCAGCCGGGTCATCTGGTCGGCGGCGGCCCGGGCGAGTTCGGCGCGGCCGTGGCCGACCTGGGTCACGCCGAGGACGGCGGAGGCGTCCAGGTAGGTGCGGCCGGCGTCGTCGGTGACCCGGCAGCCCCGGCCGGAGACCAGGACGGTGCGGTCCGTCCGGTGGGCCGGCAGCGTGGGGTGGATGAGCGTCGCGCGGTCCGCGGCCGCGAGCCCGGTACCGGTCGCACCGGGGGCGCTGGCAGTTGCTGGGTTCAAGGCGGGCTCCTTCGGGTCGGGTGAGGCCCGTCACCAGGCTGGCAGCGCCTCCTTGGCGCCCGTTGGACGTCCCGCTCCGCGTCGTCGTCCGCCGGGGGCGCCGGGCCGCCGCCGGGGCGGGCCGGCCGACAGGCGGCGCGTCAAACGATTCGCAAGAAGCCGGTGCCACCGTCGACTCGCCCCTCCCCCGCAGCCGGCCGCGGCGTCGCGGCGCGGCACGAAAGGACCACCAGTGAAGTCCATCCTCTTCTACCTGCCGACCGTCGGCAGCCACGACCAGGTGCTCAAGGGCATGGCCGGGGTGAACCGGCAGAACTACCAGAACATGCTGTGGCAGCTCACCCAGCAGGCCAAGGCCGCCGACGAACTCGGCTACTGGGGGCTGTCGTTCACCGAGCACCACTTCCACGTCGAGGGCTTCGAGGTCTCCAACAACCCGATCATGCTGGGCCTGTACCTGGCCATGCAGACCAAGCACATCCGGGTCGGCCAGATGGCCAACGTGCTGCCGTTCCACAACCCGCTGCGGCTCGCCGAGGACCTGGCGATGCTCGACCACATGACCCGGGGGCGGACCTTCGTCGGGATCGCGCGCGGCTTCCAGAAGCGCTGGGCCGAGATCATGGGCCAGCCGTTCGGGGTCGGCGGGACGCTGTCCGACGCCGGTGCCAACGACGTGCGCAACCGGGCGCTGTTCGAGGAGCACTGGGAGATCCTGAAGAAGGCGTGGACCACCGAGACCTTCTCGCACTCGGGCGCCCAGTGGACGATCCCGCCGAAGGACCTGGAGTTCCCGTACGACGCGGTGCGCAGCTTCGGCCGCGGCCTGGACGAGAACGGCGTGGTGCAGGAGGTGGGCATCGCCCCGAAGCCGTACCAGCACCCGCACCCGCCGGTGTTCCAGCCGTTCAGCTTCAGCGAGGACACCTTCCGGTTCTGTGCCCGCGAGGGTGTGGTGCCGATCCTGATGAACACCGACGACCAGATCGTGCGCCGTCTGATGGACCTCTACCAGGAGGAGGCGGAGGCGGCCGGGCACGGCCGGCTGCGGCGCGGCGAGCGGGTCGGGGTGATGAAGGACGTCCTGGTGGCCAGGGACGCCGACGAGGCGCACCACTGGGCGCAGCGCGGCGGCGGCTTCATCTTCGAGAACTGGTTCGGCCCGATGGGGTTCACCGAGAGCCTGCGCCACGTCGGTGAGACCGGCCCGATCGGCGCGGACTACCGGACCCTGGTCGAGCGGGGCCTCGAATGGGTCGGCACGCCCGACGACATCAACCGCAAGATCGAGAAGCTGGTGACCCAGCACGACCCCGAGTACCTGCTGCAGTGCCAGTACTCCGGCCTGATCCCGCACGACGTGCAGATGCGCAGCCTGGAGCTCTGGGCGACCGAGATCGCGCCCAACTGGCTGTGAGCCCGGCGGCGGGCCGCCGCCCGGTACGACACCGACCGTCCGTCCGGCCCCCGGTGGGCCGTTCATCGCAGAGGAGAAGCCGGTGGACCACCGCGTCTTCGAACTGGACAGCCTCCCGCTGGCCGGCGGGGAGACCCTGCCGTCGGCCAGGATCGCCTACGCGGTCCACGGGACACTCGACGCCGAGGGCCGCAACGCCGTGCTGTGCCCGTCCTTCTTCGGCGGCGACCACACCGCGTACGACTGGCTGATCGGGGACGGCAGACCGCTGGACACCGGCCGGTACTGCGTGGTCACCGTCGGCCTGTTCGGCAACGGTGTGTCGAGTTCGCCGAGCACCCACCCGCTGGGGGCGGCCTTCCCCCCGATCACCCCGCGGGACAACGTCAATGCCCAGTACCGGCTGCTCACCGAGGAGTTGGGGGTGACCGAGCTGGCGCTGGTGACCGGCTGGTCGATGGGTGCGGCGCACGCCTACCAGTGGGCGGTGTCGTACCCGGAGATGGTGCGCCGGATCGCGCCGGTCTGCGGGTCGGCGGTGACCAGTGAGCACAACCGGGTGTTCCTGGCGGCGCTGTCGGCCGCGCTGCGCGCCGACGGCGGCGGCGAGCGGGGCCGGCGGGCCGCGGGCCGGGTCTTCGCCGGGTGGGCGGCCTCGCACCCGTTCTGGGCCGAGGGCGGCTACCGGGAGCTGGGCTTCGACTCCCGGGAGGCGTATCTCACCGGCTTCTGGGAGGAGTTCTTCGTCGCCGGGCCGTCCGCCGAGGATCTGCTGACCATGGTCGGGACCTGGGAGCTGGCCGACGTCGGGGCGACGCCCGGGTTCGGCGGCCGGGTGGAGGCCGCGCTGGGTTCGGTCACGGCCGAGGCCGTGCTGCTGCCGGGCGCCCGGGACCTGTGCTTCGCGGTGGAGGACGAGGCGAGGGCCGCCGCCCTGATGCCGCGGGCCGCCCTGCGGGTGATCCCGGGGGTGTGGGGCCACCTCGCCGGTGCGGGGGCGACCGCCGCCGACCGGGAGTTCATCGGCGACGCGATCACGGCGCTGCTGGCCGGGCGGCCCGCGCCGGCCGGTGCCTGACTGCGGCGCCCTCGTACGGCCGCGGTACGGCTGCGCCCCCGGGAGGCGGACCGGCGGGTTCCATTGATCCCCGCAACACCCTGGAGTG